>DNQP01000109.1 GCA_003500955.1 Curvibacter sp. | reverse complement strand
GCGGCGACGCGGCCGAGCTGGCCCAGGCTGGCTTCAAGCTGGGCGACAAGGTCTGCGCCCTCGTGGCGGGTGGTGGCTATGCCGAGCTGTGCACGGCGCCCATCGCCCAGACCCTGCCGTATCCCAAGGGTCTGAGCGACGTGGAGGCGGCCTCGTTGCCCGAGACCTTCTTCACCGTCTGGAGCAATGTCTTTGACCGCTGCCATCTGCAGCCGGGCGAGACCCTGCTGGTCCAGGGTGGGTCCAGCGGCATCGGCGTGACCGCCATCCAGCTGGCCAAGGCCTGGGGTGCCAAGGTCATCGTCACGGCGGGCAGCGACGAGAAGTGCGCCGCCTGCGTCAAGCTGGGCGCCGACCATGCCATCAACTACAAGACGCAGGACTTCAAGGAAGAGGTCAAGCGCCTGACGGATGGCAAAGGCGTGGACGTGATCCTCGACATGGTGGGCGGCGAGTACGTCGCGCGCGAGGTCGAGAGCCTGGCCGAAGACGGCCGCATCGTCATCATCGCCGTGCAGGGCGGCACCAAGAGCAATTTCAACGCCGGCCTGGTGCTGCGCAAGCGCCTGACCATCACCGGCTCCACGCTGCGTCCGCGTCCCGTGGCCTTCAAGGCCGCCATCGCCCAGGCCTGCCGCAAGCACGCCTGGCCGCTGATCGAGTCCGGCAGGATCAAGCCGGTGATCCACAGCGTCTTCAAGCCCGAGCAGGCCGCGGAGGCACATGCCCTGATGGAGTCGAACCAGCACATTGGCAAGATCGTGCTGACCTGGGGCCAGGCATGAGCACGAGAAAGCTGATCGCCGGCAACTGGAAGATGAACGGTGGCCTGGCCGCCAACCAGATCCTGCTCAAGGGCATTCTGTCGGGCCTCAAGGACCCGGGCTGCGACATCGCGGTCTGCGTCCCGGCGCCGTACTTCGCGCAGTGCCAGGCCCTGCTGGCCACCAGTCCGGTGGAGCTCGGCGCGCAGGACGTGTCGCAACACGAGCTTGGCGCCTACACCGGCGAGGTCTCGGTGGCCATGCTCAAGGACTTCGGGGTGCGCTACGCCATCGTCGGCCACTCGGAGCGCCGGCAATACCATGGCGAGACCGATGCTGCGGTAGCCGCCAAGGCCCAGCGCGTGCTCGCCAATGGCGTGACGCCCATCGTCTGTGTGGGCGAGACCCTGGCCGAGCGTGAAGCCGGCAAGACCGAGGAGGTGGTCAAGCGCCAGCTGGCGGCGGTCATCCACCTCAACGGTCACTGCATCAGCGAGATCGTCGTGGCCTATGAGCCGGTCTGGGCCATCGGCACCGGCAAGACGGCGACACCCGAGCAGGCGCAAGCCGTGCACGCCGTATTGCGCGCGCAGCTCAAGGCCGCCACGCCGCATCCCGAGCGCGTGAAGATCCTCTACGGCGGCAGCATGAACGCGGCCAACGCCGCGCAGCTGCTGGCCCAGCCCGACATCGATGGCGGGCTGATCGGCGGCGCCTCGCTCAAGGCCCCGGATTTCCTGACCATCATTTCTGCTGCAGGCTGACGCCGCTCGCGGCCAGCGTCCCCATCTAGGAGTCAACATGAGTTTCGTCGTATCCATCCTCATCACGGTGCAGATCCTCGCCGCCGTCGCCATGATCGGTCTGGTGCTGGTCCAGCACGGCAAGGGCGCCGACATGGGCGCCGCCTTCGGCAGCGGCTCGTCGGGCAGCCTCTTCGGCGCCAGCGGCAGTGCCAACTTCCTCTCGCGCACCACGGCCGTGCTGGCCACGGTATTCTTCGTCTGCACGCTGGCGCTGGCCTACGTTGGCAACGCCAAGCCCGCGAGCTCGGGCAGCGTGCTGGAGAACCCCGCCGTGATCGCGCCGGCCGTGCCTGAAACGGCGTCCCAGATTCCGGGAGCTGCGCCGGCTGGTACCGCGCCCGCATCCGAGCCCGCGGCCCCTGCCGCACCGGGCCCCGCGCAGATTCCGGCGCGATGACCTGAGTCAAGATTTCCCGAATTTCTCCTCGGAGAGAGGGGGTAATTCGGGGTAAACTCTGAGGCTGCCGGTTGAGCCGAAATCAACCCTCATGCGAGGCCGGCATCAGAGACTAGCCGTCGTGGTGAAATTGGTAGACACGCTATCTTGAGGGGGTAGTGGCGAAAGCTGTGCGAGTTCGAGTCTCGCCGACGGCACCAGACAACGACCGGTCGGGCAACGCCCGACCGGTCCCAACGGTGATCAGCATTTCAAGATGAACCTCGATCAGTACCTCCCCGTCCTTCTGTTCATCTTGGTCGGCATCGCCGTCGGGGTCATCCCCCAGGTGATCGGCTACATCCTCGGGCCCAACCGTCCCGATGCGGCCAAAAATTCCCCCTACGAATGCGGCTTCGAGGCCTTTGAAGACGCGCGCATGAAGTTCGACGTGCGCTACTACCTCGTGGCCATCCTGTTCATCCTGTTCGACCTGGAAATCGCTTTCCTCTTCCCCTGGGCCGTGGCGCTCAAGGACGTGGGCGCGGTCGGCTTCTGGGCGGCCATGGTGTTCATCGCCATCCTCGTCGTGGGCTTTGTCTACGAGTGGAAAAAGGGCGCCCTGGACTGGGAATGAACTGAACTCTTGACGAGGAAGCAGCCATGATTGAAGGCGTGATGAAAGAAGGCTTCGTCACCACCAGCTATGACACGGTGGTGAACTGGGCCAAGACCGGCTCGCTCTGGCCCATGACCTTCGGTCTGGCCTGCTGCGCCGTCGAGATGATGCACGCGGGTGCTGCGCGCTACGACATCGACCGTTTCGGCATGCTGTTCCGTCCGAGCCCGCGTCAGTCCGACCTGATGATCGTGGCCGGCACGCTGTGCAACAAGATGGCCCCGGCCCTGCGCAAGGTCTACGACCAGATGAGCGAGCCGCGCTGGGTCATCTCCATGGGTTCCTGCGCCAACGGTGGCGGTTACTACCACTACAGCTATTCCGTGGTGCGCGGCTGCGACCGTATCGTGCCGGTGGACGTCTACGTGCCGGGCTGCCCGCCCACGGCCGAGGCGCTGATCTACGGCATCATCCAGCTGCAACAGAAGGTCCGCCGCACGCAGACCATCGCGCGCGTCTGAACGGAGCCTGTCGATGACTGCTGTTGCCGTGAATCCCGAAACCCTGAAGAACACCGTGGCGGCTGCGCTGGGTGACAAGGTCCGTCGCATCGAGCTGCGTCTGGATGAGGTGACCGTCGAGGTTGCCGCCCGTGACTACCTCGCTGCCGCCCGGATCCTGCGCGACGCGCCGGGCTGCCAGTTCGAGCAGCTGATCGATCTCTGCGGCGTCGACTACTCCACCTGGGGCGAGGGCGCCTGGGACGGTGCGCGTTACGCCGTGGTCTCGCACCTGCTCTCCGTCAGCCTGAACCAGCGCGTCCGTCTGCGCGTGTTTGCGGCCGATGACGATTTCCCGGTCGTCGATTCACTGGTCGACGTCTGGCGCGCCGCCAACTGGTACGAGCGCGAGGCCTTCGACCTGTATGGCATCGTCTTCGAAGGCCACGACGACCTGCGTCGCATCCTGACCGACTACGGCTTCATCGGCCATCCCTTCCGCAAGGACTTCCCGCTCAGCGGTCACGTCGAGATGCGCTACGACGCCGAACTCAAGCGCGTGGTCTACCAGCCGGTGACCATCGAGCCGCGCGAGATCACGCCGCGCATCATCCGTGAAGACAACTACGGCGGCCTGAAGTAAAGCGAGACGGCATATGGCAGAAATCAAGAACTACACGCTGAACTTCGGTCCCCAGCACCCGGCCGCGCACGGCGTGCTGCGTCTGGTGCTCGAGCTCGACGGCGAGGTCGTGCAGCGCGCCGATCCGCACATCGGCCTGCTGCACCGCGCCACCGAGAAGCTGGCCGAGAGCAAGACCTACATCCAGTCGCTGCCCTATATGGACCGGCTGGACTACGTCTCTATGATGTGCAACGAGCAGGCCTACTGCCTGGCCATCGAGAAGATGCTGGGCCTGGAGGTGCCGCTGCGCGCCCAGTACATCCGCACCATGTTCGGCGAGATCACGCGCCTGCTCAACCACCTGATGTGGCTGGGCTCGCACGGCAACGACTGCGGCAGCTCGACCATCCTGATCTACACCTTCCGCGAGCGCGAAGACCTCTTCGACATGTACGAGGCGGTCTCGGGCGCGCGCATGCACGCGGCCTATTTCCGTCCAGGTGGCGTCTACCGCGACCTGCCCGACAGCATGCCGCAGCACCAGGCCAGCAAGGTGCGCAGCGCGAGCTCGCTTGCGGCCCTCAACGCCAAGCGCAGCGGCTCGCTGCTGGACTTCATCGACGACTTCTGTGCCCGTTTCCCCAAGTGCGTGGACGAGTACGAGACCCTGCTGACCGACAACCGCATCTGGAAGCAGCGCACCGTGGGCATCGGCGTCGTGACCGCCGAGCGTGCGCTCAACCTGGGCATGACCGGCCCCATGCTGCGCGGCTCGGGCGTGGCCTGGGATCTGCGCAAGACCCAGCCCTACGACGCCTACGACCGCGTGGACTTCGACATTCCCGTGGGCAAGACCGGCGACAGCTATGACCGTTACCTCGTGCGCGTGCAGGAGATGCGCGAGTCCAATCGCATCATCAAGCAGTGCGTGGACTGGCTGCGCGCCAACCCCGGCCCCGTCATCACCGACAACCACAAGGTGGCGCCGCCGGCCCGTGAGGCGATGAAGTCGAACATGGAAGAGCTGATCCACCACTTCAAGCTCTTCACCGAAGGCTTCCGCGTGCCCGCCGGCGAGGCCTATGCCGCCGTCGAGCACCCCAAGGGCGAGTTCGGCATCTACATGGTGAGCGATGGCGCCAACAAGCCCTACCGCCTCAAGATCCGTGCTCCGGGCTTTGCCCACCTGGCCACGCTCGATGAGCTGGCGCGCGGCCACATACTGGCCGATGCCGTCGCCATCATCGGCACCCTGGATATCGTGTTTGGAGAGATAGACCGATGATTTCGGAAACGACCAAGGCGCGCTTCGCCAAGGAAGTCGCCAAATACCCCGCTGAGCAGAAGCAGTCGGCCGTCATGGCCTGCCTGGCCATCGTGCAGCAGGAGCAGGGTTTTGTGAGCACCGACAGCGAGGCCGAGATCGCCAGCTACCTGGGCATGCCGGCCATGGCTGTGCACGAGGTCACGACCTTCTACAACATGTACAACCAGCGGCCGGTGGGCAAGTACAAGCTCAACGTCTGCACCAACCTGCCCTGCCAGCTGCGCGACGGCAGCAAGGCGCTGAAGCACCTGGAGCAGAAGCTGGGCATCGCCATGGGCCAGACCACGGCCGACGGCCTGTTCACGCTGCAGCAGAGCGAGTGCCTGGGCGCCTGCGCCGACTCGCCGGTGATGCTGGTCAACGACCGCACCATGTGCAGCTTCATGAGCAACGACAAGCTCGATCAGCTGATCGACGGCCTCAAGAAGGCGGAGGCCCAGTGATGAAGGCTGAACAGATCCTCGCGCAGTTCGCCGCCACCGGCGTGCAGACCTGCTTCCACGACCGCCACATCAACCCCCAGATCTATGCCGGCCTCAACGGCAGCAACTGGCGCCTCAAGGACTACGAGGCGCGCGGCGGCTACCAGGCCCTGCGCAAGATCCTGGGCAAGGATGGCGGTGAAGGTTTGACGCAGGACCAGGTGATCGCCACCGTCAAGGAGTCCGCGCTGCGCGGCCGTGGTGGTGCCGGCTTCCCGACCGGTCTGAAGTGGAGCTTCATGCCGCGCCAGTTCCCGGGCCAGAAGTACCTGGTCTGCAACTCGGACGAGGGCGAGCCCGGCACCTGCAAGGACCGCGACATCCTCATGTACAACCCGCACATCGTGATCGAGGGCATGGCCATCGCGGCCTATGCCATGGGCATCACGGTGGGCTACAACTACATCCACGGCGAGATCTTCGAGGTCTACGAACGCTTCGAGGAGGCGCTGGAAGAGGCCCGTGCCGCCGGCCTGCTGGGCAACAACATCGCGGGCAGCAACTTCAGCTTCCAGCTGCACGCGCACCATGGTTTCGGCGCCTACATCTGCGGTGAAGAGACCGCGCTGCTCGAATCGCTCGAAGGCAAGAAGGGCCAGCCGCGCTTCAAGCCGCCGTTCCCGGCCAGCTTTGGCCTCTACGGCAAGCCGACCACGATCAACAACACCGAGACCTTCGCGGCCGTGCCCTGGATCATCCGCAACGGCGGCCAGGCCTACCTCGAGTGCGGCAAGCCCAACAATGGCGGTACCAAGATCTTCTCGGTCAGCGGTGACGTCGAGAAGCCTGGCAACTACGAAGTGCCTATGGGCACGCCTTTCGCCAAGCTGCTTGAACTCGCGGGCGGCGTGCGCAAGGGCCGTCAGCTCAAGGCCGTGATCCCCGGCGGTTCGTCGGCCCCGGTGCTGCCGGCCGACATCATGATGCAGTGCACGATGGACTACGACTCCATCGCCAAGGCCGGCTCCATGCTGGGCTCGGGCGCCGTCATCGTCATGGACGACAGCCGCTGCATGGTCGAGTCGCTGCAGCGCCTGTCCTACTTCTACATGCACGAGTCCTGCGGCCAGTGCACGCCCTGCCGCGAAGGCACGGGTTGGCTTTCCCGCGTGGTCGACCGCATCAAGCAAGGCCAGGGTCGCGCCGAAGACCTGGACCTGCTGGACAACGTGGCCGAGAACATCCAGGGCCGCACGATCTGCGCGCTGGGTGACGCCGCCGCCATGCCGGTGCGCGCCATGATCAAGCACTTCCGGCACGAATTCGAAGCCCACGTGGCGCACAAGTCCTGCACGGCAGGGTCCCACGTCTGAGCGAGCACACCATGATTGAAATCGAACTCGACGGCAAGAAGGTGGAGATCGCCGAAGGCAGCATGGTCATGCATGCGGCCGAGAAGGCCAAGGTCTACATCCCCCACTTCTGCTACCACAAGAAGCTCAGCATCGCGGCCAACTGCCGCATGTGCCTGGTCGACATCGAGAAGGCGCCCAAGCCCATGCCGGCCTGTGCCACCCCCGTGACCCAGGGCATGGTCGTGCGCACCCAGACCGACAAGGCCCTCAAGGCCCAGAAGTCGGTGATGGAGTTCCTGCTGATCAACCACCCGCTCGATTGCCCGATCTGCGACCAGGGCGGCGAGTGCCAGCTGCAGGATCTGGCCGTGGGCTACGGCGGTTCCTCGTCCCGCTACCAGGAAGAGAAGCGCGTGGTCTTCCACAAGGACGTGGGCCCGCTGATCTCCATGGAGGAGATGAGCCGCTGCATCCACTGCACGCGCTGCGTGCGTTTCGGCCAGGAGATCGCCGGCGTGATGGAGCTCGGCATGAGCCACCGTGGCGAGCACTCCGAGATCGAGACCTTCGTGGGCCACAGCGTGGACTCCGAGCTGTCGGGCAACATGATCGACATTTGCCCCGTGGGCGCGCTGACCAGCAAGCCCTTCCGCTACCAGGCCCGCACCTGGGAGCTCGGCCGCCGCAAGTCCGTGTCCCCGCACGACTCCACCGGCGCCAACCTGATCGTGCAGGTCAAGAACAACCAGGTCCTGCGCGTGGTGCCGCTCGAGAACGATGCCGTCAACGAGTGCTGGATCGCCGACCGCGACCGTTATTCCTACGAAGCCCTCAACGGCGCCGACCGCCTGACCACCCCCATGCTCAAGCAGGGTGGCCAGTGGAAGGAAGTCGACTGGCAGACCGCCCTCGAGTACGTGGCCAACGGCCTCAAGGGCGTCAAGGACCAGCACGGTGCGAACAGCATCGGCGCCCTGGTCAGCCCGCACAGCACGCTCGAGGAGCTCTACCTCGCCGCGGGCCTGATCCGCGGCCTGGGCAGCGACAACGTCGACCACCGCCTGCGCCACGCCGAGTTCGGCAAGGCCGAGGGCGTGCGCTGGCTGGGCCTGCCCATCGCCGCGCTCACGCAGCTGCAGCGCGTGCTCGTCGTCGGCTCCAACCTGCGCAAGGACCATCCGCTGTTTGCCCAGCGTCTGCGCCAGGCTGTGCGCCACGGTGCGCAGCTCAACACCATCACGTCCAAGAAGCTGCTCAAGGACGCCGACGCCTGGGCCATCCGCCTGGCCAATGCCGTCGTGACCGAAGCCGGGCAGTGGGCCCAGGCCCTGGCCAATGTGGCCGCCGCCATCGCCGCCGAGAAGGGTGTCACCGCGCCGGTTGCCGGCCAAGCCACGCCTGAGGCGCAAGCCATCGCCAAGTCCCTGCTGGGTGGCGAGCGCAAGGCCGTGCTGCTGGGCAATGCTGCCGCGCACGCCGCCAACGCCGCCAGCCTGCTGGCCCTGGCCAACTGGATTGCCGCGCAGACCGGTGCGTCTGTCGGCTACCTCACCGAAGCCGCCAACACCGTGGGTGCGCAGTGGGTGGGTGCCCAGCCGCAGGGCGCTGGTCTCCACGCCGGCCAGATGCTGGCTGGAGGTCTGAAAGCTGCCGTGCTGCTCAACGTCGAGCCTGCCGATACCGCCGCCGGTGCTGCCGCGGCCGCCGGTCTCAACCAGGCCGAGATGGTCGTCACGCTGAGCCCCTTCAAGACCAATCTGGACTTCAGCGACGTGCTGCTGCCGATCGCGCCTTTCAGCGAGACCTCGGGCAGCTTCGTCAACGCCGAGGGCCGCGTGCAGAGCTTCCATGCCGTGGTCAAGCCCCTGGGCGAGACGCGCCCGGCCTGGAAGGTGCTGCGCGTGCTCGGCAACCTGCTGGGCGTGAGCGGCTTCGACTTCGAATCCTCGCAAGAGGTGCTGGCGGCTGCCACCGCCAGGGCGCCGAACCTGTCCAACGCCACCCAGGCGGCCATCCGGCTCGACGCGCCGGCGGGCGAGCCCGTGTCGGCGGCCATCTACCAACTCGACGGCCTGGTCCGTCGTGCGCCGTCGCTGCAGCTGACGGCCGACGCCCGTGAAGGAGTGGCGGCATGATCGACGCCTTCTACAACTGGGGCCTGAACCTGCTCGCCGCCGGCTGGTGGGCCGAGCTGGCCTGGCCCGTGCTCTGGACCCTGCTCAAGATCGTCTGCGTGCTCGCGCCGCTCATGGGTGCCGTGGCCTACCTCACGCTTTGGGAGCGCAAGCTGCTGGGCTTCATGCAGGTGCGCCTGGGCCCCAACCGCGTGGGCCCCATGGGTCTGCTGCAGCCCATCGCCGACGCGCTCAAGCTGCTGACCAAGGAAATCATCCAGCCCACGGCCGCCGCCAAGGGCCTGTTCGTGCTCGGCCCCATCATGGCCATCATGCCGGCGCTGGCCGCCTGGGTGGCGATTCCCTTCGGGCCGGATGTCGCACTGACCAACGTCAACGTCGGCCTGATGCTGATCATGGCCATCACCTCCATCGAGGTCTACGGCGTGATCATCGCGGGCTGGGCGTCCAACTCCAAGTACGCCTTCCTGGGCGCGCTGCGCGCCTCGGCGCAGATGGTGAGCTACGAGATCGCCATGGGCTTTTGCTTCCTGGTGGTGCTCATGGTCTCGGCCAGCATGAACATGACCGACATCGTGATGGGGCAGGGCCAGGGCTACTTCGCCGACATGGGCCTGAACTTCCTGTCCTGGAACTGGCTGCCCCTGCTGCCCATCTTCATCGTCTACCTGATCTCGGCCGTGGCCGAGACCAACCGCCACCCCTTCGACGTGGTCGAGGGCGAGGCCGAGATCGTCGCCGGTCACATGGTCGAGTACTCGGGCATGGGCTTTGCCATCTTCTTCCTGGCCGAATATGCCAGCATGTGGCTGGTCTCCATCCTGGCCGTGGTCATGTTCCTCGGGGGCTGGTACCCGCCCATCGACAGCACCCTGTTCAACGCCATCCCGGGCTGGATCTGGCTGGGCCTCAAGACTTTCGTGGTCGTGTCCATGTTCATCTGGATCCGCGCCACCTTCCCGCGTTTCCGCTACGACCAGATCATGCGTCTGGGCTGGAAGATCTTCATCCCGGTCACCCTCGTGTGGCTGCTCGTCGTCGGCATCTGGATGCAGACGCCGTGGAACATCTGGAACTAAGGGGACGACATGCAAGCCGCATCCGCCTTTTCCCTCAAGGACTTCTTCAAGAGCTTCATGCTGGTGGAGCTCGTCAAGGGCATGGCCCTAACCGGCCGCTACACCTTCGCGCGCAAGGTCACGTTGCAGTACCCCGAAGAGAAGACCCCGCTGTCGCCGCGTTTCCGTGGCCTGCACGCACTGCGCCGCTACGAGAACGGCGAAGAGCGCTGCATCGCCTGCAAGCTCTGCGAAGCGGTCTGTCCGGCCATGGCGATCACCATCGAGTCCGAGGTGCGCGCCGACGGCAGCCGCCGCACCACGCGCTACGACATCGACCTGACCAAGTGCATCTTCTGCGGCTTCTGCGAGGAGAGCTGCCCGGTGGACTCCATCGTCGAAACCCACATCCTCGAATACCACGGCGAAAAGCGCGGCGATCTGTACTTCACCAAGGACATGCTGCTGGCCGTGGGTGACCGCTATGAGCCCGAGATCGCCGCGGCCAAGGCGGCCGACGCGAAGTACCGATGAGGAGAGGTTCCGTGTTGAGCGTTCAGCGTTGAGCGGGAAATTCACGACGATCCGTTCGCACCCCGCCCACGCTCAACTCTCGACGCCCAACGCAAAACGACTATGGACATCAAAACCGGCTTCTTCTTCCTGTTCTCGGCGGTGCTGCTGTTCGCGGCCTTCCGGGTCGTCACGGCGCGCAACCCCGTGCACGCCGTGCTCTACCTCATGCTCTCCTTCTCGCAGGCCTCGGCCATCTGGCTGCTGCTGGAAGCCGAGTTCCTGGCCGTCGCCCTGGTGCTGGTCTACTTGGGTGCGGTGATGGTGCTCTTCCTCTTCGTCGTGATGATGCTGGACATCAAGATCGACCAGCTGCGTCGCAGCTTCTGGAAGCACCTGCCGCTGGCGGCCACTCTGGGCGCTGTCGTGGTGTTCGAGATGGCCGCGGTGCTGCTCACGGGCTTTCGCGTCACGGAGGAGCCGGCGGTGGCCCAGGTCATCGGCCAGGCCGTCGAGGTGGACAACGCCAAGGCCCTGGGCATCCTGCTCTACACCGAATACGTCTATCCCATCCAGGTGGCTGCGGCCATCCTGCTCGTGGCCATGATCGCTGCCATCGCGCTGACCCTGCGTGAGCGCAAGGACAGCAAGGCCATCGACCCGTCCATCCAGGTGCGCGTGCGCGCGGCCGACCGCCTGCAGATCGTCAAGGTTGCGCCCACCCAGGCCGCCCCGGCGGCAGCCCCCGAGGAGAAGAAAGAATGACGCTCACGCTCGGTCACTACCTCACGCTGGGCGCCGCGCTGTTTGCCATCGCGGTCGTCGGCATCTTCCTGAACCGCAAGAACCTCATCGTGCTGCTCATGGCCATCGAGCTCATGCTGCTGGCGGTGAACCTGAACTTCGTGGCCTTCTCCCACTACCTGGGTGACATGCACGGCCAGGTCTTCGTGTTCTTCATCCTCACCGTGGCCGCGGCGGAATCCGCCATCGGCCTGGCCATCCTGGTGCTGCTGTTCCGCAACAAGTCCAGCATCAACGTGGACGAACTCAACGAGCTCAAGGGTTAAAAAAGAATGAGCGCAACCCTGAACGCATCCACCCTGCTGGCGGTTCCGCTGGCGCCGCTGGCCGGCGCCGTGCTGGCCGGCATCTTCGGCACCAAGATGGGCGGCAACTGGATCGGCCGCCGTCTCTCGCACACCTTCACCATCCTGGGTGTGCTGATCGCCTTCATCCTCTCGGCCATGACGCTCAAGAGCGTGGCCATGGACGGCGCGCGCTTCAACGCCACCATCTACGAGTGGATGGTGGTCGGCGGCCTGAAGATGGAAGTCGGCTTCCTGGTCGATGGCCTCACCGCCATGATGATGTGCGTGGTGACCTTCGTGTCCCTGATGGTGCACATCTACACCATCGGCTACATGGAAGAGGACGAGGGCTACAACCGCTTCTTCGCCTACATCTCCCTGTTCACCTTCTCCATGCTCATGCTGGTCATGAGCAACAACCTGCTGCAGCTCTTCTTCGGCTGGGAGGCGGTGGGCCTGGTGTCCTACCTGCTGATCGGTTTCTGGTTCAACAAGCCCACGGCCATCTTCGCCAACATGAAGGCCTTCCTGGTCAACCGTGTCGGTGACTTCGGCTTCATCCTGGGCATCGGCCTGATCGCGGCCTACACCGGCACGCTGAACTACAGCGAGATCTTCGCCAAGAGCGGCGAGCTCGGTACGCTGATCTTCCCGGGCACCGAGTGGCTGCTGATCACCGTGATCTGCATCTGCCTCTTCATCGGCGCCATGGGCAAGAGCGCCCAGTTTCCGCTGCACGTCTGGCTGCCGGATTCGATGGAAGGCCCCACGCCCATCTCCGCGCTGATCCACGCCGCCACCATGGTGACGGCCGGCATCTTCATGGTGGCGCGCATGTCGCCGCTGTATGAACTGTCCGACGTGGCGCTGAACTTCGTCATGGTCATCGGCGCCATCACGGCGCTCTTCATGGGCTTCCTGGGCATCATCCAGAACGACATCAAGCGCGTCGTGGCCTATTCCACGCTCTCGCAGCTGGGCTATATGACGGTGGCGCTCGGCGCCTCGGCTTACTCGGTGGCCGTGTTCCACCTGATGACGCACGCCTTCTTCAAGGCCCTGCTGTTCCTTGCGGCCGGCTCGGTCATCATCGGCATGCACCACAACCAGGACATCCGCTGGATGGGCGGCGTGCGCAAGTACATGCCCATCACCTGGATCACCTCGCTGCTCGGCTCTCTGGCCCTGATCGGCACGCCGCTGTTCGCCGGCTTCTATTCCAAGGACAGCATCATCGAGGCCGTGCACTTCAGCAACCTGCCGGGCTCGGGCTTCGCCACCTTCGCGGTGCTGGCCGGTGTCTTCGTCACGGCTTTCTATTCCTTCCGGATGTACTTCCTGGTCTTCCATGGCAAGGAACGCTACGACCAGAATCCTGACGCCCATCACGACGACCATGGTCATGGCCATGACGATCATCACGAGCCGCACGAGTCGCCCTGGGTGGTGACGGTGCCGCTGGTGCTGCTGGCCATCCCCTCGGTGGTGATCGGCTACCTCACGCTCATGCCCATGCTGTTTGGTGACTTCCTCAAGGACGCCATCACCGTCAACAGCGCGGCCCACCCGGCCATGGCCAAGCTGGCCGAGCTCATCCACGGCCCCCTGGCCATGGCAGGCCATGCCTTCAGCACGCCGCCCTTCTGGCTGGCGCTGGCCGGGGTCGTGGCGGCCTGGTACATGTACATGGTCAACCCGGCCCTGCCGGCGGCGATCAAGCGCATGGCCCAGCCGGTCTACACCCTGCTGGAAAACAAGTACTACATGGACTGGATCAACGAGAACATCCTGGCGCGCGGCGCCCGTCTGCTGGGCGTGGGCCTGTGGAAGGGCGGCGACCAGGCCGTGATCGACGGCACCCTGGTCAACGGCACCTGGAAGGTCGTGGGCTGGGTGGCCGGCATCGTGCGCTGGTTCCAGTCCGGTTATCTCTACCACTACGCCCTGGCCATGATCCTGGGCATCCTGGTGCTGATGTCGTATTTCGTGACCTGGCCCACCCTGCGCACCGCGCTCGGACTGTAAGGAGAAGAAGAACATGGGTCTGCTGAGCCTGGCCATCTGGTTGCCGATCGCTTTCGGCGTGCTGCTGCTCGTCCTCGGGCGCGACGAACAGGCGCCCGTCGTGCGCTGGATCGCGCTCGCTGGCGCGCTGGCGAGCTTCCTCGTCACCATTCCGCTCTACACCGGCTTCCAGCTCGGCACGGCCGAGATGCAGTTCGTCGAAGAACTGGTCTGGATGGAGCG
>DNQP01000061.1 GCA_003500955.1 Curvibacter sp. | reverse complement strand
CTGGCGCAGTTCGAAATCAATCTGCACCATGTGCGCCTGCCCTTCATCGACACCGTGGACAAGGCCCACCAGGCGGTGCGCCAGATCAACCACACGGCCGAGGTCGAAGGCAAGCGCCCCATCGTCTTCACCACGCTGGCCAACGAGGCCGTGCACCAGGTCATCACCGAAGGCTGCAAGGGCATGCTGCTGGACATGTTCGGCACCTTCGTCAACCCGCTCGAAGACGAGTTCGGCATCAAGTCCAACCACCGCATCGGCCGCTTCAGCGACGTGAGCAAGAGCCAGGCCTACCACGACCGCATCGAGGCGATCAACTTCTCGCTCGCGCACGACGACGGGCAGTCGAACAAGGACCTGGAGAGCTCGGACATCATCCTGGTCGGCGTGAGCCGCAGCGGCAAGACGCCCACCTCGCTCTACCTCGCCATGCAGTACGGCCTCAAGGCCTCCAACTACCCACTGATCCCCGAGGACTTCGAACGCAAGACCCTGCCCCCGGCCCTGGTGCCGCACAAGGCCAAGATCTTTGGCCTGACCATCAACCCCGAGCGCCTGAGCGAGATCCGCAACGAGCGGCGCCCCAACTCCAAGTACGCCTCGCTGGAGAACTGCCGCATGGAAGTGGCCGAGGCCGAGGCCATGATGCGCCGCGCGGGCATCCGTTGGCTCTCGACGACAACCAAGTCCATCGAGGAGATCGCCACCACCATCCTGCAGGAGATCCGGCCGGAACGGCTGAGCTACTGAGCCCACCCGCCTCACCACTCCACCGACTGGCGCAGCCACTGGCGCCAGCGACACGCCTCCCCCGTGCCGGCCGTGCCCGACATGCCCCCCTGGTCACGATGTCCGCGAGGTTCGCGCCCCCCGCGCGCCTTTTCCACCCCGCCGGAACCCGCTGCGCACGGAAACGCGACGATTTACATACAAATACAAATGATTCGTATTTGTATATAATGCCTTAACTTTCGTCGCCAGCAAAACCTGCCTGATGTCTCGTCAGGGCCGGTGGTAGCCAGCCAGCAACCATCCTCCTTGAACTCAGGCATCCACCATGGCCCAACGATCCCGCCGGCACCCACGCGCTTCGACACGCGCGACCCCTCCCCTCCCAACCAAACATGTGGCCCTCTTGCCCCTGGGTACCCTGTTGCTGGCGGCGTCCGTGAGCAGCTGGGCCCAAAGCTCGGCGTCAGCCACCGAGGGCCCGACGCTGGGCACGGTGACCGTGCGCGAGAAGGCAGAGGAAGCAGAAGGCAAGGATGCGTTCCAGACCCGCCGGACCCAGATCGGCAAGGGCAACCAGGACATCCGCGACATCCCGCAGTCCGTGTCGGTCATCACCGAGAAGCTGATGGACGACCGCAAGCTGGACACGCTGCGGGAAGCCCTGCACCACACCGCGGGCATCACCTTTGCGGCAACGGAGAACGGCACGGACCAGGACATCCGTCTGCGCGGCTTTCCCGTGGCCACGGTGGGCGATCTGTTGATCGACGGCATGCGCGATCCCTCGCAGTACGACCGTGACACCTTCAACTATGACCGCATCGAGGTCATGCGTGGCTCGGCCTCGATGATCTTCGGCCGGGGCTCGACAGGCGGCGTGATCAACCAGGTGACCAAACAGCCGCGCCTGATGACCGAGCATCAGGTCGAGGCCACGGTGGGCAGCCGCGGCTACGCGCGGACCACCGGCGACTTCAACTGGGTCACCGGAGAAGACGCGGCCCTGCGCCTCAACGTGATGTCCACCAAGGCCCACAACGGTGGCGCGGAAATCGACAAGTACGGCGTGGCGCCGACGTTCCGCTGGGGCATCGGGCAGCGCGACGAGTTCTCCATCGGCCTGTTCCACCTCGATGTGGACAACATTCCCCAGGCCGGCATCTCCTGGCTGGGCGGCACCGTGCCCAAGGTGGAGCCGGGCGACTTCTACGGCACACGCAGCGACTACCTCAAGGGCCGAGCCAGTTACATGCACGGCAAGCACGTCCATCGCTTCGACGATGGCGGCGAGTTGCGCAGCCAGTTCCGCTCGGGCAGCTTTGACCGCTCGCAATGGGGCACCCGCGCCGGCTTTGCCGCGGGCACCACCGCCGCCAATCTCAACCCGGCCACGGTCATGACCCGCTCGGGCCTGGCTCCCCGCAAGGACCGCTACGACGGCACTTACGTGCAGAGCGACTACAGCAACAAGTTCGACTGGCTGGGCCTGAAGAACGAGGTGCTCGCCGGGGTCGATGCCGCCGTTGAGAAAGCGCAGCGCTACGGCGCCTGGGGCACCGTGGGAACCAACTACAACAAGGGCAACACCACCCTGGGCACGCCGGATGACGGGCGGACCCTGTCGGTGGAGCCGGTCTACCGAGAGACCAACCACTACTCGGCCACCTCGGTCGGCTTCTATGTACAGGACCTGCTGCAGATCGCGCCGTCCTGGAAGCTGCTGGCCGGCCTGCGCTTCGACGCCTTCAACGGCGACTTCCGGCAGCGGACCTATCCGAACACCAGCACCAACGTACCCAACGGTACGCTGCAGACCGAGCTGAGCAACAACGTCTGGAGCCAACGCTGGGGCCTGCTCTACCAGCCCACGGATGACAGCTCCTACCACGTGTCCTACAGCACCTCGTTCAACACCTCGGCCGACACCTATCAGTACGTGACGCCGCAGAACGCCAACACACCGCCGGAAAAGAGCCGCAACCTCGAGATCGGTACCAAGCTCGACTGGCTGCGCAAGCAGCTCTCGACCCGCCTCCCCCTGTTCTGGACCGAGAAGTACAACGAGCGCACCACGGACTCGGATTTCGCCGGCTCCTCCTACCTGCTCTCGGGCAAGCGCCATGCGGCCGGCGTCGAGTTGGACGTCGTAGGCCGGCTGAGCCCGAAGTGGGAGCTCTACCTGTCCTACGCCTGGGTGCCGGAGGCCAAGATCGACCAGGCGGGCAGCACCGCCCAGGCCAGCGTCGGCCAGCGCGTGGGCCTGACGCCCAAGCACTCGGGCAGCGTCTGGCTGAGCTACCAGTCCACGCCCAAGCTGCGCTTTGCGGGCGGCTTCAACGGCGTGTCGGAGAACCGGCCGCTGCAGGGCACCAGCGGCGCGGCCTCGACGACCAACAGCGCGCCGGGCTATGTGGTGGCCGACGCCATGATGGAATACAAGTTCACCCAGGACACTTACGGCCAAGTCACCATCACCAACATCGGCGACAAGCTCTACGGTGACCAGCTCTACCCTGGCTTCGTGGTGACCGGGGCGCCCAGGGCTGTGAAGTTCACGCTCGGCACGCGCTTCTGACCGGGAGACTGCACCCCATGCTGCTGCACATCCCCCGCATCCTTGGCGCCCCGGAGCTGTCGCAGGCTCGCAGGCTGCTGCAGCGCGCCGCCTGGGTGGATGGGCGCAGCACCTCCGGCGAGCAGGCAGCGCTGGCCAAGAACAACGAGCAGCTCGCGGAAGCCAGCGAGGAGAACCGGGCCCTGCAGCAGCTGGTGCTGGCCGGCCTGGAGCGCAGCCCGGAATTCTTTGCCGCCACCTTGCCCAAGCAGATCTCCCCGCCCCTGGCCAACCGCTACAGCGGCGCGCACAACGCCTTCGGCAACCATGTCGACAGCGCCGTGCGCTTCCTGCGCAACGGTGCCGGCCGGGTGCGCACCGACATCTCCTGCACGCTCTTCCTCAGCAGTCCCGAGGATTACGAAGGCGGCGAGCTGGTCGTGGAGGACACCTTCGGCCACCAGCGCGTCAAGCTCGCCGCTGGGGACGCGGTGGTCTACCCCGGCACCAGCGTGCACCGGGTCGAACCGGTCACCCGGGGCGCCCGGCTGGCCTGCTTCTTCTGGGTCCAGAGCATGGTGCGCAGCGATGAGCAGCGCCGCTTGCTCTACGACATGGACCTGCATCTGCGGCAGCTGCGCACCCGCATCGGCGACGAGGACCCGGCCGTCATCGGGCTGACGGCGACCTACCACAACCTGCTGCGCCAGTGGATCGATCTGTGACACGCGTGCCCGAGGTTGCATCCCTGCCGGCGGGCATCGTGAACCTGGCCGACCACGAAGCGCAGGCCCGTACCCGGCTGGATGCGCAGGCCTGGGCCTACTTCAGCGGTGGGGCTGCCGATGAACTGACGCTGCGCGCCAACCGCAACGCCTGGGATCGTCTGGAGCTCTGGCCGCGGGTCTTGCGGCCGCTCGCCGGCGGGCACACCCGCGTCGAACTGCTGGGACGCACGCTGGCCCATCCCATCCTGCTCGCGCCCCTGGCCTTCCAGAAGCTGGCCCATGCCGATGGCGAACTCGCCAGCGCGCATGCGGCGGCGGCGCTCGGCGCCGGCCTGGTGCTGAGCACCCAGTCCAGCGTGCCGATGGAGGAGGTGGCCCGGGCCATGCAGACGGAGCCCGGGCGGGGACCGCTGTGGTTCCAGCTCTACATGCAGCATGACCGTGGGCACACGCTGGAGCTTGTGCAACGCGCGGAGCGTGCCGGTTACGAGGCGCTGGTGCTGACGGTGGATGCGCCGTCCAGCGGCGCGCGCGACCGTGAACGCCGCGCCGGCTTCCGCCTGCCGCCGCAGGTGCGCGCTGTTCATCTGGAGACGCTGCCGCCACCGCCGCCACAGCCACTGCACGCCGGCCAGAGTGCGCTGTTCGACGCCCTGCTGGCGCAGGCACCGACCTGGGACGACGTGAGCTGGCTGCAGTCCCGCACCCGCCTGCCCCTGCTGCTCAAGGGCGTGCTGCATCCGCTGGACGCACGCCAGGCCCTGGGCCTGCAGGTGGCGGGCCTCGTGGTGTCCAACCACGGCGGTCGTACGCTGGACACGACACCGAGCACCGCCTCGGCGCTGCCGCGGATCGTCCAGGAGGTCGGCGGCCGCATGGCGGTGCTGGTCGACGGCGGCCTGCGGCGGGGCACCGATGTGCTCAAGGCCATGGCGCTCGGGGCCGATGCCGTGCTGCTGGGCCGCCCCTATCTGTACGGCCTGGCCAATGCCGGCGCGGTCGGCGTTGCCCATGTGCTGCGTCTGCTGCGCGACGAACTGGAGATCGCCATGGCGCTGACCGGTTGCCGCACGCTGGACCAGGCCAGCCCCGCCTTGCTGGGCAACGACGGGACAGAACCCGTCAAATGATAACGATTATCGTTTATACTGCCCACATGTTCATCCTGATCCTCCTGCTCAGTCTGGTGCTGGTCGCCCTGGCGAGCTGCTGGATCCTCAGGAAATAGGACAGGGAAGCGACCTCGTCCGAGAATATGAGCCTGTCTCTCATGGCCCCAACCGCGCCCATCATGAACCGTCGCCTGCTGATTGCCGCCAGCGTGATCCTGCTGCACGTGGCCGTGCTCTGGGCGCTACAGGCCGGGCTGATGCGCCGCGCGGTGGAGATCATCGTGCCCGGCGAGATCCTCAGCGAATTCATCAGCCCACCGGCCGCCCCCCCCCCCCCCCCCCCCCCCCCCCC
>DNQP01000275.1:3855-4946 GCA_003500955.1 Curvibacter sp. | reverse complement strand
ACAGCACAACGTCGTCCACCCCCAGCGGGGCCGCCGCAGACGCCGGTGCGCTGACGCGCGCCTGGGCATCGGGCGGAGCGGTCTGGATCAGCAACTCGACCAGCTGGTCCTCGATCACGGTGGCGAGGTTCACGACGCGGGCGATGACCTGGCCCGTGAGGTCGTGGAAGTCCTGCGCCATCATGATCTCGGTCAGGTGCTGGTCGACCTCGCCGTTGGCTTTCTCCAGATCGGTCAGGAAATTCATGATGTGGCCCTTGGCCACGGCGGCCACGGGGTCGGCCACGAGCAGGGCGATCATGTGCTTGGTCTGCGCGGAAATATGGTCGTGCTGGCTCTTGGCCTGGTCCACGCGGTTGAGCACCTTTTCGGCCGCCTCGCCGGTGAGGCGGGCGATGTAGGACAGGCGGGATTTGGCGTCGGGCAGCTCGCCCGCGGTGCCTTGCAGTCTCTCGGCGTAGCCCAGCTCGTGCAGTGCGTCGTGCAGCTGGCGCGTGAGCTGGCCGATCTTGTGGTGGACGTCCGGGTTGTCCGGCTGCCCCGGGGAAGCGGCGTCCCCGGCTTGGTGTGCAGAGGCGCTCGGTTCCATGGTTACACCAGTCCTGCTTTCTTGAGGATGTGGTTGACCTTCTCCTCCAGCGTGGCCTTGGTGAAGGGCTTGACGATGTAGCCCGCGGCGCCTTGCTGGGCGGCCAGCACGATGTCTTCCTTGCGGGCTTCGGCCGTGACCATGAGCACGGGGATGTGCTTGAGCTTCTCGTCCTTCTTGATCTCGGCCAGCAGCTGGAAGCCGTTCATGTTCGGCATGTTGATGTCGCTGACCACGAAGTCGAAGTTCGTGGCGCGCAGCTTCTGCAGGGCGACCACACCGTCCTCGGCTTCGTCGGCCTCGGCGTAGCCGCTTTCCTTGAGCAGGTTGCGCACGATGCGGCGCATGGTGGAAAAGTCGTCAACGACCAGGAATCGGGGGTTGGCCATGGCGGAGCCTTTCAGATTTGTTGATGCAGATTATCGCAAGTCCGGACGGCGGCCAAGTCCCGACGGAATACAAGCTTTGGGTCATTGCGTGGGGGCCGCGGGAGCGGCGGCCG
>DNQP01000275.1:0-3539 GCA_003500955.1 Curvibacter sp. | reverse complement strand
GGCGGCCGGTGCCGCGGAGGCGGGCGCCGGGGTCTGCGCCTCGGGTTCGCCCAGCACGGCGTCGCGGTTGATGCCCAGCAGGCGCTCCTCGGCCTCGCGGGTCAGTACCAGGATGCTGATGCGGCGATTGACGGGGGCCGTAGGGTTGGCGGTATCGAGCAGGGTGCTGGAGGCCAGGCCGGTCACGCGCAGCAGCTTGTCCTCGGGCATGCCCGAGGCCACGAGTTCGCGGCGCGAGGCGTTGGCGCGATCGGCCGAGAGTTCCCAGTTGCTGTAGCCCTGCAGGCCGCCAGCGAACGGCGCCTGATCGGTGTGGCCGTCCAGGCTGATGCGGTTCTCCACGCCGTTCAAGGCCGCGCCGATCTCGCGCAGGATCTCGCGCATATAGGGCTGCACGATGGCACTGCCGCTGGTGAACATGGGGCGCCCCTGATCATCGACGATCTGGATCTGCAGCCCGTCCGGTGTGGTCTCCAGGCGGATCTGGTTGCTGTACTGCCTGAGCTTGGGGTTGTTGGAGATCGCGGCGCTGATCTTGGCGCTGAGCGCGGCCAGGCGGCGCGCGTCCTCGCGCGCGGCTGCGGCACGGGCCTCCTGGACGGCGCGCTTCTTGCGCAAGGGATCGGCGCTCTCGCCCTGGTGTTGCTGGCCGGTGGTCTGGGTCAGATCCGCGCCGCCACCCGGCAGCACCGTGGGGCTGGCACCCGCGCCCGTTCCACCGACCATGGCGACTTTGAGTGGGGAACTGAAGTAGTCCGACAGGCCTTTCAAATCACCCTTGGAGGTCGAGCCCAGCAGCCACATCAGCAGGAAGAAGGCCATCATGGCCGTCACGAAGTCGGCGTACGCGATCTTCCACGCGCCGCCATGCGCTGCATGGCCGCTCTTCTTGACCTTCTTGACGATGATGGGCTGGAGCTTCTTGGCGTCGGTAGCCATGACGAACCTTGTGAAGCGCGCGTCTTATTTCTTGCCGCGCACGTGGCTTTCCAGCTCGGTGAAGCTCGGGCGCTCGGTGGAGAACAGCACCTTGCGACCGAACTCGATGGCGGTGGAGGGGTTGTAGCCCTGCATGCTGGCCAGCAGGGTGGATTTGATGCATTCCAACTCCTTGGAGCTATCCTGGGCCTTCTGCTCCAGCAGGCCGCCCAGGGGCTCGACCACGCCATAGGCCAGCAGAATGCCCAGGAAGGTGCCGACCAGGGCGGAAGCGATCATGCCGCCCAGCACGGCCGGGGGCTGGCCCACCGAGCCCATGGTGTTGACCACGCCCAGCACCGCGGCCACGATGCCGAAGGCCGGCAGCGCCCCGGCCAGGCGGGCGATGGCGGCGATCGGGGCGTGCGCCTCCTGGTGATGGGTTTCGATCTCGTTGTCCATCAAGGACTCGATCTCATGGGCATTGAGGTTGCCCGGTACCATCATGCGCAGGTAGTCGGTGGTGAACTCGACCACATGGTGGTCGCTGCCCACCGTGGGGTATTTCTGGAAGATCGGCGATTCGTGCGGGTTCTCGACGTCCTTCTCGATGGCCATCAGCCCTTCCTTGCGCGCCTTCTGCAGAATGTCGTAGAGCATGGCCATCAGGTCCATGTAGCGCTCCTTGGTGTACTTGGAGCTCTTGAGGGCCTGCGGGATCATCGCGATAGTGGCCTTGAGCACCTTGGGCTGGTTGTTCACCACGAAGGCGCCGAGCGCGCCACCGAAGATGGTGATCAGCTCGAAGGGCAGGGCCGTCAGGATCACGCCGATGTTGCCGCCGTGTACGACATACACCCCGAAGATGCAGCCCATGGCGACGGCATAACCAATGATGACTAGCATGGGCGTGTGGTGGCTTGAGGGACGGGTGGTCGGAAAAGACGGTGTCGGATCATTCTAGGGGAAAGGTTCCGGCCTGTGCTATGAAAAAAAGGGGGCGGTTCCGCCCCCTTTTCCCGTTCATACCCCAGGGATATGCGCCGTGTCAGTGCAGCAGGATGCCGCGCGCGGTGCTGCCCTTGCCGGCGCGTGCCGGCGGCTCGCACAGGCCGCAGACGTAGTGGCGCGAGTTCTCGTAGGGCTCGGAGACGAAGTGGCCGCCGCACTTGCTGCACTTGGTCATGGCCAGCATGTTGTTGTCGACGAACTTCACCAGACGCCAGGCGCGGGTGACCGACAGCAGGGGTTCCATCTCCAGCATGTCCATCTGCTCGCTGTAGAGCTTGAAGGCCTTCATCACGGCGTCGATGCCCTCGATCGAGCTCACCTTGTTGAGGTGCTCGTAGATGTTGAGGAAGAGCGAGGCGTGGATGTTGGGCTGCCAGGTCAGGAACCAGTCGGTCGAGAAGGGCAGCTGGCCCTTGGAAGGCGACTTGCCCGCGACCTCCTTGTAGAGGCGCAGCAGGCGCTCGTAGGACAGATCGGTCTCGCTTTCCAGCACCTGCAGGCGCGCGCCCAGCTTGATCAGGGCGACGGCGCGCTCGATCTGGCGCGATTCATTGAGGACGCTCTTGACGGCGGGCATGCTGCGGTCTCCGGGTTCAGATGGCTTCGGCGTGGCGGCCGGCCATCAGGATGCTGGCGTGCAGGCGGGTGGTGGTGTCGTTGTCCACCTTGCGTGCGGCGTGGTTGGTCAGCAGGCTCCACACCACCTCGTCGTCCATGCGGAAGCGGCACAGCAGCATGCTGCTGGACGCGATCTTGGAGAGCTGGGCCGGCGACAGCGCGGCCATGAGATCGGCGGACTCCTCGGAAATGCCCAGGCGGAACTGCGCCTCGGCCTTGTCACGTCGGATCAGGTTCTGCGCCAGCATGAGGTAGGTCAGGTTGGCTTCGCGGATCTCGGCGTTCAGTTGTTCGTCGGTCATTTGGGGCTCCTTTGCAGCGCAGTTCTTGCGTTTGGCGTTGGACCTGATTCTGAAGATCGGTCGTGAAACTTGAATCAGCCGCCGTCTGTGTCTCGTGTTGGCAAAACGGCAGTCGCGTGTCGGAAGAAATCCTACAAAGGCCGTGGCGGGTGGAATGCGGGAAATGCCGGGCGAACCCCAGGCAATTCCGCTGTTCCCCGGGGCGGGGCTGCCGTATTCTTGGTGCCCATCTCTATAGACAGAGCGCATGCTGCGTCGCACACCATGAAAGCAGTCATCCTGGCCGGCGGCCTGGGCACCCGGATCTCCGAGGAAACCCATCTCAAGCCCAAACCCATGATCGAGATCGGGGGCAAGCCCATCCTCTGGCACATCATGAAGATCTACAGCGCCCATGGCGTGAACGACTTCGTGATCTGCTGCGGCTACCGCGGTTACGTGATCAAGGAGTACTTCGCCAACTACTTCCTGCACACCTCGGACCTGACCTTCGACATGGCCAACAACCGCATGGAGATCCACCAGCGCCATGCCGAACCCTGGCGCGTGACCGTGGTGGACACGGGCGAGCACACCCTGACCGGCGGGCGCTTGAAGCGCGTAGCCGACTATCTGAAGGACGAAGAGGCCTTCTGCTTCACCTACGGTGATGGCGTAGCCGATGTCAACATCAGCGCGGCCATCCGCTTC
>DNQP01000258.1:2724-8855 GCA_003500955.1 Curvibacter sp. | reverse complement strand
CAAGACCGTGGTGGAGACCTCCGAGGCCCTGCGCGGCCACGGCCTGAGCGCAGCCTCCACCCTGGAAGAGATGACCGTGGTGCTGCAGCGCATGGCTGTGCTGCAGGCCGTGCCCGGCAGTGCCGATGCCGCTGATCCCGAGGCCGCCGAGACCGCGCGCCTGGCCGAACTGCTGCCGGCCGACGAGACCCAGCTGCTCTACAGCCTGTGTCTGCATGGCCGCGGCGAGCTGGGCCTGGCGCCTGACGAGTACGCGGCCCTGACCATGGTGCTGCTGCGCCTGCTGGCGTTCAAGCCCGGTGCCATGCCCCCGGGCGGCTCGGCAGAAAAAAAAACACTGAAATCGCCTGAGGCTGGCCCGCAGCGGCTCCAGTCCGTGATGGCGGCGGTGCAGCCCGCGGCTCCCGCGCCCCGGCCCACCCCCTCTTCTGCACCCACGCCCCCCCTGGCTGCGCGCCCGATCTCCGCGCCCGCGGCGGCGCCGGCCGCACGCCCCGCAGGCGTCACACCGCCGGGCCAGGTGCTGTCGGTGGTCGACGAGGAACACCCCGTCCAGCCCGCCAGGCCGGTGACGGCCATGCCTGCCGCCCAGGTGGTGGCGGTGCCCGTGCGCGTGGCGGCTGAATCGCGTGTTGACGTGCCGGCGCCCGGCGCCGCGCAGGCTGCCCCCTTGGTCCCCACCGAGGAGGGCGGCTACTGGCACCAGGTCGTGCGCGGCCTGGTCGCCAGCGAAGCCATCACGGCGCTGGTGCGTGAACTGGCCCTGCAGTCGCAGCTGGTGGCACGTGATGCCGATCAATGGCTGCTGCGCGTGGAGCGCGAGTCGCTCAACTCGGCCTCGGCCCGCGAGCGCCTGCAGGCGGCCCTGCAAGCCGCAGGTCATCCGGTCACGCTGGCCGTGGAGATCGGTCGCGTGAGCGACAGCCCGGCCCGGCGCAATGCCGCCATCGCCGAGGAAAAGCAGCTTGCGGCCGAAAAGCTCATCCAGGAAGACCCCTTTGTGCAGGCCATGATGCGTGACTTCGGCGCGAAAATCGTGCCTGGCAGCATCAAGCCCATCGAACCCTCCAGCAAACACTGAACCAAGAAGGACTCCCCATGTTCAACAAAGGACAACTCGCCGGCCTCATGAAGCAGGCCCAGGCCATGCAGGACAACCTCAAGAAGGCCCAGGAAGAACTGGCCTTCATCGAGGTCACGGGTGAATCGGGCGCGGGTCTGGTCAAGGTCGTCATGACCTGCAAGCACGACGTCAAGCGCATCACCATCGATCCCAGCCTGCTCGGGGAGGACAAGGACATGCTCGAGGACCTGGTGGCCGCGGCCTTCAACGCCGCCGTGCGCAAGGCCGAGGAGACCAGCCAGGAGAAGATGGGCAAGCTGACGGCAGGCATGCCAGGCCTGCCCGGCGGCATGAAATTCCCTTTCTGACGGCTACTGCGCGGGCACATGGCGGCGTTGCGGGTCCCGTTCAGGCCGTCCTCATGGACGTCCGGTCCATTCCGGTGGCCTGACACCCGCGCCTTGCCCTGAGCCCGCTCGCTACGCCGCGCCACGTTTCGTCTTGCCATGTCCGACGCACACTCCCTCGATGCGCTGATCCAGGCGCTGCGCCGCTTGCCGGGCGTGGGGGTGAAGTCGGCTTCGCGCATGGCCTTTCATCTGCTGCAGCACGACCGCGAGGGGGCGCAGCTGCTGTCGCGGGCCCTGCAGGAGGCGGCGACCAGCGTGCGCCACTGCGTGCGCTGCCACACCTTCAGCGAAGCCGAGGTCTGTGCCACCTGCCAGGACCCGGCGCGCGACGCGAGCAAGCTCTGCGTGGTGGAGACGCCGGCCGACCAGATGGCGCTGGAGCGGACCGGGGCCTACAAGGGCCTGTACTACGTGCTCATGGGCAAGCTCAGCCCGCTCGACGGCATCGGCCCGCGCGACATCGGCATCAAGACCCTGCTGGAGCGCGCCAGCGACGGCACGGTGCGCGAGGTCATCCTGGCGACCAATTTCACCGCCGAGGGCGAGGCCACGGCGCATGTGATCGGCGAGGGGCTCAAGGCTCGCGGCGTGGCCTTCACCCGGCTCGCGCGTGGCGTGCCCATCGGCAGCGAGCTGGAATACGTGGACCTGGGTACGATTGCACACGCCCTGGTGGACCGGCGCTGAAGGATAATCCGGCGCAGTTTTTGCAAGCCTGGCGGCATCCAACTCCCCCTCTTCTTTCCCCAACTTCCTCATCATGACCTTTGCCCGCTTCACCCTGGCCTACTGGTGTGTCCTCATCGCTGCGCTGCTGCCCATCGCCTGCGCGATCCTGGCCAAATCCGGCATGTTGGGCAAGCCGCGCAAGGAGGGGGGGTATGACAACGACAACCCGCGCGCCTGGCTGGCGCGCCAGACCGACTGGCGTGCCCGGGCCCACGCGGCACAGCAGAACAGCTTCGAGGCCCTGCCTTTCTTCATCGGCGCCGTCATCATTGCCCACCTGATGGGTGCCCATCAGCTGCGGCTGGACATGCTGGCTTTCCTCTTCGTCTTCCTGCGCCTGATCTACGTCATGGCCTACGTCGCGGGCATGAGCACGGCACGGTCCGTCGTCTGGGCCCTGGCGCTGCTGACCAATATCGCCATCTTTTTCCTCGGTTATCACTGAGCTGCGGCCCGGCGTGCCGGCGGCTTTAGGGGAAACCCGGTCGGGAGCTTTCCCGATGCGTCGTCCGCGCCATCTGGTTAACCTAGGACACCAGGAAACGCATGACAGGGAAGCAGAACATCATGTCCGACCATCGCATCAACCGCCGCCTGTTCACGGCCGGCACCGCGCTCGCAGCGGCCAGCCTGGGCTTGCCGGCCCTGGCGGCCGATCCCAAGCCTGAGAAGGGCAAGGTGGCCATCGCCGTGGGCGGCAAGGCGTCCTTCTACTACCTGCCGCTGACCATTGCCGAGCAGCTGGGCTACTTCAAGGCCGAGGGCCTGGAGGTGGAGATCAGCGACTTCGCCGGCGGCGCACGTGCGCTGCAGGCCGTGGTGGGTGGGTCCGCCGATGTGGTCAGCGGCGCCTACGAGCACACGATCAATCTGCAGAACAAGGGCCAGATGTTCCAGGCCTTCGTGCTGCAAGGGCGCGCGCCCCAGATCGCGCTGGGGATCTCCAACAAGACCCTGCCGCACTACAAGACCGTGGCCGACCTCAAGGGCAAGAAGATCGGCGTCACGGCCCCGGGTTCGTCCACCAACATGATGGCCAACCTGGTGCTTTCGCGCGCTGGCCTGAAGGCCGCGGATGTGAGCTTCATCGGTGTGGGGACCTCGGCCGGCGCCTTGACCGCCTTGCGCTCGGGCCAGATCGACGCCATGTGCAACATCGATCCGGTGATGACCATGCTGGAGCAGAAGGGCGATGTGCGCGTGGTCTTCGACACCCGCACGCTCAAGGGCACGCGCGAGGTCTTCGGCGGCCCCATGCCCGCGGGTTGTCTCTACGCGCCGCTGGAATATGTGCAGAAGAACCCGGCCACGGCCCAGGCCCTGACCAACGCCATGGTGCACGCGCTCAAGTGGCTGCAGACGGCGGGCCCGAGCGACATCATCAAGACCGTGCCCGAGTCCTACCTGCTGGGCGACCGTGGCCTCTACCTGGCGTCCTTCGACAAGGTGCGCGAGGCGCTGGCCATCGACGGCATGTTCCCCGAAGAGGGAGGCAAGACCGCCTTGCGTGCGCTGGCCAGCTTCGACAGCACACTCAAGGCCGAGCGGATCGACCTGGGCAAGACCTGGACCAACCAGTTCGCGGCCCGGGCCAAGACGCGTTTCAAGGCCTGAGGGCCGTCGAGCCTCCGGGTGTCGCCGTAGGCCGGTGCGCCGGGGTATTTGTGAGAACGCATTCAAACAGGGAGATGCCATGATGCATACGCTTTACCGCAGCGCGCTGCTGATCCTCGTCGCCTTGCTTGCCGCCTGTGGCAGCAGCTCGATCGGCCCGGAGCGTGACATCAACGACCCGACCAATTCCCTGGTCTTCGCCTATGTGGACATGAGCGAGGCGCCGACCAAGATCGACGGCGCCAGCCTCAAGCCGCAGGGCGAGGAGGGCTACTGGCACATGAACGTGGCCAAGGACGGCCAGCTGCTGAGCCAGCCCTATCTGCCCCCGGGGGCCTACCAGCTCTCGCAGCTGGAAGGCTCGGGGTTTTTTGCCGGCAACAACGTCTACCGCTTCCCGGCCTACGGTCGCAACGAGACGGCCGTGCGCATCCAGAAGCCGGGCATCTACTTCCTGGGTTCCTACCGCTACACCAAGGTCAAGACCGGCTTTTTCGAGGGCGGCAAGTTCGCGATCGAGCGCACCAACCAGCCCACGGAGCTCGAGCTGCTGCAGCGGCTGGAGAAGGAGAGCTGGGTCCAGGGGACGCAGTGGGAGGCGCGCATCCGCAACCGGATGGCCGAGCTGAGGAAGAAGTGAGGCATACCCGACAGCGCCCGTTGGACTTGCCCTGAAAGGAAGCATCGTGAAAACCCTGTTTCGGACTTTCTGCGTCCTGCTGCTCTGTGCCGGGCTGGCTGCTTGCGGCAGCGATGGCATCGGCCCCAAGCGGGACATCAACGACCCGACCAATTCCCTGGTGTTCGCCTACATCGACATGACCGGCGCGCCCAGCAAGAAAATCTACGAGGCCAGTCTCAAGCCGCAGGGCGAGGAAGGCTACTGGCACATGACGGTGTCGGAAGACGGCAGGCTTTTGAGCCAACCGGTTCTGCCACCGGGCTCCTATCAGATCTCGCGACTGGCGGGACCCAACCATCTGTACAACTTCCCGCTCTATGGTCGCAACGAGACGGCCGTGCGCATCCAGCAGCCGGGGATCTACTTTCTGGGCGCCTACCGCTACGTCCGGCTCAAGTCCGGGCAGTTTGACGTCGAGCGCGTGAGCTCGCCTTCCGAACTGGAGCTGTTGCAGCGGCTGCAGAAAGAGGATTGGGTCAAGGGCACGCAGTGGGAGGCGCGCCTGCGCAACCGTATCGCCGAGTTGAGGGGGCAGCGATGATCCGTGTGCAACATCGTCTGGCACCGATGTGCCGTCTGATCTGGGTGGGCCTTGCCGCCCTGTTGCTGACGGCTTGCGTGCCGACCAGCCGCATCCAGCCGGTTGAGAAGCTGGCCGATCTCCCCGCGGGTGAGGTCCTCGTGGTGGGGCGCATCGAGCTCGATCCGCCGCTCAGGCCCGGGGAGCAGAAACTGAGCCCGCGTTACGCCGAGTACGAACGCCTGGCCATGGTGATCCTGGGCGAGGAACTGCGCGACGTGGACCGTCCGGCCCTGGGGGATATGAAGGAGCGCATCAACGCGACCTTCGGCGAACATTTCTTCGTCAACCACCCGTCCCGGCCTTTCTACATCCTCAAGACCTGGGTGGTGATGCGGGCAGAGATCCGGGTGGTGTCGCCGAACGCGCGTGTCGACGATGGCGTGGCACCCTTGCAGGGCCTGTTCCGTGTCGACGTGAAGCCCGGCGACCAGGCGGTCTACATCGGCACCATCCGCTACCACCGCGACGAGTTTTTCGGCACCACCCGGGTGGTGGTGCGCGACGACTACGCCACTGCGAACGCGGAGTTCCAGCGCCGTTTCGGCCGTAGCCTGACCCTGCGCAAGTCGCTGGCCGTTCCGGTGCGGCCCTGAGCGCGTCATGATGGCCTCGACGGCGCATGCCCTGGAGTTGCTGGGCATCACCTGCACCTTTGCCACCCCCGGCGGCGGACCGTCCTACACGGCCGTGGCCGACACCACGCTGCGCGTGGCGGCCGGCGAGTTTGTCTCGGTCGTGGGCCCCACAGGCTGTGGCAAGTCCACGCTGCTCAATGTGGGCGCGGGCCTGCTGGCGCCGAGCGCGGGCGAGGTGCGTGTCTTCGGCGAGCCGCTGCGTGGTCTGAACCGGCGCGCGGGCTATATGTTCCAGGCCGAGGCCCTGCTGCCCTGGCGCAGCGCGCTGGACAACGTGCTGCTCGGCCTGCAGTACCGCGGCGTGCCCGAGACCGAGGCGCGGGCGCAGGCCGAGGACTGGCTGGCACGCGTGGGCCTGGCGGGCTTTGGTGACCGTTACCCGCACCAGCTCTCGGGCGGCATGCGCCAGCGGGTG
>DNQP01000258.1:0-2429 GCA_003500955.1 Curvibacter sp. | reverse complement strand
GCACCAGCTCTCGGGCGGCATGCGCAAGCGCACAGCCCTGGCCCAGACCCTGGCGCTGGATCCGGACATCATCCTCATGGACGAGCCCTTCAGTGCGCTGGACGTGCAGACGCGCCAGCTGATGGAGAACGAGGTGCTCGAACTGTGGAGCGCCAAGAAGAAGGCCGTCCTCTTCATCACGCACGACCTCGACGAGGCCATTGCCATGAGCGACCGGGTGGTGGTGCTCTCGGCCGGTCCGGCCACGCGCCCGATCGGCGAGTTCGGCATCGACCTGCCGCGGCCCCGCAATGTGGCCGAAGTGCGCAACACGCCGCGTTTTGTCGAGCTGCACCGCCAGATCTGGGACGTGCTGCGCGAAGAGGTGCTCAAGGGCTACCAGCAACAGCTGAGGAAGGCGGCATGAATCTCTGGCAAGCGCTCAAGCCGCGCGCCGGCAATCTGCGCTGGTGGCAGCTCGGCGTGCTGCTGGCCTTCCTGGGCCTGTGGCAGCTGGCCTCACGCGATGCCAAGCTGGCTTTTTTCCTGGGCGATCCAGTGCAGGTGGCCGGGCGCATCTGGTCCTGGTTCCTGCCCTGGGCCGTGGCGCCGAACGCCTTGTTTCCAGATGGCCTGAGCGGCAACGCCGACATCTACCGTCATCTGGGGACCACGCTGCTCGAAACCTTCCTGGCCTTCGGCATCGGCACCGTGCTGGGCCTGGTCTGCGGTCTCTGGCTGGCCCTCTCGCCACTGGCCAGCGCCATCCTTGATCCCTACATCAAGGCGGCCAACGCCATGCCGCGCGTGATCCTGGCACCCATCTTTGCCATGTGGTTCGGCCTGGGCATCTGGAGCAAGGTGGCGCTGGCGGTGACGCTGGTCTTCTTCATCGTCTTCTTCAACGTCTACCAGGGCGTGCGCGAGGTCAGCCCCGTGGTGCTGGCGAATGCACGCATGCTGGGCGCGAATCAAAGGCAGTTGCTGCGCACCGTCTACCTGCCCAGCGCCACGGCCTGGGTCTTCTCCAGCCTGCACACCTCGGTGGGTCTGGCCTTCGTGGGGGCGGTGGTGGGCGAGTACCTGGGCTCGGCACGCGGCGTGGGCTACCTGATCCTGCAGGCCGAGGGCACGTTTGACGTCAACACGGTGTTTGCCGGCATCGTGGTGCTCACGGCCTTCGCGCTGCTGCTCGACGGCCTGGTCGGCCGTATCGAGCGGCGCCTCATGAAGTGGCAGCCACGCGCGGGCGAGACGGAAAAGCTCTGAGAGACCGTGAGCACGCTCGAGGGGTCAGCGGCCTGCCACGCTCGTCGAGGCAGGGGCTGCCGCCCGGGGGCGCACCGGGGTGCCGATGTTGGAGCGCACCGGGACCCAGCGGTGAATCACGATGTTCTGGCCGGGCTTGAAGCTGGCACCCGTGCCCACGTTGTTCCATTCGGCCACCTTGGCGGCAGGCAGACCGTAGCGACGCGCCACGGTGTGCACGCTGTCCTTCTTGCCGGCCTTGAGCACGATGCGGCGCAGTTCGGTTTCGGGCACCAGGGAGAGCTGGCCGTTGTCGGCGATGCGCTCGGTCACGTCGCGCTCCTGGCTGGCCGGGCGCGGCACCAGCAGGGTGGAGCCGGCGCGGATGATCATGTGGCTGGGGATGTTGTTGGCGTTGCGCAGCTCCGCCTCGCTCATCTTCAGGCGCTTGGCGGCGTCGGCCGTTTTCATGGTCGACGGTGCGACCCAGACCGTCCAGCTCGACAGCCGGTCACCGGCGTAGGCATCGAGGTTGCGCTGGAAGATCTCGGCGTTGTCCCAGGGCAGCAGGATCTGCGGCGTGCCTGCGGCCAGGATGACCGGGCGGTGCAGCGAGGGGTTGAGCGCCTTGAAGTCCTCCAACCGGACCTCGGCCAGCTTGGCGGCCAGGGCCACATCGATGTCACGGGTGATCGTGACGGTATTGAAGTAGGGGTGGTTTTCGATCACCGGCAGCCTGACCTTGAACTTGCCAGGGTCGGCCACGATGTTCTTCATGGCCTGCAGCTTGGGGATGTAGTAACGCGTCTCCATGGGCATGTTCAGGTCCAGGTAGCCCGTGCCCTTCTTCAGTCGCTTGTTCTTGGCAATCGCGCGGCCCACGCTGCCCTCGCCCCAGTTGTAGGAGGCCAGGGCCAGGTGCCAGTCGCCGAACATGCCATAGAGGCGTTCGAGGTAATCGAGCGCGGCGCGCGTGGAGGCCAGCACGTCGCGCCGGTCGTCGCGAAAGGCGTTCTGCTTGAGCTGGTAGAGCTTGCCCGTGCTTGGGATGAACTGCCACATGCCCGCGGCGCGCGCGTGCGAGTAGGCCTGGGGGTTGTAGGCACTCTCGATGAAGGGCAGCAGGGCCAGCTCGGTCGGCAGGCCGCGGCGCTCGATTTCCTCGACGATGTGGAAGAGGTACATGCGCGAACGCTCGGCCA
>DNQP01000115.1 GCA_003500955.1 Curvibacter sp. | reverse complement strand
GCCTACCGCATGACTTTTTTGATCCACAACGCATCTTGAGAAATTGGCATGGACAGACCCTAGGCGTCCTCCCGGATCTGGCGGCCGGTCAATTTGAGGAAGAGGTCTTCCAGATTGGCCGGGCGGTGCAGGCTGCGCAAGGTGTGCTCGTGCGCCAGGGCCTGCATCAGCGGTGCGGCGTCCTGCGTGTAGAAGAACACGGTCTCGCCGCTGACCTCGACCCGGCTCGCCAGCGCACGCAGCGGCCCGGTGCTCAGGGCCTGTGCATCGCCGCCGTAGACCTCGACCACATCGGGCTCGAGATGGGCCGCGATCAGCTCGCGCGGCGTGCCCTCGGCGATCTTGCGGCCGTGGTCGATGACGAGCAGGCGGTCACAGAGGCGCTCGGCCTCGTCCATGAAGTGTGTGGTCAGCAGGATGGACTTGCCCTGTTGCAGCAGCTGCTGCAGGCGTTCCCACATCAGGTGGCGCGCCTGCGGGTCCAGGCCCGTGGTGGGCTCGTCGAGCAGCAAGAGGCGCGGGTCGTTGACCAGGGCCCGCGCCAGGCTGAGGCGGCGGCGCATGCCGCCCGAGAGCTGACCGGGCTTGGCATCAGCCTTGTGCGCGAGCGCGGCGAAGTCCAGCAGCGCCGGGATGCGGGCGCGGATGTCGGCCGTCTTCAGGCCGAAGTAGCGACCAAAGACCAGCAGGTTCTCAGCGCAGCTGAAATCGGGGTCGAGCGAGTCGAACTGCGTGACCACGCCGAGCTGCGCCTTGATGGCATGCGCGTCGGCCGGCATGCGCAGACCGAAGGCTTCGACATGGCCACTGTCGGGGGCGGTCAGCCCCAGGCACATGCGCAGCGTGGTGGTCTTGCCCGCACCGTTGGGGCCGATCACGCCCAGGCATTCGCCGGGGCGGATCTCGAAGCTCAGGTCCTGGACGACGGTGGACTCGCCGTAGCGTTTGACGAGGTGATGACAGCTCAGGAAGGCATCGGACATGGCGGCGATTCTGGCATGGTCACATGACCGCTGCCGGTGAAGGTCAAACACCGTATCTCAATCCATCCAACGCACGGAGCCCCTGTAAGCATGCCAGGTGGCATGCCCGAGCCAGGGGCCGATGAGCAGCAAGCCCAGGCCCCAGGGGATGAAGGCCAGCACCACGAGCACCGTGATCAGCGCGCCCCAAAACAGCATCACGGGCAGGTTGCTGAAGAAGACCTGCAGGCTGGTGAGCGAGGCCGAGATGGCATCGGTGTCACGGTCCAGGATCATGGGGATGGAGACCACGGAGGTGGCAAAGACCAGCGCCGCGAAGGCGCCACCGACGGCCGCGTAGACGGCCACGAACTCCCAGTTCTCGGGGTTGAACACGGCCTGCAGCACGCCGGCCGTGGACGGCATGCCGGTGTTGAAGAAGACGGCGAACACCACCAACGAAGCCCGGCCCCAGAGCAGCTCCAGCACCACGAGCACCAGCACCAGCAGGCCCATGCTGCCGATACGCCGGTCCCAGCAGGTCAGCGAGCTCGCCAGGTCCGGGGCCTGCCCCAGCTCGCGCCGGCGGCTGACCTCGTACAGGCCCATGGCCAGGAAGGGCCCGACGAGCAGGCAGCCCGAGACCAGGGACAGGGTGTATTCGGGCAGGTGACGGAACACCGCGCCCAGGGTCAGCGCCATGCCCCAGAAGCAGATGCCATAGAAGAGCGCCACGCCCATGGCCGAGCCCAGGTCGCGCCAGCCGCGCGCGAGCTAGCGCAAGGGGTCGGCGAAGGACAGGGCCACGATCTCGCGCCGTGGCCCCACGGGCGGCGGCGGAATGTAGGGATCGGGGTTGACCGGGAGACCGCGGCGGTCTTCAGGAACATCGGGCTCGCTCATGGCCACAAGGTTAGTGGCCCCAGCCCTGCTCTGTCGACTCAGGGAAACCCCGGCCGACATTGACGTGCATCAAGCCAGCTGCGCCAAGGCCTGGGCCAGGTCGGCCTGCAGATCCTCCACGGCTTCGAGCCCGACCGAGAAACGCACCAGGGTGCCGCGCGCCAGATGGGCGGGCCAGGTGCGACGGGATTGCGCCAGGTTGTAGGGCACGACCAGGCTCACGGGCCCGCCCCAGCTGTAGCCCAGGCGGAACAGGCGCAAGGCGTCGCAGAAGGCGTCGACCTGCTGCGTGCTGTAACGCTCGGGGAAGACCACGCTGAAGAGGCCGGCGGCATGGCCCTCGGCTTCGCCGCACAGCGCCTGCCAGTGCGCATGCCCCGGCGAGGTCGGCAGCGCCGGATGCAGCACCTGGGCGAATTCGGGGCGTGTCGTGCACCAGCGCGCGAGCGCGCGCGTGGCGCGGTCGTGTGCGGCGTAGCGCAGCGCGATGCTGGGCAGCGCACGCAGCACGGCCTCGACGTCGTTCATGCCCACGCCCAAACCGAGACGCATGTGGGTGAGCTTGAGGCGGATGTGCAGGGCGGCATCGCGCGTGACGATGGCGCCCATCAGTACATCGCCGCCGCCACTGGGGTATTTGGTCAGCGCGTGGATGGTGAGGTCCACGCCCTGCCCGGCCCCCAGTTCGAAGGCGTTGAAGGCCAGGCCCGCGCCCCAGGTGTTGTCGAGCGCGCAGCGCACACCGGCGCCGCTGTTGGCCGCACGGCAGACGCGCACGAGCTCGGGCAGATCGGGGAACTCCAGCGTGACCGAGCCCGCGGCTTCCAGCCAGACCAGCTGGGTCCTGGCACTGATGCGACGCGCCAGATCCTGCGGGTCCATGGGGTCGTAGATCTGGTGCGTGATGCCCCAGGCCTTGAGCTCGCCCTCGGCCAGGGCCTTGTTGGGGCCATAGGCGTTGTCCGGGATCAGCACCTCGTCGCCGCTTTGCAGCAGCGAGAGCGCCACCGTGGCGATGGCCGCCAGGCCGCTGGGCACGAGCAGGCACTGCGCGCCACCCTCGAGCGTGGCGATGCGCTCCTCGAGCAGGTAACTGGTGGGCGTGCCGTGCAGGCCGTAGGTGTAGGCCGTCTTGTCCTTCCACTCGCGGCTGCGCATGGCCGCGACATTGGGAAAGAACACCGTCGAGGCCTTGTAGACACCGGGCAGCGGCGCCTCGAAGCCCTCGGGCGGGACGTAGGGATGATGGATCAGGCCGGTGGTCTTGTCGCTCATGCGCCAAGCTTAACGCGAACCACAAGAAGCAAGGCGGTCTTCAACCGCGAGAAGCCCAGTGGGAGCCTAGCTCACACTTTCCATTTGTCGAGCACGTCTGCGATGGTCATGCGGTCGTAGACCTCGAAGGGCTGGTGGATCCAGGGATTGGTCGGCAGGTACTCGACCGAGTAGTCGGGCTGGAAGGCCGAGACGCCCTTGGTCCAGATCACGGCCGTGCGCAGCTCGGTGATGGGCGCGTAGCGTTCGCGCAGCATCTGGACCACGGCCTGCAGGGTGTGGCCCGAGTCGGCCAGATCGTCGACCAGCAGCACGCGGCCGGCGATCTCGCCCTGGGGCGTGGTGATGTACTTGGCGATGTCCAGATGGCCCTGCGTGGTGCCGGCATTGGCCCGGTAGGAGCTCGTGGACATGATGGCCAGGGGCTTGTCGAAGATGCGCGAGAGGATGTCGCCCGGACGCATGCCGCCACGCGCCAGGCAGAGGATGGTGTCGAAGGCCCAGCCGGACTGGTGGATCTTGATGGCCAGCTTCTCGACCAGGTTGTGGTACTCGCCGTAGCTCACGTACAGGTGCTTGCCATCTTCGGTCAACATCTCGACGCTCCTCTTTTTATAGCTATTGATTCAGGACTCAAGCGACATACGGATGACGCATCATGATCGTGTGATCGCGGTCCGGGCTGGTCGAGATGATGTGGATGGGTACGCCGGTGACCTGCTCGATGCGCTGCAGGTAGAGGCGTGCGTTGATCGGGAGCTTGTCGTAGTCGGTCACGCCCACGGTGCTGTCGCTCCAGCCGGGCAGGGTTTCGTAGATGGGCTTGCAGCGCGAGATCTCGTCGGCGCCCATGGGCAGGATGTCGATGACTTCGCCATCGAGCTCGTAGCCCGTGCACAGCTGCAGCTCCTTGAGGCCATCAAGCACGTCGAGCTTGGTCAGGCACATGCC
>DNQP01000027.1 GCA_003500955.1 Curvibacter sp. | reverse complement strand
GTCGGGGAATTACTAAATCAGAACAGTATCAATTGGTGCAGCGATCATTGGCGGGTTTATCCATTACATGTACCGTCAGTAGCCGATGTGGAAACCGAGGACAAGCCGTCGAACTACAGCTGAATGGCCGAAAGAGGCATCCATGCGCCGCTTCCTTGTATAAAAACAGCTCCTATTCGAGCGTACGCAGCACCTGCAAGGCCTCCTCCACCCGATCCACCGCATGGATGGTCAGGCCCTCGATGGCCTTCTTGGGCGCATTGGCCTTGGGAACGACGGCCACAGAGAAGCCCAGCTTGGCGGCTTCCTTGAGGCGCTCCTGCCCGCGCGGCGCTGGCCGCACCTCACCGGCCAAGCCTACTTCACCGAAGGCGAGGAAACCCTTGGGCAGGGCACGACCGCGTAGCGAGGAGGTGATGGCCAGCATCACGGCCAGGTCAGCCGCCGGCTCGCTGATGCGCACACCGCCCACGGCGTTGACGAAGACGTCCTGGTCCAGGCAGGCCACACCGGCATGGCGGTGCAGCACGGCCAGCAGCATGGCCAGGCGGTCCCGGTCCAGGCCCACGGACAGACGACGGGGTGACGGGCCGCCACTGTCCACCAGGGCCTGGATCTCGACCAGCATGGGGCGCGTGCCTTCGAGCGTGACCATCACGCAGCTGCCCGGCACGGGCTCGGCATGTTGCGAGAGGAAAATGGCGCTGGGGTTGCTCACGCCCTTGAGGCCTTTCTCCGTCATCGCGAAGACGCCGATCTCGTTGACCGCGCCGAAGCGGTTCTTGATGGCGCGGATCAGGCGAAAGCTGCTGTGCGTGTCGCCCTCGAAGTAGAGCACCGTGTCCACCATGTGCTCGAGCACACGCGGGCCGGCCAGCGCGCCTTCTTTGGTGACGTGGCCCACGAGCACGATGGCCGTGCCACCGGCCTTGGCGGCACGTGTCAGATGGGCCGCGCATTCACGCACCTGGGCCACCGAGCCGGGGGCCGAGGTCAGTTGTTCCGAGTACACGGTCTGGATGGAGTCGATCACGGCGATGGCCGGTTGCTGCGCGTCCAGCGTGGCCAGGATCTTTTCGAGCTGGATCTCGGCCAGCACCTGCACCTGCGAGCCGTCCAGCCCCAGGCGGCGCGCGCGCAGGGCCACTTGCGCCCCGCTCTCCTCGCCGGTGACGTACAGCGTCTTGTGGCACGCGCGCTGCAGGGCGTCCAGGGCCTGCAGCAGCAAGGTGGACTTGCCGATGCCCGGGTCGCCGCCGATCAGCACCACACCGCCTTCGACGATGCCGCCGCCCAGCACACGGTCCAGCTCGTCCTGGCCCGTGGGCGTGCGGTCCACATCCGAGGCCTCGATGTCGGCCAGGGTGGCGACCTCGGCCGTCTTGGCCAGCGCGGCAAAGCGGTTCTTGGCCGGCGCCGTGCTCTCGGCCACGGTCTCGACCAGCGCGTTCCAGGCATTGCAATGCGGGCACTTGCCCAGCCACTTGGGGCTGGTGCCGCCGCACTCGTTGCAGCTGTAGAGGGTTTTTTCCTTGGCCATGCGCCTATAGTAGCTTAATACTGTATGAAATCACAGCCGCCGGACATCCGACGATGTGGCGTGGACGCCATCGGTCTCGCTTAAGCTCCACAGGCTTTTGCACCGCCCCATGTCCAGCCCCCGCCCCGTCTGTCTCATCACCGGCGCCGCCACCGGCATCGGTGCGGCCTGCGCGCGCGAGTTCGCGGCGCATGGCTGGGACCTGGGCCTGAGTTGGCTAGACGAGAGCAACCGCGTGGCCCTGCTCGACGTGGCCACCGAATGCGAGGCGCATGGCGTGAGCCCGCTGCTGCTGCAGCTGGACGTGAGCCAGGACGAGAGCTGCGCGGCCTTCGTGCAGGGCGCGCTGCAGAAGTTCGGCCGCATCGACGCGCTGATCAACTGCGCGGGCACCACACGTTTCATCGCGCACACCGACCTGGACGCGCTGACGCCCGAGGAATTCCACCGCACCTACGACGTGAACACCGTGGGCCTGTATCGCATGACGCGCGCCTGCGCGCCAGCTTTGAAGGCCAGCGGCCGCGGCAGCGTGGTCAACATCTCCTCCATCGGCGGCCTCATCGGTCGCGGCTCGTCCATGGCCTACGCGGCCTCCAAGGGCGCGGTCAACACGCTCACGCTGGCACTGGCCCGCGCGCTGGGCCCGCAGGTCCGCGTCAACGCCATCGCGCCGGGCTTTGTCGACGGCGGCCTGCCCAGCCGCGTGCTGGACGCCACACGCCACGCCGAGGTGCTGCAGGTGCAGACCGCGAGCTCGCCGCTGCGACGCGTGTCGCAGCCCGAAGAAGTGGCCGCGCTGGCCTGCTTCCTGACCGAACGCGCGCCCGGCATGACGGGCACGGTGATCCCCCTGGACAACGGCCTGCACCTCAACGCAGGATGAACGCATGACCGAGAAGAAGAAGTTCCGCTCCGCCACCATCTACGAAGGCACCATCCGCGCCACCACGCGCAGCTTTCTGCACGCCCTGGGCCAGGACGCCGAAGACATTGCCCGCCCGCACATCGGCGTCTTCCACACCGGCGGCGAGATGAGCCCCTGCAACCTCAACCTGCGCGATCAGGCCCAGCATGCCAAGACCGGCATCTACGCCGGCGGCGGCACGCCGCACGAGTGCCCGGTGGTCTCGGTGTCCGACGGCCTGACCATGGCGCATTCGGGCATGCGCTTCTCGCTGATCTCGCGTGAGCTGATTGCCGACAGCGTGGAAGCCTCGGTGCGCGGCCACCAGTGGGATGGCATCTTCGGCATCGGCGCCTGCGACAAGAACCTGCCCGGCCTGATGATGGGCATGGTGCGCTGCAATGTGCCCAGCGTCTTCGTGCACGGCGGCTCGGCGCTGCCCGGGCAGACGCCGGGCGTGGACGGGCGCGACCTCAATGTGGTCGACACCTACGAAACCATCGGCAAGGCGCTGGCCGGCGACGCCACGCACGAGGAGCTGGCCGCCATCAGCCAGGCCTGCCTGCCCACGGCCGGCGCCTGCGCGGGCCAGTTCACGGCCAACACCATGGGCATGGTCTCCGAAGCCCTGGGCCTGGCACCCATAGGCTCCAGCATGGTGCCGGCGGTGTTCAGCGAACGCGCGCCGCTGATGCGCCGCGCGGCCAAGCAACTGATGCAGGCGGTGATGGCCAGTGTTGAAGGGGGTGCCCCGCTGCCGCGCGACATCGTCACGCGCAAAGCCCTGGAGAACGCCTGTGCCGTGGTCTCGGCGACAGGCGGCTCGACCAACGCGGCGCTGCACATCCCGGCCATCGCGCACGAGGCGGGCATCAAGTTTCATCTGGACGACGTGGCCGAGGTCTTTGCGCGCACGCCGCTGATCGCCGACCTGCGCCCGGGCGGCAAATACCTGGCGCGCGACATGTACTACATCGGCGGTGCGGCCGTGGTGCTGCGCGAGCTGCTGCGCAGTGGCCACCTGCATGGCGACACGCTGACCTGGACCGGCCGCACGCTGGCCGAGGAAATCGCCGACGCCAACGACCCCGACGGCCAGGTGGTGCGCCGCTTCGAAGATGCGCTCTCCAAGGACGGCGGACTCGCCGTGCTCAAGGGCAACCTCTGCCCCGACGGCGCCCTGCTCAAGACGGCCGGCCTCAAGACCCTGGTGCACCGCGGGCCGGCGCGTGTGTTCGAGTCCGAGGAAGAGGCCCAGGCGGCCGTGCAGTCCATGCGCTACCAGCCGGGCGACGTGATCGTGATCCGCAACGAGGGGCCCAAGGGCAGCCCGGGCATGCGCGAGATGCTGGGCATCACGGCCCTGCTCTACGGCCAGGGCATGGGCGACAAGGTGGCCCTGCTGACCGACGGGCGCTTTTCGGGCGCCACGCGCGGCCTGTGCATCGGTTACGCCGGGCCCGAGGCGGCCGACCGCGGGCCGATAGCCGCATTGCGTGATGGGGACATCATCGCCATCGACGCCCGCGCACCGACCCGCAGCATCTCGGTGGAGCTGTCCGCGGACGACATCGCCCGGCGGCTGGCCGATGTCAAGGTAAACACGGGGGTCGCCCAGGGCGGTCTGCTGGAAAAATATGCACGCTTAGTACGCCCCAGCCACCAGGGCGCGGTGACCCACTCCGGGCCCGTGACCTGGCTGCGTGACCTTTCCTGAACCTGCTCACCCCATCACACCAAGGAGACCGACATGAGCATCCAACGCCGCCACCTCATCCAGTCCACGGGCGCTGCCGCGCTGCTGGCCAGCATCGGCCAGCAGGCCTGGGCCCAGGCCCAGATCGACACGCTGAAGATCGTCACCGGCTTCGCGGCCGGCGGCACCTCGGACAACACCTGCCGCCGCGTGGGCACGGGCCTGACCGGCTCCTACGCCAAGACCGTGGTGGTCGAAAACCGCACCGGCGCTGGCGGGCAGATCGCCATCCAGTTCATCAAGGGTGCGCCGGCCGACGGCACGACGCTGCTGCAGTCGCCGACCTCGATGTTCACCATCTACCCGCACATCTACAAGAAGCTGCCCTACGACCCCGTGGCCGACGTCACGCCCGTGACGCTGGCCTGCGTGTTCGACTTCGGCTTCGCCGTCGGCCCGCTGGTGCCGGCCAGCGTCAAGACCCTGGCGGATTTCGTCGCCTGGGCCAAGGCCAATCCCAGCCAGGCCAACTTCGGTTCACCCGCGGCTGGCTCCACGCCGCACTTCGTGGGCGCGCTGCTGGGCAAGAGCGCGGGCCTGGACTTGAAGCACGCCGCCTACCGCGGCACCCAGCCCGCCATGCAGGACCTGCTGGGCGGCCAGATCGCGGCGGTGAGCGGCCCCATCGGCGACATCACGCAGCACCTGGCCACGGGCAAGGTTCGCATCCTCGCGACCTCGGGCAGCAAGCGCAACCGCTTCGCCCCGGATGTACCCACCTATGCCGAGCAGGGCTACAAGGAGCTGACGCACAGCGAGTGGTTCGCCTTCTTCCTGCCGCCCAAGGCCGATGCCGCGCTCGTGAACCGCATGAACAGCGCGCTCAAGGCGGCGCTGGCGGTCAAGGAGGTGGTGGACGGCCTGGCCGTCTTCGGCCTGGAGGCCATGTCCAACAATCCGGCCGAGCTGGTCGAGCTGCTCAAGCAGGACACGGCCAAGTGGGCGCCCATCGTCAAGTCCATCGGTTTTACCGCCGACGCCTGAGGGTCAACGCGCGCGGATCCGCGGGCCGGCACGCACCGGCCTGCGGCCAGGGAGGACACAAGACATGAGTTTCCGCAAGGTCTGCATCTACGGCGCCGGCGCCATCGGCGCCTGGCTGGGCACGCGCCTGGGCCAGGCCGGCTGCACGGTCAGCGTGGTGGCGCGTGGCGCCACGCTGGCCGCCCTGCAGCAGCACGGGCTGCGCTGCCAGTTCGAACGGCAGACCCTGGCCGTGCCCGTGCAGGCCAGCGCCGACCCGGCGGCGCTGGGCGTGCAGGACCTGGTGGTCGTGGCCGTCAAGGCGCCAGCCCTGGCCGAGGTGGCGCGCCACATCCGGCCGCTGCTGGGCCCGAACACCGTGGTGCTCACCGCCATGAACGGCGTGCCCTGGTGGTTTTTCCAGGGCTTCGGCGAGAAGTTCGCGGGCACGCAGCTCAAGGCCATCGACACCAAGGGCGAGATCGCCGCGGGCATACCGGCCACGCACATCGTCGGCGGCGTGGTGCACGCCAGCAGCGCGATCGTGGAACCCGGCCTGGCGCGGCATCACTTTGGCAACCGCCTCATCATCGGCGAGCCCTCGGGGCAGAAGACCGAGCGCGTGCAGCAGCTCGTGGCCCTGCTCACGCAGGCCGGCTTCGAGACCGAGCTCTCGGCCCAGATCCAGAAGGACATCTGGTACAAGCTCTGGGGCAATATGACCGTGAACCCCGTGAGCGCACTCACGGGCGCCACCACCGACAAGATCCTCGACGACCCGCTGGTGCGCGGCTTCATCTCGAACATCATGCTCGAGGCCAAGGAGATCGGCGCACGCATCGGCATCCCCATCTTCCAGCAACCCGAGAACCGGCACGAGGTCACGCGCAAGCTCGGCGCCTTCAAGACCTCGATGCTGCAGGACCTGGAAGCGGGTCGCCCCGTGGAGCTCGACGCGCTGGTCACCGTGGTGCAGGAGCTGGGCACCCTCACCGGCGTGCCCACGCCGAACACGGATATCCTGCTGGGCCTGGCGCGCCTGCAGGCGCGCACGCGCAAGCTCTACTGACCGTTTTCGCCCCGGCCACCACTGCATGTCCACCGTTTCCAGCGCGCCCAGCCGCGCCGCTTTTCTCACGCTGCTGTTCACGGCCTGTCTGTTCGGTGCCAACCATGTGGCGGCACGCCTGGCCTTCAACCACGGGCTGGACGTGGCCAGTGCGGTCACGGTGCGTAGCCTGATCACGGCGCTGGTCGTCGGGCTCATCGTCTGGCAGCAGCGCGTCTCGCTGACGGTGACGAAGCGCGAGCGCGGCTTCCTGCTGCTGATCAGCGCGCTGGTCGCGGTGCAGAGCCTGAGCCTCTACGCCGCCGTGGCACGCCTGCCGGTAGCCCTGGCCCTGCTGACCTTCAACACCTACCCGCTGTGGACCGCGTTCTTCGCCTGGCTGTTCTACCGCCACCAGCCGGAGCGTGCGGTGCTGTTGACCATGCCCGTGCTGCTCATCGGCCTGGCGCTGGCGCTGGATGTCTTTGGCGCCACCTCGGGCCTGGGCGCCGCCGGTCATTGGCAAGAGATCGGCGCGGGTGTGGCCTTTGCGCTGCTGGCGGCGGCGGTCTTCGGCGCGGCCCTCGTTTGCACGCAACATGAAGCGGCCCGTGTGGACGGGCGCCTGCGCACCACCGTCACCATGACGCTGGTGGGCCTGCTTGCGCTGCTGGTGCTGCCGCTGCAGGGCGGCCTGCACCTGCCCCAGGCCGCCGCCGGCTGGTGGGGCCTGGCCGGGCTCACGCTGTGCTACGGCACGGCCTTCACCCTCATGTTCACGCTGCTGCCCAAGCTGGGCGTGGTGGGCAGCTCGCCCATCATGAACGTCGAGCCCGTGGCCGCGCTCGTGCTGGCCTGGGCCGTGTTGGGCCAGAGCATCGCGCCCGTGCAGGTGGCGGGCGCGCTGATCGTCGTCGGCGCCGTCATGGCGCTGGGATTGCGCAAGCGCTGAAATCAGGAGAACCCGATGTCCAGCGCAGTCCTGGCTGTCGTGCTGCTGTCGGCCCTGCTGCATGCGGGCTGGAACGCTGCGGTGCGGGCCAGCGGCGACAAGCTGTTGGCCTCCTGGCAGGTGGTGTGCGGCGCCACGTTGCTGTCTTTGCCGCTGCTGCTGTGGCTGCCCCTGCCTGCACCGGCCAGCTGGCCCTGGCTGCTGGCCTCGGGCCTGATCCATGTGCTCTATTTCGCGCTGGTGGCACGCGCCTACCAGGGCGCAGACCTGGGTCTGGCCTACCCGCTGATGCGCGGCACGGCGCCCGTGCTCACGGCCGCGGCTGCAGCCCTGTGGCTGCACGAGACGCCTACCGCCCTGGGCGCGCTGGGCATCGCCCTGATCTGCGCGGGCGTGCTGGCGCTGGCCGGGCGCGCCTGGCGCGAGGGTCTGCAACACCCGGGGGCCGCCGGGGCTGCGCTGGCCAATGCCGCGGTGATTGCGCTCTACACCCTGGTCGATGGCCAGGGCGTGCGCCTGGCGGGCCATGCCCTGGGCTACACGGCCTGGCTCTTCACGCTGACGGCGATCTTCATGCTGCCGGCCCTGGTGTGGTGGCGGGGTAGATCAGCGCTACGACCGGCGACCGGCGCCTGGCGTGTGCTGCTGCTGGGCGGCGCCGGTACCCTGGGCGCCTACGGCCTGGTGCTCTGGGCCATGACGCGCGCGCCCATCGCCAGCGTGGCCGCGCTGCGCGAGACCTCCATCGTCTTCGCCGCGCTGATCGGTGCACTGCTGCTCAAGGAAGGGCTGGGGCGCCTGCGCCTGGCTTCGGCGCTGCTGGTCTGTGCCGGCGCGATCGTCCTCCGGCTGGGCTGAGCCCTTCAGCGCCGGATCTTGTCGCGCGCGCGCCGCACGCGTTCGTGGTTGATCGCCACCTTGCCGCCGCGAAACAGGATGGGCGCCGCAATGGCGTGGGCCGGGTCGCTGGTGTCGAGGCAGTGGTAGTTGAAACTGGGCATGCCATTGCGGTCGATGATGGGAATGACCCAGGGCGTGTTGGCACGCAGGCCGCGCTGCACGGCCACCGCGGTCTCGCCGCCGGCCATGCGCACATAGGTGCCCGGCGGATAGAAGCCGATGGCCGCGGTGAGGGCCGCGCCGACCGAGGCCGTGACGTCCTTCTCGGTCTGCAGGTAGATGGACTTGGCCGACTCCAGCGGCGAGAGCGCCTCGCGCGTGCGCCGCGCCGCCATCTTGGCGACGAAGACGTCGGTCATGCTCAGCAGACGGCGCGCCGTCAGGTTGTGCGGCAGGCCCTCGGGGCTGTCGGGCAGGTGATGCCAGCGCACCAGGTCCAGCTCCTCCACGTCCTCGATGCCCAGCCAAACCAGGATCTTGAGACTGAGCTCGGGGTGCTCATGGATCAGCTGACGCTGCTCGGGCGTGGGCGCATGGTTCTGGCGCGCCAGCACGTCCTGCTCGCGCGCCATGCCGATGTTCATGGTCAGCGCCGCGCTCATGATGGACTGGCGATGCTGGTCGTTCAGGCCCAGCTTCTGGGCCGCGAGCTCGCAGATGCAGGCGCACAGCAGGGCATGCGTGGCGCAGTAGCCCAGCGAGCTGTCGGCCAGCGCCTGGAAGAGACAGAACAGGCTGTCGTCCGGATCGTCCTTGAGCAGGGCGCGCGCCTTGTTCTCCAGCGCCGCCAGCCGCGCCAGCGGGTTGAGCGCCAGACCACCCTGGTAGAGGATGCCGCGCAGCACCTCCTGCAGGTCCAGCCAGCCGCCGTTGAGCAGCTCACCCGTGTGGTAATCGCGCTCACGGATCGCGCTGGGCATGGGCATGCGCGCGATGGTCTCCACCTCCACGCCTTCCATCAGCAGGGTGTGCACCATGCGTTCGTAGGAGCGCTGCCAGGCCTGGGCCTCGCTCTCGGTGGTAGAGGCGTTGTGGGCGTAGAGCTTGTCGCGGTGCTGCTCGGAGACGATGGGCTGGCCCTTGCGCAGCAAGAGCACGCCCTCGGGGTTCCAGACATTGACCGGCAGCGGCTTGCCCACGGGCAGCATGGCGATGGGAATGGGCACGTACTTCATGCCGCCGCCTCCACCGGCACGCGCGGCGCGAGTGCACACATGAGCTCGTAGCCCACGCTGCCGCCGGCCTGGGCCACCTCGTCGATGGGCAGGATGGCGCCGCCGGAAGCCCGCCCCCAGAGCGTGACCTCCGAACCCATGCCGGCCTGCGGCACGGGCGTGAGGTCCACGGTGATCAGGTCCATGCTGACGCGACCCACGGTGCGTGTGCGCACGCCGTCGACCAGCACGGGCGTGCCGCGCTCGGGGCCGCCGGCACTGGCACGCAAATAGCCGTCGGCATAGCCACAAGCGACGATGCCGATGCGCTGCGGCGCCGGGGCGGTATAGGTCGAGCCATAGCCCACGCTCTCGCCGGCCTGCAGCTGCTGCACGCCAATGACGCGCGAGCGCAGGCTCATGGTGGGCTGCAGGCCCCAGTGGGCGGCGTCGTGCTCAGGGTGGTCGGGTGAGGCGCCGTAGAGCAGGATGCCGGGGCGGACCCAGTCCGAGCGCACGCGCGCGGCCGCCTGCGGCCCCATGTGGCGCAGGATGGCCGCGCTGTTGCTCAGCGAGCGTTCGCCCGGCAGATCGCGGGTGGCAGCCTCGAAAGCCTCCAGCTGCGCCGCCACACCGCGCGGGCCGTCGGCGTCGCTGAAGTGGGTCATGAGCGAGATCTCGTCGACCTGGGGCAGGGCGTTGAGCCGGGTCCAGGCAGCGCGGTACTGCGCGGGCCGAAAGCCCAGGCGGTTCATGCCGCTGTTCATCTTGAGGAAGACCCGGTGCGGCACATGGGTCTTGTGCATGGCCAGCATGTCGATCTGCTCCTCGCAGTGCACGACGTGCCAGAGACCCAGGCGTGAACACAGCTCCAGGTCGCGTTGCTCGAACACGCCTTCGAGCAGCAGGATGGGGCCGCGCCAGTCCAGTGCGCGCAGGCGCTCGGCCTCGGCCAGGTCCAGCAGGGCAAAGCCATCGGCGCCGCGCAGGCCTTCGTAGGCGCGTTCGATGCCGTGCCCATAGGCATTGGCCTTGACCACGGCCCACACGCGCGCATCGGGGCTGGCCTGGCGCGCGCGCGCCAGGTTGTGGCGCAGGGCATCGGTATGGATCAGGGCCTGGATCGGACGGGGCATAGCCGCGAGTTTGCCAGCAAAATATGCCCACGCCGGGGCTGGAAAACAAATGCTTTACACTGGCGCGCGGCCCGGATTTCCGGGCCGCCTTTGTATCCGCCCCCCATGGAAGTCTTCGAGTTCCTCATGCCCATCTTCACCGAATACGGCTACCTGGCCGTGTTCGTGATGCTCCTGATCTGCGGATTTGGCGTGCCCATTCCCGAAGACGTGACCCTGGTGACCGGCGGCGTGATCGCCGGCCTGGGCCACGCCAATGTGCACACCATGTTCGCGGTGGGCATGGCGGGTGTGTTGATCGGCGACGGCCTGATGTTCATCCTGGGCCGCGTCTACGGCCAGCGCATCCAGCGCCTGCCGGGCTTTCGCCGCATCCTTACCCCCGATCGTTTCGCCAAGGCGCAGGACGCTTTCCACAAGTACGGCAAGTGGGTGATGTTCGTGGCCCGCTTCCTGCCCGGGCTGCGTACACCGGTGTTCTTCTCCGCCGGCATGAGCCATCGCGTGAGCTTCGCCACCTGGTTTTTCATGGACGGCTTTGCCGCGCTCATCAGCGTGCCCATCTGGGTCTACCTGGGCTACTTCGGCGCCCAGAACTGGGACTGGATGTTCGAGGTGCTGCGCCAGTTCCAGCACGGCATCTTCGCGCTGCTGGGCATCCTGGCGATCTGGCTCGGGGCCTACTGGTGGAAGCGCCGCCGCGCCAACCGCAACGGCCCGTGAGCAGCGCCGCACCACTGGCCGCCTGGGCCCTGGTGCTCAACGCCTTCGTCTGGGGCGTTTCCTGGTATCCCTTCCGCCTGCTCGAGGCCGCGGGCCTGCACCCGCTGTGGGCCACCTTCGGCATCTATGCGCTGGCCGGCGCCGCCCTGCTGGCCTGGCGGCCGGGTGTGTGGCGGCACTTCCTGCAGCACCCGCTGCTGTGGCTGCTGCTCGCCGCGGCCGGCCTGACCAATGTGGGCTTCAACTGGGCCGTGACCGTGGGCGACGTGGTACGGGTGGTGCTGCTGTTCTACCTCATGCCCGCCTGGTCGGTGCTGCTGGCCTGGGGGCTGCTGGGAGAGCGGCCCACGCTGCGCGCGCTGGCCCGCCTGCTGCTGGCCCTGGCCGGCGTGGCCATCGTGCTCAAGACGCCGGACGCCGCGTGGCCCCCGCCCGCCAGTCTGCCGGACTGGCTGGCGCTCATGGGTGGCCTGGCCTTCGCGCTGACCAATGTGCTGCTGCGACGTCTCAAGGACACGGCAGACGAGGCACGCATGCTGGCCATGTTTGCCGGTGGCGCGCTGCTGGCGGCCGCGGCCGCCGTGCTGGGCCAGTCGCTCGGCCTGGCCTATGGAACGCCGACACCGGCTGCGGGCTGGCTGCTGCTGGTACTGGCCACGAGCGTGGCCTTTCTCTTCGCCAACCTCGGCCTGCAGTACGGCGCAGCCCGTCTGCCGGCCGCAACGACGGCGCTCATCATGCTCACCGAGGTGGTGTTCGCCAGCGTCTCCTCGGTGCTCACGGGCGCGGCCGAACTGCAGGCCCGCACGCTGATCGGCGGCGCGCTGATACTGTTGGCGGCAGCATGGGCTGCGCTCGCGCCAAGGGAAGACCTGGGCTAGTGTGCTGCTAGGATGGTTCCTCGCGCATGAACAAGAGGAGACCCGCATGCAACGCCGACATTTCCACACCCTGGCCACCATGCTGCTGGCGTTGAATGCCAGCAGCCTGTTCGCCGCTGATTACCCCAGCAGGCCTATTACCGTCGTCGTACCCCAGGCCGCTGGCGGAACCAACGACATCGTCGGGCGCCTGATCGCTCAGAAGCTGGGCGAAGCGCTGCCGGGCAACGTGGTGGTGGAAAACCGTCCCGGCGCCGGCGGCAACATCGGCACCGTGTACGTGGCCAAGGCACCGAAGGACGGACATACGCTGCTCATGACAATCAGCAGCGCCCAGGCCATCAACCCCGCCGTCTACAAAAACCCGGGGTTCGATCCGGTGAAGGACTTCACGCCGCTCGCCATGATCGGTTCCGTTCCGAACGTACTGGTTGTCAATCCGTCCTTCCCCGCGAGGAACCTCGCCGAGTTCCTGCAGCTCGTGAAGGCCAACCCTGGCAAATACCAGTACGCGTCTGCGGGCAACGGCACGCTCAACCATCTTCTGGGCGAAATGCTTAACGGTACTGCAGGCGTGAAGCTGCAGCACATACCCTACAAAGGCGTGGCCCCGGCCATGACGGACGTCATCGGCGGCCAGGTGCCCATGGCTTTTACCAGCCTGCCCTCAGTGCTGCAGCACCTCAAAGCCGGCCGCCTGGTGGCCATCGGCGTCAGCTCGCCGGGGCGCTCGCCCGTGCTGCCGGATGTGCCAGCCATTGGCGAGCAGGTGCCGGGCTACAACGGTACGTTGTGGGTCGGCCTGTTTGCCGCACGCGGCGTCAGCCCCGAGATTGAAACCCGGCTGCAGGACGCAATGAAGAAAGTGCTGGCGGCACCCGACACAAGGGAGAAGCTGCAGGCCCAGGGCGTGGAGTTGGCGAACGTTACGCCGGCCCAATTCACCACCCAGCTACAGGAAGATATCGCGCGCTGGGCCCGTATCGTCAAGGAGTCCGGGGCGACGATCGATTGAGCGGCAGCTTGCGCGCCGGCCGGTGGACGCGATCAGCGGTCCCGGCCTGTCACCAGAAACGCCGCGGCCCGGCGCTGCTGTGCCTCCCACCGCATGGACGGCACGGCAACGCGATCAAGCCTTCAAGGCCTCGTCCAGCAGCTCCACCCAGTGCCGCACCGGCGTGTCGGTGCCGCTCTGCAGATGGGTGATGCAGCCGATGTTGGCTGAGGCGATCTGCACTGGCTGCATCTCGCCCAGGTTGGCGAGCTTGCGGTCGCGCAGCTCATAGGCCAGCTTGGGGTTGAGCACGGAATAGGTTCCGGCCGAGCCGCAGCACAGATGCGGCTCGACGCGGCAGGTCTTGATCTGGAAACCGAGCGCAGCCATGTGTTGCTCCACGCCGCCGCGCAGCTTCTGGCCATGCTGCAAGGTGCAGGGCGGATGGAAGGCGACCTGGCCAGCCCGGGCCTGCACCTTGTCGCGCAAGACGGGCACAAGTTCGGGCAGCAGCTCGCTCAGGTCTTGGGTGAGTTCACTGATGCGCTGGGCCTTCGCGGCATAGGCCGGGTCGTCGTGCAGCAGATGACCGTAGTCCTTCACCGTGACACCGCAGCCGGAGGCGTTCATCACAATGGCCTCCACGCCGGCCTCGACATGCGACCACCAGGCGTCGATGTTGGCACGCATCTGCGCCTTGCCG
>DNQP01000227.1:4048-7792 GCA_003500955.1 Curvibacter sp. | reverse complement strand
TCACGCTGATGATGTCGGCGATCTTCTTGCTCGACGCGCTGATGCCTTGCATGGTGTCCACCACCTGGGCCACCACCTCGCCGCCCTGCACGGCGACCGTGCTGGCGCTTTGCGCCAGCTGGTTGGCCTGGCGCGCGTTGTCGGCGTTCTGCTTGACGGTGGAGGCCAGCTCTTCCATCGACGCTGCGGTTTCCTCCAGCGCACTGGCCTGCTTCTCGGTGCGCGCGCTCAGGTCCTGGTTGCCCTGGGCGATCTCGGTGCTGGCGGTGGACACCGAGTCGCTGCCCTGGCGCACGCGGGTCACGATCTGCCCCAGATTGCCCTGCATCGCGGCCAGGCTCTGCAGCACCAGGCTGACCTCGTCACGGCCGTCCTGTCGGATCGTCGTCGTCAGATCGCCCTGGGCGACGGCGGACGACACGTCCACGGCGTGCTGCAGGGCCGCCGAGATGCTGCGGACCAGGAAGTAGCCGAAGACCACGGCCGCCAGAATGCCCAGCACGATGGAGGAGAGCGCGAGCGCGCGCAGGGTCTGGTAGCGGGCGAGGGCGTCTTTGTACTCCTGCCGTGCGACATCGATCTGCAGGGTCAGCAGTGCGCTGACGGCCTCCTGCACCGGCGGGGCCCGGGGGCTGAGCCCCTCGCGGTAGGCCGTGTCGGCCGCGTCGAAATTGCCGGCGCGCATGGCCTCGGTCACTGCGATCACGCCGTTGCGCGTGTAGTCGCTGACACGCTCGTCGAAGGCCTTGGCCAGCTTCTCCTCTTCGCTCGTGAGCTGGGTGGCCGTGTACTGCTTCCAGATATCCTGGCGTTTGGCCACGTTGTCCTGAATCTCCTTGCTGCGCCGCTGCACATTGGACGAGTCGGTGTTGAGCAGCATGTCCATCACTAGGATGCGGTTACGGTTGAGCAGGTAGTTGATGTCGCCAAGCTGCTTGAGCGGCACCGTGCGGTCTTCAAAGGTGGTGCGCATGCCCTCGTTCGCCTGACTCGTGGCGTACAGCCCCAGAAAGCCGACGATGGCCAGCAGGATGGACAGGACGGTGATGAGCAACCACAGACGCGTCGAGATCTTGAACTTGTTCATGGTCTTCTTCTTCCAGAGGTGAGGGAGATGGGGCGGGAAACGCGGTCACTCTACGCCGGGTGGCTGGAAAAAGCGAGAGGGAGCGGGCCTCGCGGGCCCGCTCCCTCTTCTGGTGCGCTGCTGTGCGCGTGCTGAATGTGGCGCGGGCCTCAGTCGGCCTTGAAGCCCGTGGCAGCGACAGCCTTGCCCCAGGTCACGGTGTCGGCCGCGATGATGCGGGCGAAGGCCTCGGCCGTGGTGCCCGTCACGCGAAAGCCGGCCTCTTCCAGCTTGCTGCGCAGGGCCGGGTCGGCCACGGCCTTCTGCACGTCGGCGCTGAGCTTGGCCAGGATCTCGGGCGGCGTGCGCGACGGGACCACGATGCCGAACCAGGAGCTGAACTCCAGCGTCGGATAGCCCTGTTCCTTGATCGTGGGCACATCGGGCAGCGCGGCAGCGCGCGCCGGGCCCGTGGTGCCCAGGGCCAGCAGTTTGCCGGACTTCACCTGGGGCGCGGCCAGGCCCACGCTGGCGAACACGCCCTGGACGTCCCCGCTGAAGATCCCGCCCAGCGCATCGGCCGTGCTCTTGTAGTGCACCGCCTCGGGCTTGATCTTGATCGCCTCGCCGAACATGAAGGCGCCGAAATGGCCCGGCGTGCCCGCGCCGAAGGTGGCCATGAACAGGCCCTTCTGCTGCTGCACCCAGCTCACAAACTCCTTGACGTTCTTCGCCGGCACCTTCTGCGGGTTGACCAGCAGCGCGAAATCGGCGCTGACCACCTGGCTCACCGGCGCGAAGTCCTGCGCGGGGTTGTAGGGCAGCTTGTTGTAGCTGCTGGGCGCGATGCTGAGCTGGCCGGTCTCGCCCAGCATCAGGGTGTAGCCATCGGCCGTGGCGCGTGCCGCCTCGCTGGCGGCGATCAGGCCGCCCGCGCCCGGCTTGTTGTCGACGATCACGCCCTGGTTGCCCCAGCCTTCGGAGAGCTTCTGCGCCAGCAGCCGCGCCACGATGTCGGGGCCCGTCCCTGCGGGGAAGCCGACGATGATGCGCACGGGGCGGTTGGGGTAGGCGGCCTGGGCCTGGACGCCGGTGGCGCTCAGGCCCGCCAGCAAGGCAGCGCCGGCGACGAGGGCGCGGCGCAGCGGGGACGTGGTTTTCATGCGTTGTCTCCTGTATTGAAAGAATGAAGCGGGTCAGTTCACGGTGAAAAACTGCATCTCCACGCGCTCGGGCCGGCGTACGCCGCTGCCAATGAACAGGCGCTCGGCGATCCAGCCCAGCGCCGGCGAGGCGGTCTCGAAGCGCGGGCTGCAGCGAAAATAGACCTGGCTCGGATCCACGGCTTCGCCGCGCAGCAGGCGGGCCGTGACCTCGGGCGCGGCCGCACGCAAGGCGCGGTTCTGCACATAGATCAGGTCGCCGGCATCGGTCTCCAGCACATAGCGTGCGTCAAGCTCGGCCAGGCGCGGGCTCACGATGAGCTGGTAGTCGGCGCCGCCGGGCAGCACGCGCGCCGTCCAGCCCGTGCCACGCGCGGCGCCGCCCAGGATGGGGATGAGGCGGCGCTGGCCATGCGCGGTGGGGCCGACTTCCTGCGGCACGCCGACGTCCACGGACAGCTCGGCGAAGAACTCCAGGGTGGGGGTGGAAAGGGACATTGCCGCAGCTTAGGCCGGACGCTCCCGCTACGCTGTCATCCCTTAAGATGACAAAAACAAAGCGAGGAGACCCATGCGCAAATGGACCTGCACCAGCGGTGCCGGCAGCTCGGGCCGTCACGCCCAGGCGCTGGCCGGCCTGATCGAGCAGCTGGGCCAGCCGGGTTTCCGCTCCCTGCTGCTCGAAACCCTGCAGCCGCTGGTGCCCGCAGCGTCCTTCTCGGTTTACCGCACGGGGCGCCACAGCGTGCCGCAGCTCTTTCTCTCGGGCAGCCTGGGCGTACCCGACACCACGCGCGACTGCTGGCGGGCCTACCTGTCCGGCCCCTACCGCAGCGATCGCACGCTGAGCGTTGAGGCGCAGAACGAGACGCAGCCGCTGCTCTGTCATCTCACGGCGCAGGAGGTCCCGGCCCAGCACCGCGCCCGTGTTTACGAAGCGCATGGCGTGGCCGAGCGCGTCTCGGTGGTGCAGGCGCGCGAGGACGGCCTCTTTGCCCTGAACTTCTATCGGCACCAGCACCAGGCACCCTTCAGCGACGTGCAGGTGGCTGACTTCGAGTCCCTGGCGCCCGCACTGCTGGCGCTGGCGCACAAGCACGTGACGTTGAGCGGTGTGTCCGAGGCCGGCATCGCGCCGGACGCACGGCAGCGCCTGTTGGCCCTGCAGCCCGCGCTGACGCCGCGGGAGCTGGATGTCTGCGTGCGCCTGTTGCGCGGCATGACCTACGACGGCATCGCCGCCGACCTGGGTCTGAGCCTGCCCAGCGTCAAGACCTACCGCAACCGGGCCTTCGACCGCCTGGGCATCCACTTCCGCAACGAGCTGTTCGCGCTTGTGTTGCGGGCGCCGGCCACGCTGCAGTAGGGCCTGTTCACCCTATTTTCTTGAGTGCGAATGGGGTGCAAACGGTGCCAATCTAGGCGCGCGACGAAGCCCAGACTGGCCGTCTGGGCGAGGAGTGCAACAACGAGTGGCGCCGTTTGCACCCCGTTCCCTTCGGGTTGCGGCCAAAA
>DNQP01000227.1:0-3746 GCA_003500955.1 Curvibacter sp. | reverse complement strand
CGTTCCCTTCGGGTTGCGGCCAAAACCGCAGGTTTCGACAAAAAGGCCATGCGCGGCGTTGCGAAGCCTTGCCGGGGGCCACCCCGGCTGCGTTTCGCGCCTTGCGCATGACCTTTTTGATCCGCAACGCATCTCAAGAAAATAGGGTGAACAGGCCCTGGTCAGGCGTAGCTCTCCCAGCCCGCGTAGTCCGGGTGATCCAGGTGCGGCAGGGTGTTGAAGCTGACCAGGCTGTGGCGCTTGGGATTGAAATCGAACTGCGTGAGCGCGCTGTTGCGGATGCGCAGGTTCAGTTCAATCGTGGTCTCGGGCGTGGTGCCCAGCACCTGGCCGACAGCCGTGGAGATGGGGCCCCCGCTGGAGACGATGAGCACATTCCCCTCATGGTCCCTGCGCACGCGGTCCAGCGCATCGCTCACGCCGGCCTGGAAGTCCGCATAGCTCGGCATGCCGCGCGGGCTGACCACGCCATTCATCCACTGGCGCAGGCCGTCGCGCAGCAGGCGGAAGTGATGGCGATACATCTCGGGCGTGTCGGGTCTCTGTAGCGGCTGCGGATGGATGGCGGCGATCACCGCCTCGCTGTCGTACTCGTTGAGGCCTGCGAGCGTGACAACCTCGTTGTCATAGCCCGCGCCGGCCGCGATGCCAGCCCAGGTCTGGGCATGGCGGCGCAGCGTGCCGGTGAGCACGGCGTCGAAGGTGACGCCACGTTCGCGCCAATACCGGCCCAGGCGTTCACTCTGTTTCTGGCCGAGCTCGCTGAGCTGGTCGTAATCCGCCGCACCAAAGGAGGCCTGGCCGTGGCGCACGAGGTAGAGGGTTCCCATGGCGACCATTGTGGCAAGGCCCGCGCGGCTGTGCAGTCGCCAGAGAGACTGACGTGATGCTATCAATTCAGGAGTCAATGGACAGATGTCGTTGAGGGGCTTGAAGGCAGGCCGGGAAAGACGGGTGTTTTTTGGGTAGGATGCGTCCGCTTGTCCTCGCAGGGAGGCGGGCATTCTTCAACAGGAAGTTTCGAATGAAAAAAACACTGATCGCTTTTGCAGCCGCTTTGTCTGTCTCCGGCGCGGCTTTTGCCCAAACGGGCTTCTACATTGGTGCCGAGGCCGGTGCCGCTTCGGTCAAAGACCAGGCCCAGGACCTGGCCAATGGTCTTGTGAACGAGCTCGGTGGCTCGGCCGCTGTGACTCAGGACACGGGCATCGGTTTCGCCCGCTTCTTTGGGGGCTACCAGATCAACAAGTATGTCGCCGCAGAGCTGGGTTATCTGAACAGTGGTGAAGCCACAGCGAACTTTTCCGGTGTGACCGGAGGCGCGGCCACCTATACCGGCAATGTCAAACTGTCTGTCAGCGGCTTTGACATTTCCGCAGTGGTCAAGCCTTTCGATCAGCGCGGGCTCGAGCGTCTGTTCTTCCGCGCAGGTCTGACCAGCTATGAGCAGAAGATCGTTGTCCGCGCTTCGAGCAACGGCAGCGCCGCCTCTGGCACATCCACTGACAGCGGCACGGGCACCATCCTCGGTGTCGGCTACGACCTGCCTGCCGGACCTGGCGTGGTGCGCTTCCAGCTCAACACCCTGCAACGAATCGGTGGTGTGTCTGACAACAACTCCACGGCACTCAGCGCTGGCTATCTCTGGAAGTTCTGATCCGCCAGGATTTTGCTCTGTTCGACAAGGCGCGCCTACAGGGCGCGCTTTGTTTTTGTGAGAGGCGAACGCCGTTTCACTCGGCTGACCGTCCTAGCCCCCGCTGACGATGTCGAGCACACCCGATGGCGTGTGCAGACGCGCGCTCAGTCGGACCGGCCCTTGCCGGGCCCGCAGCGTGACCAGTTCCAGCGCTGCGCCGGCCGCGTTCAGTGCCTCGGCCTGCGGATGCTGCAGCTCCAGCGCGGCCAGCGTGATACCGCTGGGCGGCATGGCCGCGGCCGGGTGCACGTCGCCCCACTGGATCAGCGTGGGCAGCAGGCCATCGAACAAGCGCTGCCCATCGGGGCGTACCGTGATCTGCCACTGCAGCAGGCCTTGCGGCGTGGGACGTGAGGCCGCGAGCACTTCACCGCGGTCGATGTCGTGGGCTTGCAGCGCCGCCACGGCCGCGCGCGCGTCATCCACGCGCGCGACCCAATGCGCGAGCTGCGGGCCCTCGCGGCGCACACGCTCCTGCAGGGCCGCATCGTCCATGTCGAACCAGCGCCGGCGTCCCGGGGCGGGCGCGGCGGCGTCGATGGCGATGATCTCGCAATAGGCGAGCGGAAAGTCGGCGCTGGCAATGCTGAAGAGGCGGTTGTGCGTGCCCATCAGCGCATGCTGCCCGCCGGGGCCGGGCGTGATGCCCAGGGTGCGCTCGCACCAGGCCACGCCTTCGTCCAGCGTGGCCGCGACGACCACGAGGTGGTCGAGCGCCGCACTCACAGCTGCACGTGCCCGGTGATGCAGGTCTGCACCTGGCCGCCGACCCAGACCTGGCCTGTTTCGTCGCGTTCCAGCAGCACGCGACCCGCACGCTCCAGGCAGGTGCCCTGGGCAGCGATGTAGCGCGTGCCGATGTGGCCTTCGGCCATGAGCCACTGCGCCAGGCTGGCGTTGAGGCTGCCGGTGACCGGGTCTTCGGGGATGCCCACGGGCGCGGCGAAGGCGCGCACCTCCAGGTCGGGCGCGGCCCGATGCGGCGCGTCGTCCGCGTGGTCGGCAAAGGCGCGCGCTTCGCGGCTGCTGCGCGCGATCAGCTGCACGGCCGCGGGCTCAGTGGTCAGCGCGGCCACGCCCACTTTCTGGCCCAGCTCGCGCAGGCGGGTGTGGTCGGGCGTGAGGGCGAGCACGGTGTCGGCGCTGTCGAGCAGCAGGCCCAGCCATTTGGGGCCGTTGTCCAGCAGCTGCGCGGCGCGGATCTGCGCCGGCTTCAGCCCCAGGGCCAGGGCCACGCCGGCCAGCAGCTGGGGCGCGGGTGTGCTGCGCTGGAGCGGGGGTGCGGCGAAGGCGAGTTGATGGCCGGCACGGCGGATGGGCACCAGGCCCACGGCGCATTCCTGCACGATGCGCTGCGCATCGCGCGGTGTACCGCCGTGGTCCAGCCAGGCCTGGCAGCTGCCCAGCGTGGGGTGGCCGGCAAAGGGCAGCTCGCCGCCGGGTGTGTAGATGCGCACGCGGTAGTCGGCGCCGGCCTGGGTGGGCGGCAGCAGAAAGGTGGTTTCGGAGAGATTGGTCCAGCGCGCGAAGCGCTGCATCTGTTCGTCGGACAGGCCCGTGCCGTCCAGCACCACGGCCAGGGGATTGCCCCAGTAGGGCGTGGTGGTGAAGACGTCGACCTGGCGGTAGGCGCGTGGATGTGTACTCATGTCTGCTCGCGGATGACGGCGGCCAGGGCGGCGATGCCGCGCTCGATGTCCTCGGGGCTGGCCGTGACGAAGGACAGGCGCAGGGTGCGTGCATCGCCCGCACCGGCATAGAAGGCCGCGCCCGGCACAAAGGCCACACCGCGGGCCACGGCCTGGGGCAGCAGGGCGGCGGCGTCCAGGCCTGCGGGCAGACGGGCCCAGAGGAACATGCCGCCAGCCGGTGTGTTCCAGCTGACCCCCTCGGGCATGTGTTTGCGCAGTCCAGCCAGCATCGCATCACGCTGCGCCTTGTAGAGCGCACGGATCCGCGGCACGTGGCGGTCGAGGAAACCGTCTTTCATGACCTCGGCGACCACGCGCTGGTTGAAGCCGGGGCTGTGCAGATCGGCCGCCTGCTT
>DNQP01000223.1:3751-9018 GCA_003500955.1 Curvibacter sp. | reverse complement strand
ACGCCCCCTACGAATCCGAACTGGCCCCGGGCGGGCGGCAGTGGTTCTCGGTGCGCGACGTGGACGAGGACAACCGTCCGCAACGGGTCGCGGCCGCCCTGCCCGCCTTCGAGTTCGCCGTGCGCCACTGGCAGCAGCAGAGCGGCGTGGACGCGGCCGGCACCGCACTGGTGGGCTTCTCGCAGGGCGCCATCATGGCGCTCGAATCCGCGCTGCGCCCCGAGCCGGTGGCCGCGCGCGTGGTCGCCATCGGCGGGCGCTTCGCGCGCCTGCCCGAAGCGCCCTTGCACGAGAACAGCACGGTGCACCTGCTGCACGGCAAGGCCGACACGGTCATGCCCTACCGCCACGCCATCGAAGGCGCCATGCGCCTGAAGACCCTGGGCGCCGACTTCACCGCCGACGTGCTGCCCTACATCGGCCACGAGCTGCATCCCGAGCTCGTGGATCTGGCGGTGGAAAAACTGCAGCAGCACATTCCCGCCCGCCTCTGGCTCCAGCCCGGCGAGGGCGAGGCAACGAACTGAATGTGAAAGGACACATGATGAACACCCTGCCCCCGCTCTTCGTCTCGCATGGCGCACCGCTGTTCGCTGTCGATGCCGGCAGCACCGGCCCGGCCCTGCGCGCCTGGGCGCAGGCCCACGCGCGGCCACAGGCCATCGTCGTGATGTCGCCGCACTGGATGACGCGCCAGCCCACGGTGATGAGCACGCCCGCCCCCCAGACCTGGCACGACTTCGGCGGCTTCCCGCCCGAGCTCTACACCCTGCAATACCCCGCACCCGGCCAGCCCGAACTGGCGCGCGAGGTGCTGGCCCTGCTGCAGGGCGCCGGCATCGCCGCCGCCGAGGACAGCCGCCGGCCTTTTGACCACGGCACCTGGGTGCCGCTGATGCACCTCTACCCCGAGGCCGACATCCCCGTGCTGCAGCTGGCCCTGCCCGCGCAGGCCGGCCCGGCCGAGGTCTACGAACTGGGCCGCGCGCTGCGCCCGCTGGCCGCGCGCGGCGTGCTGCTCATGGGCACGGGCAGCATGACGCACAACCTGGGCGAGTTCTTCGGCGGCCGGACCGAACCGGCGCCTTACGTGCTGGAATTCAGCCGCTGGGTGGAAGAGCAGGTGACGCGAGGCGACATCGCCGCCTTGCTGGACTACCGCGCCCAGGCCCCGCACGCCGAACGCGCGCACCCCAGCGAAGACCATTTCCTGCCCCTGTTCTTCACGCTGGGCGCGGCAGCGGACGGTGCACGCCCCGACTACATCAGCCGCGAGGTGAGGTACGGCATGCTGGCCATGGATGCGTTTGCGCTGGAAGCGGCCTGAGGCCGCGGGCCTTCAGCCCAACAGTCGGAACAGGCCGTAGCCCGAGAGCACGCCGGTCAGGACCAGCATCAGCGTCTTGACCAGGCGCGTGGGAACCAGCGCACCGATGGCGCTGGCGATGAGGATGGCGGCGAAGATGTACGTCGTTTTCATGCCGCGATCTTAGAGCCTGTTCGCGCCGCCAGTGCGCGCGTGATGGACCACAATGCAGGCTCAACACCGATACGGAGACCGCCGCGCATGGACAGCACCCGCCAGATCATCCTCAACGAACTCGGCGCCCCCGAGCTCATGCAGCTGCAGAGCGTGCCCCTGCCCCCGCCTAGCCCGGGCGAGGTGCAGCTGCGCCAGACGGCCATCGGCTTCAACTACATCGACGTCTACCAGCGCAAGGGCGCCTATCCGCTGCCCCTGCCCACGGGTCTGGGCCACGAGGCTGCGGGCGTGGTGCAGGCCGTGGGCGAGGGCGTCACGGGCTTCGCGCCGGGCGACCGCGTGGCCTATATGAACGCCGGCATCGGCGCCTATGCCGAGCGCCGCAACGTGGCCGCCGCGCGCCTGGTCCCCATCCCGGCCGGCGTGAGCGACGAGGACGCCGCCGCCCTGCTCTTCAAGGGCCTGACCGCGCAGTACCTGCTGCGCAAGACGCACCGCGTGCAGCCCGGCGACCTGATCCTGGTGCACGCGGCCGCGGGCGGCGTGGGCCAGATCCTCTGCCAGTGGGGCAAGGCCCTGGGCGCCCAGGTGGTGGGCACGGCCGGCTCGGCCGAGAAATGTGCGGTCGCGCGCGCGGCCGGCGCCGACATCGCCATCGACTACAGCCAACCGGGCTGGCCGGCCGCGCTGCTCGAAGCCACGGGCGGGCGCAAGGCGCGGGTGGTCTACGACTCGGTGGGCAAGGACACCATCCTGCACTCGCTGGACCTGGCCGCGCCCTTCGGCCTGGTGGTGATCTACGGTGCGGCCTCGGGCCCGGCGCCTGCGATCGAGCCCGAGCTGCTCAACAAGAAGGGCTGTCTCTTCCTGACCCGGCCCTCGGTCTTCCCGCACAACGCCGATCCGGCGGTGTTTCGCGCCAACGCGGCGGAGCTCTTCGCCGCCATCGCGGCGGGTCATGTGAGCGCGCGCATCGGTGCGCGCTACGCGCTGGCCGATGCGGCGGCGGCCCACCGCGCTGCGGAGTCGCGCGCCACCCAGGGCGCCATCCTGCTGCAGCCCTGAGGCCGGCCCACCCGAGGTGCCAGGCTAGCCCTGCACCTCGAACAGCGTGCCCAGCCCGCCGGCATGGTGTTCGAGCACATGGCAGTGCAGCAGCCACCAGCCCGGGTTGTCGGCCACGAAGGCGATCTCGACGCGGTCACGCGGTCCCATGAGCACGGTGTCGCGCCAGGGGCGCTCGGGCAAAGGGGTGCCGTTGCGCGAGAGCACGCGGAAGTGGTGGCCGTGCAGGTGCATGGGATGCCACCAGGCCGTGCGGTTGTCGATGCGCAGCCGCACGCTGCGCCCGCGCGGCACGCGGAACTCGGCCGCGTGCGCGGCATGTTCGCGGCTGTGCTGCAGATGGGCTTGGCCGTTGATGGTCCAGGCCGGGGCGGCCTCGCGCGCGCCAGCCTGCAGGCGCAGGCGCCGTGCCTCGCGCTCGGCCAGGCTCTCCTGCGGCCAGCCCTCGCGGTTCATCGCGCCGCCACCGAGCACGAGGTCGTGCACCAGGGCTTTTTCCAGATCCGGTTCGGGCAAAGGCGCGTAGGGCGCCGGCTGCGGTGCGGGGCGGGCCGCGCCTGAGCCCGACGCGCCGCTGACCTCCAGCGCGGCCAGCACGCGTTCACCGCGCGGGTCCGCGTCCTTGAGCAGGTAGCGCCCGGGCGCGGCCGCGTCCACGATGAAATCGGCACGCATGCCGGGGCCCAGCAAGAGCTCCCCCTCCCAGGGCACGGCCGCATCGGCCGGCATGCCGTCGCGCGCGATCAGCCAGGCCTTCAGCCCGTCGAGCGTAAGCGCGAAGATGCGCGCATTGGCGGCATTCACCAGACGCAGGCGCACGCGCTCGCCGGTGCGCAGCGCCTGCGCCGGCTGGACCTGGCCGTTGACCGTCAGCAGTTGCCCCATGCGTCCGGCATGGGCCACGTCGTGGAAGTTGTAGAAGTTCTCGGCGATGCGGCCCTGCGCATCGAGCCGCCAGTCGTCGAGCAGCCAGACCAGATCACGGTCCACGGGCGGCGGCTCATCGTCCTCGACGATGAGCGCACCGGCCAGGCCGCGCTCGAGCTGCTCGGGCGTGCCCCAGTGCGGGTGGTACCAGTAGGTGCCGGCATCGGGCAGCGCAAAGCGGTAGCGAAAGCGCCCACCCGGTGCTACCGCGTCCTGCGTCAGGCCGGGCACGCCGTCCATGGCATTGGGCAGGCGGATCCCGTGCCAGTGGATGGTCGTCGGATCGGGCAGTGCGTTGTGCAGTTCGAGGTCCAGCACGTCTCCCCGGCGGTAGCGCAGCACCGGTCCCGGCACCTGCGCCTCGTAAGCCCAGACGGGCAAGGCGCTCTGACCAGCCGCAGCAATGCGGGTTGGCGTGGCCTGCAAGACGCGCGGCGCAGCCGCCAGGGCTGGCCAGGGCATGCAACCCATCCAGGCCCATCCGTTGACAAATTCACGTCGGCGCATATCCTCACCCGTTCATGTGTACATGTCGTCCATACATACTCGTGTCCGTGCGGGTTTACATCAAGTGTTGTCCACGCATGTCGATGACATCATGGTAAACGCATGACACCGGCGTCACGCAGGCTGAAATGAAGAAGCCCGTGGTTTGTCTGGTTTCTTCCTTTTCCTGCCTTCGGAGTCGGTATGAACTTCTTCAACACCATGCGGGTCGGCACACGCCTGGCCCTGGGCTTCGGCATCCTGCTGGCCGCCATGCTCGCGATCAGCGTCCTCTCGCTGTACGAGCTGAACTTGATCGGCGAGAAGGTCGACGACCTGGCCAACAATCGCCTCGTGAAAGTGCAGAAGTTCAACGAATTGAAAGGCAATTTTCAGACCATCGCGCGGGTGGTCCGGACGGTTGCGCTGATCGACGATCCCCAACGCGCCAAGGTAGAAGCTGACAAGATCCCCCCGCTGCGTGAGCGCAACAGCAAGCTGCTGGCTGAACTCGAGCCTGTGATCGTCCTGCCGCGAGGCGTCGAACTGCTCAAGATCATCCAGCAGACGCGCCCTGGCTACAACCAGATCATGGACGAGGCCATCAAGCTGGGGCTGACCGGTGACCTGAATGATGCCCAGCGGGCCACAGATCTGTTGCTGGGCGAGGTCGCGCGCCAGCAGGATATCCTCTTCCGCGCCGTCGACGAGTCGCTCGCCATGCAGATGGAGCTGGCCACGGCCGGAGCCAAGCAGACCGAGGAGACGGTCGCTTTCGCCCAACGCGTGATCCTGATCCTGCTGGCGCTCTCTGCCGTGATCGGCAGCCTCATCGCCGTGGCCATTGCACGCGGCCTGACGCGGGCACTCGGCGCCGAGCCCGATGAGGTCTCCCAGGCCGTCAACTGCGTGGCCGACGGCGACCTGACCCAGGAGCTGCAACTGCGCACCGGCGACCAGGGCAGCGTCATGGCCGCCGTCAAGCGCATGCAGGAGGCGCTGCGCCGCACCGTGTCCACCGTGCGGCAGGGTTCCGACTCGGTGGCCACCGCGAGCGCGCAGATCGCCCAGGGCAACCAGGACCTGAGCGCGCGCACCGAAAGCCAGGCCAGTGCCCTGGAGCAGACCGCGGCCTCGATGGAGCAACTCGGCTCGACCGTGAAGCAGAACGCCGACAACGCGCGCCAGGCCAACCAGCTCGCGCAGAGCGCATCCACCGTGGCCGTGCAGGGCGGCGAGGTGGTGGGCCAGGTGGTGGACACCATGAAGGGCATCAGCGAGAGCTCGCGCAAGATCGCCGACATCA
>DNQP01000223.1:1807-3389 GCA_003500955.1 Curvibacter sp. | reverse complement strand
ACATCCTGGCGCTCAACGCCGCAGTGGAGGCCGCGCGTGCCGGTGAGCAGGGCCGCGGCTTCGCGGTCGTGGCCGGCGAGGTGCGTACGCTGGCCGGCCGCAGCGCCGAGGCCGCCAAGGAGATCAAGCAGCTCATCACCGACAGCGTGGGCCGCGTCGAGCAGGGCACAGCCCTGGTGGACCAGGCCGGCGCCACCATGAGCGAGGTGGTGGCCAGCATCCGGCGCGTGACCGACATCATGGGTGAGATCAGCGCCGCCAGCGCGGAACAGAGCGCCGGCGTGTCCCAGGTGGGCGAGGCCGTGACGCAGATGGACCAGGCCACGCAGCAGAACGCGGCGCTGGTCGAGGAGATGGCCGCCGCCGCCAACAGCCTGAGGAGCCAGGCGCAGGAACTGGTGCAGGCCGTGGCGGTGTTCCGACTCGCCGAAGGCCAGGCCAAGACCAGCAGTGCCGCCCCTTCCCTCGCCGCGGCACGTCAGCCGGCGCCCGTGCCGGCCCCGACGCCGCAGCGCCCGAAGATCACGGCCGCGCGCGCCGCCGCACCCACGCCCGCAGCCGCCGCCCCAAGGACCGCTGCCGTGGTAGCGCCACCCAAGGCGGCCCCGCGCGAAGACGAGTGGGAATCCTTCTGAGGCGGGCGGCCATCCGGGCCGCTTGACCGCGGTCAAGGCGCCGGCCCGGCCCGGGGCTATGATGGTCTCCGCGGCTTGACCGCACCGGAGGACGCCGCTTGACCCTCGATCTCATCTACAGCACGGCGCTGCTGCTGGCGCTGTCGGCACTGTACGAGTTCAACATCCGCCTCTGGGGTGAGCGTCAGCGCGCGGCGGCCGTGACGGCCGGGCTGATCTTCGGCGCCATCTGCATCTTCGGCATGATGCATCCGGCCAAGCTCGCGCCGGGGGTGATCTTCGACGGGCGCTCGGCCATCCTCGGCGCAGCCGGCATCTTCGCCGGGCCGCTGGCCGCGACGATCGCCGGTCTCATCGCTGCGGCCTACCGGCTGAACCTGGGTGGTGCAGGCGCCTGGGTCGGTGTGGCGGTGATCGCCACCTCGGTCGGGGCCGGCCTGCTGATGCGCCATGCGCTGCGCCGCGGCTGGACCCAGCCCAAGCTGCTGGATTTCCTGATCTTCGGCGTGCTGCTGCACGTGGCCTGCCTCGGCTGGTTTCTGCTGCTGCCGACACAGCACCTCTACAAGCTGCTCGACACGCTCGCCTGGCCCTTTCTGTTCGTGCTGGGCCCCAGCACAGCCCTGCTGGCGCTGCTGCTGCATGACCTCGAAGATCAGCGCCGGGCCCGCCAGGCGCTGGCGCGCAGCGAGTCCATGCGCCGGGCCATCACCCGCGCCTCGCCCGACCTGCTCTTCGTGGTTGACGAAGACGGCCGCTACCTGGAGGTGATCTCGCCCGAGGAGCGGCTGCTCTACGCGCGTGCCGAGGACATCCTGGGCAAGCGGCTCGACGAGGTCATGACCGAGGAACGGGCGCAGCGCTTCCTCACCTTTCTGCGCCAGACCCTGGAAGCCGGCACGCCGCAGAAGATCGAGTACGAGATGGACACGCTGGGCGGCCGCCAC
>DNQP01000223.1:0-1502 GCA_003500955.1 Curvibacter sp. | reverse complement strand
AGGACACGCTGGGCGGCCGCCACATCTTCGAGGGCCGGGCCCAGGCCCTGGACCAGCTGATCGACGGCAAGCGGGCCATCGTGCTGTTCGCGCGCGACGTCACCGAGCGGGTGCGGGCCGAGCAGGACCGCCGGATCGCCGCCGTGGCCTTCGAGTCGCGCCAGGCCATGCTGGTCAGCGATGCGGAGACCAACATCCTGCGCGTGAACCAGGCTTTTCTGGACCTGCTGGGCTACACCCGCGAAGAGCTGATCGGGCGCAAGACCAGCACGCTGCGCTCGGGCCGCCATGACGCGGCCTTCTACGCCGCGATGTGGGAGAGCATCCGCGCCACGGGCAAGTGGGAAGGCGAGATCTGGGACCAGCGCAAGCGCGGCGATCTGCTGCCGCTGTGGACCACCATCACGGCCGTGCGCAACGAGCAGGGTCTGGTCACGCACTACGTGGCCACCATGAGCGACATCTCCGAACGCAAGCTGCGCGAGGAGGAGATCCGGCACATCGCCTTCTACGACCACCTCACCGCCCTGCCCAACCGGCGCCTGCTGCTCGAGCGCCTGCAGCGCGCGCTGGCGGTGGCACGACGCAACAACCAGCACGGCGCCCTGCTCTTCGTGGACGTGGACAACTTCAAGAAGATCAATGACGAGCACGGCCACCACGCGGGCGACCTGCTGCTGCAACAGATCGCCAGCCGCCTGAGCCGCGTGGTGCGCGAGTCGGACACCGTGGCCCGCCTGGGCGGTGACGAGTTCGTGATCGTGCTGGAGCACCTGAACGCCGACCTGGCACTGGCGCGCACCGAGGCGCGGCAGATCGCCGCCAAGGCCCTGGTCAGCATGGCCAAGCCCTACGATCTGGAGGGACTGGCCTACCAGTCCAGCGGCAGCATCGGCCTCACGCTCTTCAATTCCGGCGACACGGACATGGATGTGCTGATGCGCCAGGCCGACGAGGCCATGTACCAGGCCAAGCACGCGGGCAAGAACACCATCCATCTGCACGGCAGCTGAACGCTGCCGCGTCGCGCAGGCTCACTGCAGGCGCAGGACCGCCGGGTTGGCGACCTTGTGCGCGCGCCGCAGCGCCACCGCGTCGGGCTGCGCCCCCGCCTCGTGCCGGTCGAGCTTGAAGACCTGCACGCTCTCGGTCACCGTACGGGCCGTGTTCTCCAGCGCATGGGAGGACGCCGCGATCTGCTCGACCAGGGCCGCATTCTGCTGCGTGATGGTGTCCATCTGCGCCACGGCCGCGTTGATCTGCGACACGCCCGCGAGCTGCTCGTTGGCCGAGTGGCTGATCTCGCTCACCAGGGTGTTGACGCGCTGCACCCCGCCCACGGCCTCGGCCATGGTGGACTGCGCGGTCTCAGATTTCTCGTGACCGTCACGCACGCGCGCACGTGACTCCTCGATCAGCTTCTTGATCTCCTTGGCGGCTTCGGCGCTGCGCCCGGCCAGGGCTCGCACCTCGCTGGCCACCACGGCAAAGCCGCGCCCCTG
>DNQP01000222.1 GCA_003500955.1 Curvibacter sp. | reverse complement strand
TGTCGGATGTGGTTACCCTGGGAGCCGATATGCTCAAGCCGGCGCCGCAGTTCGACACCACCATGGACACCCGCTTCATCACCGGCCTGGCCAATGTCGGCGAACGCATGCTGATCGTCATGAACATGGAAGCCTTGATGAGCAATGCCGAGATGGGCATGCTGGACGCCTCGACGCACTGATCCCGCACGCCTGTGGGCGGAGACTGGACTGCGAGGGCCCGCAGAGGCCGGCAGGGAGCTTGCGACAAGTGGAGACACGTATGAGTTTCTGGCTGCGTTTGCGTATCGGTACCCGTCTGGCGCTGGCGTTCATGCTGGTGCTGACCATCACCACCACGGTGTCCGTGTTGGGCGTCTGGCGCCTGGGCACGCTCAAGGAGACCAGTCAACAGATCGCCACGCTCGAGATGCAGCGCAGCCTGCTGGCGCAGCGTTGGGCCTCGCAGATATCGATCAACTGGGTCCGGGCCTCGGCGGCCCTCAAGACCCGTGACATGGCCTACATCGATGCGCTTACCAAGGATATGGCTGCCACCTCCAAGGCCATCAGCGAGGACCAGAAGGAGCTCGAATCCCTCATCGTCGATGCCGAAGGCAAGGAGCTGTTGGCGGCGGTGGCGAGGCATCGCAAGACTTATGTGGATGCGCGGACTGCCTTGATCAAGCGTCAGCAGGCGGGTGAGGACATCGCGGGCGTTGTCGACAACGAGCTGCGTCCTCTGGCTGAAACGTATCTCAAGGCGGTGGACCAGGTAGCCGCTCATGCGCGCCAGATGCTGGCAGACACGCAGCAGAAGGCCAACGCCACGGCGGTGCGCAGCCAGTGGACCCAGTCTCTTGGCGCGGCCTTGGCCGTGGCGCTGGGCGTGGCACTGGCTTTCCTGGTGACGCGATCCATCGTCGGACCGGTACAGCAGGCAGCGGTCTCCACCCGCCACATCGCCGAGGGGGATCTCACGACCGAGATCCCAGCGCGTGGTAGCGACGAGGTGGCCCAGCTGCTGCAGTCACTTGCCGCCATGCAGCACAACCTGGTCGAGATCGTCAGCCGCGTGCGCCGAGGCAGCGATGCGGTGTCGACGGCGAGTGCCGAGATTGCCCAGGGCAACCACGATCTCTCGGCGCGCACCGAGACCCAGGCCAGTGCCTTGCAGGAGACGGCCGCCTCGATGGAGGAGCTGTCGTCCACCGTGCGACAGAACGCCGACAACGCGCGCCAGGCCAACCAGCTGGCACAGAGCGCCAGCACGGTGGCCGTGCAGGGCGGCGAGGTCGTGGCTCAGGTGGTCGACACCATGAAGGGCATCAACGATGCGAGCAAGAAGATCGCCGACATCATCAGCGTGATCGACGGCATTGCCTTCCAGACCAACATCCTCGCCCTGAATGCCGCGGTGGAGGCGGCGCGTGCGGGTGAGCAGGGCCGCGGTTTTGCCGTGGTGGCCGGCGAAGTGCGCAGCCTGGCCAGCCGCTCTGCCGAGGCCGCCAAGGAGATCAAGCAGCTCATCACCGACAGCGTGGGCCGGGTGGAGCAGGGGACGGCCCTGGTAGACCGTGCTGGCGCCACCATGAACGAGGTGGTGGCCAGCATCCGCCGTGTGACCGATATCATGGGTGAGATCAGTGCCGCCAGCAGTGAGCAGAGTTCGGGTGTCTCGCAGATCGGCGAGGCGGTGACGAACATGGACCATGCGACGCAGCAGAACGCGGCGCTGGTGGAGGAGATGGCTGCGGCGGCCAGCAGCCTCAAGGCACAGGCCCAGGAGCTGGTCAGTACCGTGGCGGTGTTCAAGGTGTCCAGTCAGGATGGCGTCCTGCCGACAACCGCGGCGCCCGCGGTCAGCGCTGCACCGCGCCCGGCGGTCAAGCCGGTGGCGCCTGCGGCCCGTCCCGCACCAGCGACCCCCGCGCGTCGCGCTGCTGAGGCCGAGCCGCCGAAATTGACGGCCCGCAAGGCCGACGACGGCGACTGGGAAACCTTCTGAGGGCTTAGCCGGGCTCGCGCAAGGGCGAGTGCCGGTCCAGTTCTTCCACGTAGCTGGCCAGCCCCTCGCTCTCTCGCTCCAGAAAGCGCTGCACGGCATGGGCGAACTCGGGCTGGGCCAGCCAGTGAGCACTGGGGGTCCGCACCGGCAGCAGCGCGCGCGCCAGCTTGTGCTCCCCCTGGGCGCCGCCTTCGAAGCGCTGGTACCCCTGGGCGATGCACCACTGCAAGGGGGCGTAGTAGCAGGCTTCGAAGTGCAGGCAGTCGACGCGTTCGAGTGCCCCCCAGTAACGCCCCCAGGCGACGCGCTCACCGGCGTCGTTGCCCAGGGCGATCAGGCTGCAGGCGATGGGCCGCCCCTCGTGCTCGGCCAGAAACAAGAGCCAGTTCTGCGCCTGCTCACGGGCGATCTCGCTGAAGAACGCGCGACTCAGATAGGGCGGGTTGCCGTGTTCGAGGTAGGTGCGTTCGTAGCAGCGGTAGAAGAAATCCCAGTCGGCCTCACGGATGCCGTTGCCGAGCAGTGGGCGCAGCGTGACGCCGGCTTCGCGTACCTTGCGCCGTTCCTGGCGGATCTTCTTGCGCTTTTCCTGGCTCAGGGCGGCGAGGAAGTCATCGAAGTCTGCATAGGGCCGGGGGCGGCGGTTCTCCCAGTGGAACTGCACGGTATGGCGCAGCATGAGGCCAGCCTCGCCGCAGGCACCGAGATCTTCCTGGCTGCCGAAGAGCAGGTGCAGCGAGGAAAGGCCGCGCTTGCGGCATTCGGCCAGCAGGGCCTCGATCAGGGCCCGGCGGGCCGGGGCGTCGCGGGCCAGCAGCCGGCTGCCTGGCGCCGGTGTAAAGGGCACCGCCACCACGCCCTTGGGGTAGTAGGCATAGCCATGGCGATGGTGCGCGTCGGCCCAGGACCAGTCGAACACGTATTCGCCACGCGAATGGTTTTTGACGTAGAGCGGACAGGCGGCCTGCAGCTGCCCGGCCGCATCGTGCAGCGTGAGGAAGCAGGGGGCCCATCCCGTCCCGGGGATGGCGCTGCCGCTGTGGTGCAAGGCGGCCAGGTACTCATGGCGCATGAAGGGCGTGGGATGGGACTGGCGCGCGAGTAGCTCGTTCCAGGCCGTGGCCTCGATCTGCAAGGGCGAGTCATGCACCCGGATGACATAATCGCTGTTGCTCACGCCGCCTTCCAGACTATTCTTGCCGTCCATGACCCTGCGTATCTGTGTTGCTCAGTCTAATTTTGTCGTTGGCGACCTGGCAGGCAATGCGCAAAAAATCATCACGGCTGCCCGTCAGGCCCATGCGGCCGGCGCCCACCTGTTGTTGACGCCCGAACTCTCGATCTGCGGCTACGCCGCCGAAGACCTGTTTTTCCGGCCTGCCTTCATCGCTGCCTGTGATGATGCCGTGAAAACAGTGGCCCGCGAACTGGCCGGGTTAAAAGACATGACGGTCGTGGTCGGACACCCGGCAGCGGTCGATGCGGGCGGTGTGCGCACCCGTTCGGTTTCCACGCCCAACCGGACCAATGCCGCCACCGTGCTTCGGGAGGGGCAGGTGATGGCGACCTATGCCAAGCGTGAGTTGCCCAACTACCAGGTGTTCGACGAGCGCCGCTACTTCGTTCCGGGGGCCGACGTGTGTGTGTTCGACGCGGGCCCGGCGGATGCGCGCGTCAAGGTCGGTCTGCTGATCTGTGAAGACGCGTGGTACGAGGCGCCGGCGCGAGAGGCGCGGATGGCCGGCGCCGAACTGCTGGCGGTGATCAATGCTTCGCCTTTCCACGTGGGCAAGGGGGGCGAGCGCGAGGCCATGATGCGCCTGCGGTCCCTGGACTGCGGCCTGCCCCTGGTCTATGCCCATCTCGTGGGCGGACAGGACGAGGTGGTCTTCGAGGGCCATTCCTTTGCCCTGCAGGCGGACGGCGTGCTCGCAGCGCGCGCGCCCAGCTTTGTCGAGAGTCTGTTTGAAGTAGTTGTGGAGCGCCAGGCCTCGGGCTTGCGTGTGCAGGGGGCGATCGAGCCCGAACGCAGCGCGGACGCCGATCTCTGGGATGCCCTGGTGCTGGGTGTGCGCGATTACCTGGGCAAGAACGGATTTCCGGGGGCGATCATCGGCCTGTCGGGCGGTATCGATTCGGCCCTGGTGCTGGCGATTGCGGTGGACGCCTTGGGCCCGGACAAGGTGCGGGCGGTCATGATGCCCTCGCCCTACACGGCCGACATCAGCTGGATCGACGCTCGCGACATGGCGCAGCGTCTGGGTGTGCAGTACGATGAGATTTCCATCGTGCCGGAGTTCGAGGCCTTCAAGGCGTCGCTGGCGCAGGAGTTCCAGGGGCTCGCCGAAGACGCCACCGAGGAAAACATCCAGGCCCGCATCCGCGGCACCCTGCTCATGGCGCTCTCGAACAAGAGCGGGCGCATCGTGCTGACCACCGGCAACAAGTCGGAAATGGCGACGGGCTACTGCACACTTTACGGTGACATGGCCGGCGGCTTTGCCGTGATCAAGGATCTGGCCAAGACCACGGTGTTCCGGCTGGCACGCTGGCGCAACGCCCATGATCCTCACGGCCGGGGGGGCAACCCCATTCCGGAGCGCATCATCACCCGCCCGCCCAGTGCCGAGCTGCGGCCCGATCAGAAGGACCAGGACAGCCTGCCCGCCTACGAGGTGCTCGACGCCATTGTCGAGCGCTATATGGAGAACGACCAGGGTATCGAGGAGATCGTGGCTCAGGGCTACCCCCGTGCCGATGTCGAGAAGATCACCCGTCTGATCAAACTCAACGAGTACAAGCGCCGTCAGGCTCCGGTGGGCATCCGGGTGACCCACCGCAGTTTCGGCAAGGATTGGCGTTATCCTATTACCAACAAGTTCCGGGCCTGAGGGACCGGGGTCCATTTCCACTGACCACAGAAAGATCATCCATGAAGCAGATCACCGCCATCATCAAGCCCTTCAAGCTCGAGGAAGTGCGTGAGGCGCTGGCAGAGTGCGGCGTGACCGGCCTGACCGTCACCGAGGTCAAGGGCTTTGGCCGCCAGAAGGGCCACACCGAGCTCTACCGCGGTGCCGAGTACGTGGTGGACTTTCTGCCCAAGGTCAAGGTCGAAGTCACGGTCAAGACCGGTGACGTGGACCGCTGCGTGGATGCCATCGTGAAGGCCGCCCGCACGGGCAAGATCGGCGACGGCAAGATCTTCATCACGGCCGTGGAGCGCGTGGTGCGCATCCGCACCGGCGAGCAGGACGAGTCCGCGATCTAAATCGCGTCCAGACGCGCTGCCGGCGCCAGGCCAGCCGCCTGCACCAGCTTGCTGAGCAAGGCCGAGGGCTCGCTGCCGGCCTGGATCAGCTGCATCTGCCAGTCGCTCATGAACTGCTGCTCCACCGCGGTGGACAGGAAGGACAGCAGGCCGTCGTAGTAGCCGCCGGCATTGAGGATGCCGACAGGCTTGTCGTGGTAGCCCAGCTGGCGCCAGGTCCAGACCTCGAACAGCTCCTCGAAGGTGCCGATGCCCCCGGGCAGGGCCACGAAGGCGTCGGCACGCTCGGCCATCATGCGCTTGCGGTCGTGCATGGTGTCCACGATGTGCAGTTCGCTGCAGTCGTGCATGGCCCATTCCTTCTCGACCAAGGCTTTCGGAATGATGCCGACGACGCGCCCACCCGCCGCCAGCGTCGCCTGGGCCACCTCGCCCATCAGGCCGGCCCTGCCGCCCCCGTAGACAAGTTGGCCACCGTGGCGGCCGATCCAGGAACCCACGGCACGTGCGAGGGCAAGATGTTGCGGGTCCAGGCCCGGGCGGGAGCCGCAGTAGACGCAGAGCGAGAAATGGGGCGTCATGCGAGGAAACGATGGTAGAGGGCGGCAGCCCAGATACCGCCACACAGCAGCAAGCTGAGCAGCACGGCAGCACTGCCCATATCCTTGGCTCGCTTGGACAGGTCATGCCATTCCGGGCCGATACGGTCGATCGCGGTCTCGATGCCGGTGTTCAACAGCTCAACGATCATCACCAGCAGCACCGAACCGGCCAGCAGCGCGGTCTCCACCCAACTGCGACCGATCCAGAAGGACAGGGGCAGCAGGACGCAGGCGGCGAGGACTTCCTGTCGGAAGGCCGTCTCATGCCAGCCGGCACGCAGGCCTTCGATGGAGTAACCCAGGGCGTGCAGGATGCGGTTGAGACCGATGCGGCCTTTCTGGGGGTTGACGGGAGGCGGGGTGGGTGTCTCGGACATGAGCGGATTGTCTCCCGGCGGGATGACAGGCGTCAGGCGGCTCGGGGGCGCGCATCGACCAGGCGCGTGCCGGCCAGGGCATCGTGCCAGAACTGGCCTTGCGGATGGAAGCGGCTCAGAACCGCCCAGACGGCGATCCAGCCAAAGAGCAGCACCAGCACCTCCAGCGCCGGCAGGCCCAGGGTATAGGCGGCCAGCGGCGGCAGAAACCAGAGCCAGCTCAACACATAGCGCAGCAGGGCACGCCACTGGCTGATCTGGGCTCCCTGCCGATCGACGACGCGGATGTGCCAGGTCTTCATGGCCAGGGTCTGACCCTTGGCCCAGAACCACGTGAAGTAGATGCCCAGCACGACAAACAGAAAGGCCTGTTGCAGCGCCCGGTTGTCCAGCGCGTGACGGGTCTGGGACAGTGTGCTGAAGAGATAGCCGGCGAGGAAGACCACGCCGAACAGCAGCATGCCTTCATAGAGCCAACAGGCCATGCGGCGCCACAGGCCGGGGATGGGGGGCTGGGAAAAGGTCGAGGCGGACGGGGAGGCCGGGGCGGTGGGAGCGGAATTCACCCGATGATTTTACTCAGCCGGATCGTCTTCGTAGGGTGAGCGGTCCGTTTCCTTGTGCTCCGGTCCTTCATGCAGGGCCCGGGTGGACAGCGGTGCGACGGGGCCGATGTCAGCCAGACGGGCACGGGCGGGCGCAGCCCGGCGCGGGAGAGAGGTCAGCTTGGGCTGGGCGCCCGGTCTGCCAGCGGCCAAGCCGGCCGGCTGGACGGGAGGTGCCTGCTTGGCCAGCTTGCGTTTTTGCTCGACGCTCAAGGCCTGGTAGGCCTCCCATTCCGCGGCCCGCTGCTCGGGACTCAGCTTCTTGATTTCCGAAAAGTTCTGGCGTGCCTGGATGCGTTGCTGCTGGCTCAGTGCGATCCATTCGTTCATCCGGCGGTGCAGCTTGACCTGTTCCGCCGGTGAGAGCGTGGCAAAGTTCTTCGAGATGACCAGCCACTTGCGCCTGCGTTCTTCGCTCAGGCGATCCCAATGCGTGGCCAAGGGGGCCAGTGCCTGTTGCTGAGCGGGGCTGAGTTCACGCCAGGTCGGGCGAACGGTAGGAGCCGCGGCAACCCGGGTGGTCGGCTGGCGGGTGCTGTCATAGCGATGCACCGATCGGGCCGTGACTGTCTGGCCCGCCGTGCCCTCGGACGGCGCACTCCAGACCGGCAGGGCCAGAGCGAGCAGCAGGGGGGTGGCCCAACACAGGTGCGGGCGGGCGATGGCAGACACCAGGCACGATTTCATGGATCAATCCTTCCCGGACTGCAGGCGGCTCTTGAGGAACTGAGCGAAGCCTGGGTCTGCGTAGGCATCCGGCGGCAGATCATCGGTCAGGATGGCTGCATCAATGGCGGCCAGCTCTTCGGTCAGGCTGTCATCGCCCTGGATCTGGAGGGCGATCAAGCCAGCCAGAAGCGCCAGCAGGGGAATCAGTGACACCAACCGGGGCCAGAAACCGCGCTCTTCGTCGCCACCGGCCAGCAATGTGGCGGTCCCCGACGCGTTGACCGACGCCAAGACCGGGGCGGCAGCCCGATGGCGCTCCAGGGCCTGAAGCCGGGCGACCCGCAAGCGCTCGCTGATGTCGTGCGGGAGTTCCTGGGTGGACGCGTCCAGACGGGCCGCGATGCGGCGGCCCATACGATCCACGGCGGAAAGTTTGCTCTCTATCGACATCGACTTGTTCATAGTTGTATTCCCTTGGCTCGCAGCGCCTTGTTCAGCGCTTGGACTGCCCGTGAACAGTGGGTTTTGACGCTGCCCTCCGAGCATCCCATGGCCGCGGCAGTCTCTGCCACGTCCAATTCCTCCCAATAACGCATCAGGAAGGCTTCCCGTTGACGGGCCGGCAGTTCCTGGATTTCGAGTTCGATTTCCCGCAGGATCTGCGCCCGCTGGGTGGAGCTTTCGGCACTTTCGACCTGGGCCGAGGCGCCGGTGTTGTCCAGATTTTCCAGTAAATCAAAGCCACTGTCGTCGGCTGCGGCTTCGAGATCGCCGATGTTGGAGAACAGGGCGTGCCGGGTCTTCTGCCGGCGAAACCAGTCCAGCGTGGTATTGGAGAGGATGCGCTGAAAGAGCATCGGCAGCTCTTCGACAGGCTTGTGGCTGTAGTGCTCCACCAGCTTCATCATGCTGTCCTGCACGATGTCCAGAGCGGCCTCGTCATTGCGGACGTGGTAGACCGAGCGCTTGAAAGCGCGCTTTTCCACGCTTTTGAGGAAATCAGACAGTTCTTGTTCGGTGGCCAAGGGAGAGGGCTGCGGGCGCGCTGTGTGTCTCGTATCTTGCCGCGGGCTTACGGCTTTTCGCGGGATTATGGCAGTCGCGGCCTCATTTTTTCAGCGTCTGGCCGCCAAATCCGCATGTTGCAGTGCGATAATGGCGCTGCACATCAAAAAGCAAACGGGTCACGGTCCGGCGCGGCTATCCATGGCGCCCATGTCCCTGACCTCAAGTCCCGACGCGATGCCACAAGCGTTTGTGAAGGGGCACCCAAGGTTTTTCGTCAGAGAAATTCACAAAGGTTGATCATGGAAATTTCCAAGGCTGAAATTACTTCGGCGGCTGCCGCGTACGCGGCCGGCTCAGAAGAACTGCGCGGCGCAGAGATCCTCGTCAAGGCCCTGCAGGCCGAGGACGTCAAATACGTCTGGGGCTATCCCGGCGGCGCTGTCCTTCACATTTACGACGCGTTCTACAAGCAGGACACCATCCAGCACATCCTGGTGCGCCATGAGCAGGCAGCCGTGCACGCGGCCGACGGCTACGCACGTGCCACGGGCGATGTGGGTGTGGCCCTGGTGACCTCGGGGCCGGGCGTGACCAATGCCGTGACGGGCATCGCCACGGCCTACATGGACAGCATTCCGATGGTGATCATCACGGGCCAGGTGCCGACGGCGGCCATCGGTCTCGATGCCTTCCAGGAATGCGACACCGTGGGCATCACCCGCCCCATCGTCAAGCACAACTTCCTGGTCAAGGACGCCAAGGACCTGGCCGAGACCCTGAAGAAAGCATTTCACATCGCCCGCAGCGGCCGTCCGGGCCCGGTGGTGGTCGACATCCCCAAGGACGTGTCCTTCAAGAAGGTGCCCTACAGCGGCTACCCCGAGACGGTGGAGATGCGCTCCTACAACCCGGTGCGCAAGGGCCATGCGGGCCAGATCCGCAAGGCGCTGCAGCTGCTGCTGACAGCCAAGCGTCCCTACATCTACACCGGCGGCGGCGTGTTGCTCGGCAATGCGACAGCCGAACTGCGCACCCTGGTGGACATGCTGGGCTACCCGGTGACCAACACCCTGATGGGTCTGGGCGCCTACCCGGCGACCGATCCCAAGTTTCTGGGCATGCTGGGCATGCACGGCACGATCGAAGCCAACAACGCCATGCAGAACTGCGACGTGCTGCTGGCCGTGGGTGCGCGCTTCGACGACCGCGTGATCGGCAACCCCAAGCACTTCGCGCAGAACGAGCGCAAGATCATCCACATCGACATCGATCCCTCGAGCATTTCCAAGCGCGTCAAGGTCGATATCCCGATCGTGGGGGACGTCAAGGATGTGCTGACCGAGATGATCGCGATGATCAAGGAAAGTCCGCTGCGCCCGGATACCCATGCGCTCGGCGGCTGGTGGGAGGCCATCAACGGCTGGCGCAAGCGTGACTGCCTCAAGTACGACCGCGGCAACACCGAAGTCATCAAGCCACAGTTCGTCATCGAGACGCTGTGGAACATGACGCGTGACGTCGACACCTACATCACGTCCGACGTCGGCCAGCACCAGATGTGGGCGGCCCAGTACTACAAGTTCGATGAGCCGCGTCGCTGGATCAACTCCGGCGGCCTGGGCACCATGGGCGTGGGCATTCCCTATGCCATGGGCATCAAGCTGGCCAAGCCCGAGAGCGAGGTCTATTGCGTGACGGGCGAAGGCTCGGTGCAGATGTGCATCCAGGAGCTGTCCACCTGCCTGCAATACAACACGCCGATCAAGGTGCTGTCGCTCAACAACCGCTACCTGGGCATGGTGCGCCAGTGGCAGCAGATCGAGTACTCCGGTCGCTACAGCCACAGCTACATGGACGCGCTGCCCGATTTCGTGAAGCTGGCCGAGGCCTACGGCCACGTCGGTATGCTGATCGAAAAGCCGCAGGACGTGGAGCCCGCGCTGCGCGAGGCGCGCAAGCTCAAGGACCGTACGGTCTTCATGGACTTCCGCACCGACCCCACCGAGAACGTGTTCCCGATGGTGCAGGCCGGCAAGGGCATCACCGAGATGCTGCTGGGGGCCGAAGACCTGTAAGCCGGCGTGGCCCCCCAGGGCTGCGCCATCTCAACCGAAGACGAATCTATTGCCTGCCGAGCCCGGTCGTTACCGCGACCGGGGGAGGGCAGCAAAAAGAGGAATCACACATGAAACACATCATTGCAGTGCTGCTGGAGAACGAGCCTGGCGCTCTCTCCCGCGTGGTGGGCCTGTTTTCGGCCCGTGGTTACAACATCGAGTCCCTGACCGTCGCGCCGACCGAGGATGCCAGCCTCTCGCGCATGACCATCCAGACCACCGGTTCGGACGACGTGATCGAGCAGATCACCAAGCACCTGAACCGTCTCATCGAGGTGGTCAAGGTGGTGGACCTGACCGAAGGCGCCTACATCGAGCGCGAGCTCATGATGGTCAAGGTGCGCGCGGTGGGCAAGGAGCGCGAGGAGATGAAGCGCATGGCCGACATCTTCCGCGGACGTATCATCGACGTCACCGACAAGAGCTACACCATCGAAATGACGGGCGACCAGTCCAAGAACGATGCTTTCCTCGAAGCCATCGATCGTGGCGCCATCCTCGAGACGGTGCGTACCGGCAGCAGCGGCATCGGCCGCGGCGAGCGCATTCTGCGCGTCTGAAGATCAAGTTTTACCTAGGAGAAAGAACGTGAAAGTTTTCTACGACAAGGACTGTGACCTGAGCCTGATCAAGGGCAAGACCGTGGCCATCATCGGCTACGGCAGCCAGGGTCACGCGCATGCCCAGAACCTGAATGACAGCGGCGTCAAGGTCGTGGTCGGCCTGCGCAAGGGCGGCGCCTCGTGGGACAAGGTCGGCAAGGCTGGCCTGACCGTGATGGAAGTCAACGACGCCGTCAAGGCCGCCGACGTGGTCATGATCCTGTTGCCCGACGAGCAGATCGCCGAGGTCTACAAGAACAACGTCGAACCCCACATCAAGAAGGGCGCGTCGCTGGCGTTTGCCCACGGCTTCAACGTGCACTACAACCAGGTCGTGCCGCGCGCCGATCTGGACGTGTGGATGGTGGCGCCCAAGGCCCCGGGCCACACCGTGCGCAACACCTACACCCAGGGTGGCGGCGTTCCCCACCTGGTGGCCGTGCACCAGGACAAATCTGGCAAGGCCCGTGACCTGGCCCTGTCCTACGCCATGGCCAACGGTGGCGGCAAGGCCGGCATCATCGAGACCAACTTCAAGGAAGAGACCGAGACCGACCTATTCGGCGAGCAGGCCGTGCTGTGCGGCGGCGCCGTCGAACTGATCAAGATGGGCTACGAGACCCTGGTCGAGGCCGGCTATGCGCCGGAGATGGCCTACTTCGAGTGCCTGCACGAGCTCAAGCTCATCGTGGACCTGATCTACGAAGGCGGCATCGCCAACATG
>DNQP01000069.1:6308-6664 GCA_003500955.1 Curvibacter sp. | reverse complement strand
TCATCCTCACCAATCTGCATGTGGTGGCCGGTGCCAACCGCATCGAGCTCACCTTCCATGACGGTACGCAATCACCGGCCGTCATGACCGGTGGCCAGATCCACAACGACCTGGCCGTGCTGCAGGCGCAGAAGCTGCCCGACGACCTCAAGGCCGCCACCATGCGCTCCACGGCCGAGCTGCAGCCGGGCGACGGGGTGGTGGCCGTAGGCTTCCCCTTTGGCATCGGGCCCTCGGTCTCCAGCGGCGTGGTCTCCGGGCTCAAGCGCAGCTTCCGCTCGCCGGAGGGCAAGCAGCAGATCGGCAACCTGATCCAGTTCGACGCCGCGGCCAACCCCGGCAACTCGGGCGGGCCG
>DNQP01000069.1:2608-6004 GCA_003500955.1 Curvibacter sp. | reverse complement strand
CCCCGGCAACTCGGGCGGGCCGCTGGTCACCATGGACGGCGAGGTGGTGGGCATCGTCACCGCCATCCTCAATCCCAACGAACAACGCTCCTTCGTGGGCATAGGCTTTGCCGTGCCCATCGAGAACGCGGCCTCGGCCGTGGGCATGCATCCCTTCTGAAAGGCACACGATGGATCACACACAACGCGCCACGGCCGACACAGCCCGCCTGATGGAGCAGATCCTCTACGAGGTCAAACGCGTGGTCGTCGGCCAGGACCGTTTCCTGGAGCGCGTCATGGTCGCCCTGCTGGCCCAGGGGCATCTGCTGGTCGAAGGCGTACCCGGCCTGGCCAAGACGCTGACAGTCAAGACCCTGGCGCAAGTGGTGCAGGGGCAGTTCCGCCGCATCCAGTTCACGCCCGACCTGGTGCCCGCCGACCTTGTGGGCACGCGCCTTTACAACCAGAAGAGCGGCGAGTTCAGCACGGCCCTCGGCCCGGTCTTCGCCAACCTGCTGCTGGCCGACGAGATCAACCGCGCCCCGGCCAAGGTGCAGAGCGCGCTGCTGGAGGTGATGCAGGAGCGCCAGGTGACCATCGCCGGCACCAGCCACCGCGTCCCGGAGCCCTTCGTCGTGATGGCCACACAGAACCCCATCGAGACCGAGGGCACCTATCCCCTGCCCGAGGCGCAGGTGGACCGCTTCATGTTCAAGGTGCTGGTCGACTACCCCACCGAGGAAGAGGAATTCGTCATCGTGCAGCGGGTCACCGGCGCGGCCCAGGCGGTGGCCGCCGTCGCCACCACCGAGCAGCTCGCCAATCTGCAGCAACTGTGCCGCAAGGTCTATGTGGACCCGGCCCTGGTGCAGTACGCCGTCAAGCTCGTGGCGGCCACGCGTGAGCCGGCCCGCGCCGGCCTCAAGGACGTGGCGCGCTTGCTGAGCTATGGCGCCAGCCCGCGCGCCACCATCAGCCTGATCGAGGGCGCACGCGCCCTGGCCTTGCTGCGTGGACGCAGCTACGCCCTGCCCGAGGACGTGGGCGACCTGGTGCACGACGTGCTGCGCCATCGTCTCGTGTTGTCCTACGAAGCCCTGTCCGAAGGGCTCACGGCCGACGCCCTGATCGACAAGTTCATGGCCCACGTGCCGCTACCGGCCAAGGTCTTGGAGCACGAGCAAGCAGCATGAACACCCCCAGGCTCCGCTCCCTTCGCTCGCTGCGCCACCCCCCTCAAGGGGGCAACGCCAGTGGCCCGGCAAAGCCGCTTCCACGGCGTTCCGCCGCTGGAACACGCAAACGCGGCCTTCGCAAACATCATGGCTAAGCAACAGGCCGCGCCCCGCGAGAACGCCGAGCAGGCCCTGCGCCGCCTGGAGTGGACGGTGCTGCGCCGGCTCGACGGCCTGCTGCAGGGCGACTACCGCACACTGATGCGTGGCGTGGGCCTGGACCTGGCCGACCTGCGCGAATACCAGAGCGGTGACGATGTGCGCCACATCGACTGGAACGTCACCGCCCGCCTGCAGGTGCCCCACGTGCGCGTCTACACCGAGGACCGCGAGATGAGCGCCTGGTTCCTGCTGGACCTCAGCCCCTCGGTGGATTTCGGCTCGGGCACGCGCAGCAAGCGCGAACAGCTGGCCGACTTCGTGGCCGTGCTCGCACGCCTGCTCACGCGCCATGGCAACCGCGTCGGTGCCGTGCTCTACAACGGTGGTGTGCAGGCCGTGCTGCCCCCGGGCAGCGGACGACGCCATGTGCTGCAGCTGCTGCAGCGTGTGCAAGCCTCGGCATCCGACAGCGAGCAGCCCCCCGGGCTCACCCGCCTGCAGGAGCTGCTGGACAGCGCGGGCCACCTGATGCGCCGACGCAGCACCGTCTTCGTGCTGTCCGACTTCATCAGCGAGGACGGCTGGGAAGGCCCGCTCACGCGTCTGGCCCTGCGCCACGAAGTCGTGGCTGTGCGCCTCTACGACCCGCTGGAACAGGAACTGCCCGACCTGGGCCTGATCCCCTTGCAGGACGCCGAGACCGGTGAATTGCTGATGGTGGACACGCACGACGCCGGTTTCCGCGCCCGCTTCGCCCAGCTGGCCGCCCAGCGCGAGGAAGCCCTGCGTCGCAGCCTGGGCCGCGCGGGCGTGGACACCCTGGAACTGGCCACGAACGACGAACTGGTGTCGTCCCTGCTGCGCTTCACCGAACTGCGCCGCCAGCGCAGCCGCGCCCGCTCGGCCCCGCCCCCCGTGCACCTGCGCCTAGTGCCCCCGGCTCCCGTGACCCCCGTGGAGGAACTGTCATGAACTTCCTCTGGCCCGGCATGCTCCTGCTGCTGCTGATCGTGCCGCTGCTCGTGCTCTTCTACCTCTGGCTGCTGCAGCGCAAGAAGAAACTGGCCGTGCGCTACGCCAGCCTGGGTCTGGTCAAACAGGCCATGGGCGGCGCCTCCTGGCGGCGCCACGTGCCGCCCGCCCTCTTCCTGCTGGCCATCACGGCCCTGCTGCTGGCCGCGGCGCGGCCGCTGGCCACCATCGTGCTGCCCACCCAGCAGGAGACCATCATGCTGGCCATGGACGTCTCGGGCAGCATGCGCGCGGCCGACGTCAAACCCAACCGGCTCGAAGCCTCGCAGGCGGCGGCGAAGGCCTTCCTGACCGAGCTGCCGCGCAATGTGAAGGTGGGCATCGTGGCCTTTGCCGGCTCGGCCCAGGTGGCCCAGATCCCCACCGTGAACCGCGAAGACCTGAACTCCGCCATCGACCGCTTCCAGCTGCAGCGCGGCACGGCCATCGGCAACGGCCTCGTGCTCTCGCTGGCCACGCTGTTCCCGGACGCGGGCATCGACATCGGCAACCTCACCTACGGCAGCCGCTCACGCGGCATGTCGCTGGACCAGCCGCCACCGACCAAGGAGTTCACGCCCGTGGCGCCCGGCTCCTACGGCTCGGCCGCCATCATCCTGCTCACCGACGGCCAGCGCACCACGGGCATCGATTCCATGGAAGCCGCCAAGATGGCGGCCGACCGCGGCGTGCGCGTCTACACCGTGGGCGTGGGCACCATCGACGGCGAGACCATAGGCTTCGAGGGCTGGTCCATGCATGTGCGCCTGGACGAGGAAACACTCAAGGCCATCGCCCACCGCACCCAGGGCGAGTACTTCCACGCCGCCACGGCCGAGGACCTGAAGAAGGTCTACCAGACCCTGAGTTCGCGGGTGAGCGTGGAGAAGAAGGAGACCGAGGTCTCGGCCCTGCTGGCCCTGCTGGGGGCGCTGTTCCTGATCGCCGGCGCCGGGCTGTCCCTGGCCTGGTACCACCGCGTGGCTTGAGAACTTACGAATAAATCTACTCCGCGACCCGATCGCCGCGTTGGACGGTGCGCGGAATCCTCACGTACAGGAAGTAC
>DNQP01000069.1:1534-2239 GCA_003500955.1 Curvibacter sp. | reverse complement strand
CTCGCTACGATTTCTTCGCAAGTTCACGCCCTCAGGTACCCACCCAACAGCTTCAGGCCGTCGGCAGATTCCGTGCCGCCACCGCCAGCTTCTGCGCCGTCTCGGGCTGCAGTTCCAAGCCCAGCGCATCCCCCGGGTTGATCACCAAGCCCACCTGCGGCGCCAGGCCGCGCACGATCCAGGCGAAGTCCACGAAGAGCGCATGGACGTGCGCCGGTGCCTGCTGCACCCAGGGCGCGGCCTTTTCATGCATGGTGAAGAGGGCCATCACGGCAAAGCCGTTGGGGCTGTTGAGTGTCAACGGGCGTGCTGTCGGATCCCAGCGACCGTCTTCGGCGATGGGCTTGTCCAGCAGCACGATGATCTGCGAGGCCAGCATCTCCTCGAAGAGTTCGGGGGCGGAACACTGGCCCTGCTGGGCAGACTGGAGTTTGGATTCGAGAGCGGTCAAGATATCGGAAGACAAGTACGGCGATCAGCTGATCAACAAACCGCGATCCAGCCGTAGCGTCCGCTGGCACCTCGCCGCCAGCGTCTCGTCGTGCGTCACGACGATGAAAGCCGTGCCCTGATCGCGCGCCAGTTGCAGCATCAGTTCAAATACGCCCTCGGCCGTGCCGCGGTCCAGGTTGCCCGTCGGCTCATCGGCCAGCACGCAGGCCGGCTGCGTGACCAGGGCACGCGCGATGGCCACGCGCTGGCGCT
>DNQP01000069.1:891-1232 GCA_003500955.1 Curvibacter sp. | reverse complement strand
CGCGCGATGGCCACGCGCTGGCGCTCGCCGCCCGATAACTCGGCGGGGCGGTGGTGCAGGCGCTCCTTCAAACCCACGGCGGCCAGCATGCGCGCCGCCGTCTCGCCGGCCTGCGCGCGGTCCATGCGCCGTATCCACAGCGGCATGGCCACGTTGTCGCGTGCGCTGAATTCGGGCAGCAGATGATGGAACTGGTAGACGAAACCCAGGTGCTGGTTGCGCAGCTGGCCCTGCACGGCGGCGGAGAGCGTGGAGAAATCCTGGCCCATGAGCTGCACGCGGCCGGTGCTGGGCGCGTCCAGCCCACCGAGCAGATGCAGCAGCGTGCTCTTGCCCGAGCC
>DNQP01000069.1:0-589 GCA_003500955.1 Curvibacter sp. | reverse complement strand
GCAGCAGCGTGCTCTTGCCCGAGCCGGAGGCGCCGACCACGGCGAGGATCTCGCCCGCATGCACCTGCAGGTCCACGCCGCGCAGCACGTTCACGTCAAGCCGGCCTTCGGTGTAGCGCTTCTGCAGACCCTGGGCCTGCAGCACGATCTTGTTATTCATAACGCAGCGCCTCCGCGGGATTCACGCGGCTGGCGCGCCAGCTAGGGTAGAGCGTGGCCACAAAGGCCAACACGAGGGAGATCACCGCAATCGGCACGATGTCGCTGCTCTGCGGGTCGCTGGGCATGCGGCTGATCAGGTAGATGTCCTTGGGCAGGAAGCTGGCCTGCAGCAGGCCTTCGAGTGCGGGCACGATGACGTCGATGTTGAAAGCCACGCCCAGGCCCAGCAGCAGGCCCGCGAGCGTGCCGATCACACCCACCGTGGCGCCCTGCACCACGAAGACGCCCATGATGCTGCCCGGGCTGGCGCCCAGGGTGCGCAGGATGGCGATGTCGGCGCGCTTGTCGGTCACGGTCATCACCAGCGTGCTCACCAGATTGAAGGCCGCCACCGCGACGATGAGCGTGAGGATGATGAACATCATGC
>DNQP01000302.1:569-10553 GCA_003500955.1 Curvibacter sp. | reverse complement strand
GCCGTCGATCACGCCGATGATGTCGGCGATCTTGCGCGAGCTGTCGTTGATGCCCTTCATGGTGTCGACCACCTGGGCCACGACCTGCCCGCCCTGCACGGCAACGGTGCTGGCGCTCTGCGCCAGCTGGTTGGCCTGGCGCGCGTTGTCGGCGTTCTGGCGCACGGTGGAGCCCAGCTGCTCCATGCTGGCCGCGGTCTGCTCCAGCGCGCTGGCTTGGCTTTCGGTGCGGGCGCTGAGGTCCTGGTTGCCCTGGGCGATCTCGGCACTGGCGGTCGAGACAGACTCCGAGCCTTGCCGCACATGGCGCACGACACCGGCGAGGCTGTCTGCGACCTGATTCATGGCCGTCATCAGACGCCCGATCTCGTCATGCCGATCGACCTGCAGCTTCATCGTGAGGTCGCCAGACCCCAAGGCCTGCGCCGCGCTCTCCAGGCGCACCAGGCGCTGGATCAAGAGTCGCCTCAGGAGGACGTAAACCGCACCGGAGATCAGAAGCACCAAGACGACGCCCACACCTGCGAAGATGTTGCGAAGCATGCGGATGTCACGACTGAACTCGTCTGCGTAGGCGCTGCCGACGACGACCCACTCCCAGCGCGGCAGGTGATTGAACGAGGCGATCTTGACTCGAATCTCTCCGTTGGCCTCTTTCAAGGCGTAGTCGATGCTGCCGCTCTTGCGCTCGACGATTTCCTTGATGAAGGCCTTGCCGTCCAAGGCGTCCTTGGTCTCCAGTCCGTTCTGACCTTCGAGACTTGGATGCAACACGTAGTTTCCGAAGTTTCTCCCGGGACGGGAGTCAAGAATGATGAAGTAGCCCGTTTCACCGATCCGCATGCGGCGTATGGATTCCTTCAGCTTGCTCATGTAGTCGGTGTAGTCCAGACCAATGAACGACAAGCCGATGACCTTGCCGGACGCGTCTCGGATCGGGTCATACTGGGTGAGGTAGGGCTTGCCGAACAGTACCGCAGGGCCCGAGTACGTTCTCCCCTCGACGGTCGCCTGGTAGCCCGGGTGATTGCGATCCAGCAGGGTGCCGATGGCGCGCGCACCCTTGTCAGTGATCAAGGAGGTCGTGACGCGAATAAAGTCATCCCCGGTTTTGGCGAAGACTGTTGCGACAGCGCCGGTGTTGCGCGTGAACTGATCGACCACGGAAAAATTCATGTTCAACGGCTTGCCATTGAGCTTGAGCGTCGGTGCCGGCTTGCCGTTGACCTCGGTGATGTCAGGTGACAGTTCGAATTGCCCGGCCAAGGTGTCCTGGAAGGCCTTCGCCAGGGAGGTGGCCCGCAGTGTCAGGTATTGCTCCGACGCGTCGATCATGCCCACAATCAGCTTGGACTCGTCGTCCATCGCTTTGCGGGCAGAGTCCTCGGCGGATCGCATCAGCATGAAGCTGATCGCAAATATGAGCGCCGCAAAAACGACACCCACCGCCAGGAAAATCAGCAGCGGTAGCCGGAAGGCCAGATCGGCACTCTGAAAACTCTGGCTCGCACGATTTGACATAGATCAAGCTCCAACGACTGTCATTGGAAACATCATCGCGCAACGCGATCAGCTTGGTCAACTTGAAACTGGTCGTGAAACGCTGGGCAATTTAGGTCATCCTCCCGTCAGGCTTGCGTCCATTACGGCATCCCTGGTTGGCGAGTGTCGTTTGGGGGCGGGGCTAAGCCGCGTAGCCCCGCTCCCAGCGTCGCCCGCCAAGGCCACAGCAGCGATGGTCTGGCTTGCCAGGGATGCTGTACCCCTGCCCATGATTGACGAGGCCCGCAATCGGCGTTACCGTGGCTGACGCTGGCGACGGGCCCCCACGACATGTCATCCGAACTGCTGCGCATCCCAGCCGACGACACCCACATCGAAGGCCTGCTGGAGCTGCCGGTCCAGGCCCGCGGTCTGGTGCTGTTCGCTCATGGCAGCGGCAGCAGCCGCCACAGCCCACGCAACGCCCACGTGGCCCGGGCGCTGCACGCACAGGGCACAGGCACCTTGCTGCTGGACCTGCTGACGCTGGTGGAAGACCTGGACTACCACACGCGCTTCGACATCACCCTGCTCACGCATCGCCTGCTGATCGCCACGGCCTACGTGATGCTGCACACACCCGCGAGCCGGCATCTGCCGATTGGCTATTTCGGTGCCAGCACGGGTGCGGCAGCCGCGCTGCAGGCGGCCGCTGCGCTGGGTGACGAGGTGCAGGCCGTGGTCTCGCGCGGCGGCCGCGCGGACCTGGCCGGCGCACACGAGCTGGCCAAGGTGAGCGCGCCCACGCTGCTGCTGGTCGGCGGCGCCGACACCGAGGTGCTGGCGCTCAACCGCGAGGCCCTGGGGCGGCTGCGCTGCGAGAAGCAGCTGGTCGTGGTGCCGGATGCCAGCCATCTGTTCGAGGAGGCCGGGGCACTGGACGAAGTCGCGCGCCAGGCCGCGGCCTGGTTCAGCCGTCACTGGCGTTAGCGGCTCAGGCCTTGAGCAGCGCGATGACGTCCTCGTCCTCGACCTGGTCGAAGTGGCGGTAGAACTGGCCGACGGCCTGGAAGTCCTCGGGTACCTCGAGACAGACCACTTCGTCGGCCAGCGGCCGCACCCTGTCCAGCGTCTCCGGTGGCGCGACCGGCACCGCGCAGACCAGCCGCGCCGGCTTCTGCTGGCGCAGGCCGTGCAGCGCGGCGATCATGGTCGCGCCGGTGGCCAGGCCGTCGTCGACCACGATGACGGTGCGGCCAGCCGGGTCGAGGTGCGGGCGCAGTGGCGTGTACTGGGCACGCCGCGCGCGGATGATGCGCAGCTGGCGCTGCTTCTCGGCCTCGAGATACTGCGCGTCAGCGCCGGCACTGGCGGCAAAGGGCGCGACATAGGTCCAGCCGGTCTCGTCAACCGAGCCGACGGCGAGCTCGGGCTGCCAGGGCGCAGGCAGCTTGCGCACCAGCACCATGTCGAAATCACCCCCGAGCGCGGTGGCGATGACCCGCGCCATCGGCACGGCGCCCCGTGGAATGGCCAGCACCAGCGGGCGCTGGCCGCGGTAGGCCTGCAGGCGCGCAGCCAGCCGCTGCGCGGCATCGAGTCGGTCCTGGAACATGGTGTCGCTCCACAGCACAATCGAACCATGGCATTGGAGCACGAAGTCGAACTGATCGGGGCCCCCTCGGACGCCGGCGCCGGCCTGCCCGGTGGCTGCGACGGCCCCGCCGCCCTGCGCGCGGCCGGCCTGCAGGACGCGCTGCAGGGGGCGGGCTGCCGCGTGCACGACGCGGGCGACCTCAGCGGTCCGCCACCTGGGCCTGCTAAGCATCGGCAGGGCTACCGCCACCTCGAAGCGGTACAGGCCTGGTGCGCGCAGGTGCACGACGCCGTGCTGGCGGCGCTGACCGCCGGCCGCCAGCCCCTGCTGCTGGGCGGTGACCACAGTCTGGCCATCGGTTCGATCAGCGCCGTCGCACGTCACTGCCGCGCCCGGGGTCGCCCGCTGCGGGTGCTCTGGTTCGATGCCCACGCCGACTGCAACAGCCGCCGCACCAGCCCCAGCGCCAACCTGCATGGCATGCCCGTGGCCTGCCTGCACGGCATCGGACCGCCGGGCCTGAGCGAGTTGTCGGGCCACATGCCAGCACTGCGGCCGGGCGAGCTGCAGCTGGTCGGCGTGCGCAGCATCGACCCGGGGGAGGCCGACATCGTGCGGGCACTGCGGCTACCGCTGATGGGGCTGCCAGCCCTGCGCGCACAAGGCGCGCGCGCCGCGATGGCGCAGTGGCTCGCAACGATCGAAGACGAGGCCTATCTGCATGTCAGTCTGGATCTGGACTTCCTCGATCCGGACGCCGCCCCGGGCACGGGCACCCCCGTGGGCGGCGGCGCCACGCTGGCCGAGGCCCTGGACTGCATGGAGGCGATCGCCGCCAGCGGGCGCCTGGGCTCGGCCGATCTGATGGAGCTGCTCCCGCGTCGGGACACCGACGGGCGTAGCGTGCGCCACGCCCTGCGCCTGCTGAGCACCTTGTTCCGTTCTGCGCCGCAGGGCGACCGCTGAGTCGCCGGCTCAGGCCAGCTCGGCCGGGCGCGAAGGCGTGAGCTCCTGCTCCAGTTCGGCGGCCGTCAGCGGCGGGCTGTAGTAGTAGCCCTGGGCCTGCTCACAGTGCCAGATGCGCAGCAGCTCGGCCTGGCGCTCGTTCTCCACGCCTTCGGCCACCACGGTCTTGCCCAGGGCATGGGCCAGGGCGATGATGGAGTGCACGATGCTGCCCGCCCCGTCGTCCTGGCCCAGACCGTGGATGAAGGAACGGTCGATCTTGAGGACGTCCAGCGGCAGCTGCTGCAGATGACGCAGCGAGGAGTAGCCGGTGCCGAAGTCGTCGAGCGCCAGGATCACGCCGGTGCGCTTGATCTGCGCCAGCTGCTCGCTGGCGGCCTCGATGTCGTCGATCAGCGTGCCTTCGGTCACCTCCAGCTCCAGTCTGGCTGCAGACACCCCGGCCCCTTGCAGGGCCTGCTGTACCTGCTGGACTAGGCGCCCCGAACGCAGCTGACGCCCGGAAAGGTTGACCGAAACGGTGATGCGATAGCCCGCCGCCTGCCACTGCGCCAACTGGGCGCAGACCTGCTGCAGCACCCAGTGGCCCAGCTCGTCGATCAGGCCCACTTCCTCGGCCAGCGGAATGAACTTCTCGGGGCTGATCGGGCCGAGCTCGGGATGTTCCCAGCGCAGCAGGGCCTCGGCGCCGGCCAGGCGGTTGTCGGCCAGCAGCACGCGTGGCTGGTAGCGCAGCGAGAGCTGACCGCGCGCGATGGCCAGCCGCAGCTCGCGCTCCAGCACGGACTGCTCCTGCTGCGCGAGGTTCATGCTTTCCTCGTAGAAGACCACGTGCCCGCGCCCCGTGGCCTTGGCGCGGTACATGGCCATGTCGGCCTTCTTGAGCAGCTCGGAGGCCAGGCTGCCGTCGTCCGGGAAGATGACCACGCCGATGCTCGCCCCCACATAGGCCGTGCTGTCGCCGATCATGAAGGGTTCGCCCAGCAGCTCCTGCATCTCCGCGGCCAGACGCGCGGCGGGTTTGGGGCTGCCCAGGCCCGGCAGCAGCACGATGAACTCGTCGCCGCTCAGACGCGCCACGGTGTCGCCTTCGCGGGTGCAGGAGAGCAGGCGCTCGGCCACCTGGCACAGCAACCGGTCGCCGGCCTCGTGGCCCAGGCTGTCGTTGATCTTCTTGAAGCGGTCGAGGTCGATGAACAGCACCGCCAGCTGCCGCCCGCTGCGCCGCGCGTGGGCCATCTCCTGCGTGAGGCGCTCCAGCAGCAGTGGGCGATTGGGCAGACCCGTGAGGGCGTCGTGGAAAGCCTGGTACTTGAGCTGCTCGTCACGCGCCTGCGCGGCCAGCGCCACGCCGATGCGGTTGACCAGATCGCGCGCTTGCTGCACCAGCTCGTGGCTGAATTCGCGCGGCTCCATCAGGCCGATGGCCAGCAGGCCGCTGACTTTTTCGCGCCAGAAGATGGGCAGCACCAGGATGCGCTGGGCGCCGGCATCAGCCACCATGGACAGGAAGTCGGGCAACTCGCCGCCACCGACGTCGAACCACATGCCGTCGTAATCACGCGCCAGGCGCTCCAGCAGCCAGGGCTCGAGCTTGCTCGGCACCTTGGCGGTCATCTCGCCCTCGCCTGCGCGCAGGTGCACGATGCCGAAGTCCGCCGCCTGACGGTCGAACACCACCATGCTGGTCACGGCCTGGGGCCAGAGCTCGTGCAGGCGTTCCTGCACGCGGGTGATGATCTGCTCCATGTCGGCACGTGCCAGGATCTCGTGGTCGATCTCGGCCAGCGCGCGCAGCGTGCCCATCTGGCGGCCCAGGCGTGCCGCCATCTTGTTGAGCGCGTGCCCGAGCTCGCCGAACTCATCGTCGCGCTGCAGCTGCACGGGCAGCTTGAAGTCCTCGCGCGCGATGCGCCGTGTGGCCTCGATCAGTCGCTCCAGCGGCACCAGGGTGCGCCGCAGCTGCACGCCGCTGAGCAGGGCCACGAGCAGGAGGATGAGCAGGACCACACCCAGGAAGAGATAGACCAGGCGGCCCCAGCCCGGATCGCCGGCCTCCGCCGGACGCAGCACCAGCACGGTCCAGTCGTCGGCGGCAAAGCGCGCGCGCAGGAACAGGCTGCGCGTGGTGTGCGGCTGCGCGATGTCCTGCGGGTCCGCCGCCTGCAGGCCCTGGCGTTCGGCCAGCGGCCGTAGCGCGGGGTCGGTGCAATGCAGCACCAGGCCCAGGGCATCGCGCACGCAGACCTGGGTCTGGTGGGCCAGGTCCTCGGCATCGCCCCAGAGGTGATCGGGTGCGAGCTGACCGCGCAGCAGACCGAGCTCGGGCCGGGCCGGATCGACCGCCCGCACCAGCCACAGGCGCGGCGCCTGCACCTCGCCCTGCGTCAGCAGCAGGCTCTCGCCGCGTGCCAGATGGGCCTGCGCCGCCTCGGCCACCGTTGCACTGTCGGCGGCCGGCTGCACCTCGATGCGCGTGTAGACCCGCCGGGCGGGACCGTCGAACTCCGGGTCCGGGGTCACGCCCTGGCGCAGGCTCACGGCCTGCACGCCGAGCATGAAGTGCGCACCGAGCAGGCGCTCGTAGAGCCCGCTGGTGTAACTCGCGGCTTCGAGCTCCAGCTGCCGCTGCACGTGCTCGCGGTCCATGGCCCGCATCTGCACATAGGCCAGCAGCGCCAGCAGCAGCGCGGGCAGCAGGGCCGAGAGCAGGAACAGGGTGAAGACGCGCTGGGCCACGCGGCTGCGCAGGAACAGGCCGTGGATCGGGAGCTTGAGCAGGGACAGGGTGTTGCGCATCGGTGGCCTCAGCGCGTGTAGTCGGCGGCCAGGCCCACAAAGGCGCCGTCATTGGCCCGCACGATGTCGTCCAGGCTGTCCTTGTTGGTCAGCTGGGTCTTGGACACCCCGTCCCTGCCCAGGCTGTAGAGATCGAAGTCGGAGTTGAGCGGGTTGAGCCTGCGGTCTTTGCGCGCCATGCCCTTGCCCGGCGCGCTCTCCAGCTCCTGGTAGACATAGGGACGCCCCCAGGGATCGACCCGGCCCGCATTGCCGACCTCGGCCAGGCTGTCGGGGTAGCGCCCGGCGTCGAGCCGGTAGTCACGGACCAGGGCCTGCAGCACCACGATGTCCTGGATGGCCTGGGTCCGACGGATGCGCTCGCGGTGGTCCTGGTACATGGGCAACGCGATCGCCGCCAGCACGCCCAGCAGGCCGACCACCAGCAGCAGCTCGATGAGCGTGAATCCCGGCGAACGATGCGGCGCCGGACGGGCTGGCAGGTGGCACATGAGAGGGGTGGGCGTTGGATTTGTAATTTTATGTAAACGCAGACACTGCCCCCCCGGGTAAACCCAGCCCCAAGCCACGGAGCCGGCAGTGCGTGACTTATTTCACGGCGCTGCGGCCTCCGAAGATGGCCGTACCCACGCGCACCAGGTTGCTGCCGGCCGCGATGGCCGCTTCCAGATCCCCGCTCATGCCCATGGACAGGGTGTCCAGCGGCAGCCCGTCGGCACGCAGGTTCTGGTAGAGGGCATGGGCGCGGAGGAAGACGGCACGCATGGCCTCGGCCTCCTCCTGCGGATCGGGAATGCACATCAGGCCGCGCAGCTGCAGGCGCGGCAGCGCGGCCACGGCCTGGGCCAGCGCCGGCAGCTCCTCCGGGCGCACGCCGGACTTGGTGGCACCACCATCCACATTGACCTGAAGGCAGACCTGCAGTGGCGGCAGATGGGCCGGCCGCTGCTCGCTGAGTCGCTGGGCGATCTTGAGCCGGTCCACGGTCTGGGCCCAGTGGAAATGTTCGGCCACCAGCCGCGTCTTGTTGCTCTGGATGGGCCCGATGCAGTGCCACTGCAGGGGCAGATCGCGCAGCAGGGCCATCTTGTCGACGGCTTCCTGGATGTAGTTCTCGCCGAAGGCGGTCTGGCCCGCCGCATGCGCGGCACGCACGGCCTCGGGCCCGAAGGTCTTGGACACGGCCAGCAGCTGCACGCTGTCTGGCGCGCGGCCCGCTGCAAGACACGCGGCAGCGATGCGGGCATGAACGGCTTGGAGCTGGGTGGCAATCACGGTCATAATGTTTCGCAAGCGTAGCAAAGATAAGGACAGAGGGCCCCGTGGATATCACCCAACTGCTGGCATTCAGCGTCAAGAACAAGGCTTCCGACCTGCACCTCTCCGCCGGCCTGCCCCCCATGATCCGGGTGCATGGCGACGTGCGCCGCATCAACGTCGACGCCCTGGGGCACAAGGAAGTGCACGCCATGGTGTACGACATCATGAACGACACCCAGCGCAAGAACTACGAAGAGTTCCTGGAGGTTGACTTCTCGTTCGAGATCGACGGCCTGGCGCGTTTCCGCGTCAACGCCTTCAACACCCAGCGCGGTGCAGCCGCGGTGTTCCGGACGATTCCGAGCAAGATCCTCACGCTGGAGCAGCTCAACGCACCCAAGATCTTCGCCGACCTGGCGCTCAAGCCGCGCGGCCTGGTGCTGGTGACCGGCCCCACGGGCTCGGGCAAGTCCACCACGCTGGCCGCCATGGTCAACCACCTCAACGAGACCGAGTTCGGCCACATCCTGACAGTGGAAGACCCGATCGAATTCGTGCACGAGTCCAAGAAGTGCCTGATCAACCAGCGCGAGGTGGGGCCGCACACGCTGAGCTTCGCCGCTGCCCTGAAATCCGCGCTGCGCGAAGACCCGGACGCCATCCTGGTGGGCGAAATGCGTGACCTCGAAACCATCCGCCTGGCCATGACGGCTGCGGAAACCGGCCACCTGGTCTTCGGCACCCTGCACACCTCGAGCGCCGCCAAGACCATCGACCGCATCATCGACGTGTTCCCGGCCGAGGAAAAGGAAATGGTCCGCGCCATGCTGTCCGAATCGCTGCAGGCGGTGATCTCGCAGACGCTGTGCAAGACCAAGGATGGTCAGGGTCGTGTCGCAGCGCACGAGATCATGCTGGGCACGCCGGCCATCCGCAACCTGATCCGCGAGGCCAAGGTGGCGCAGATGTATTCGAGCATCCAGACCGGCAACAGCGTGGGCATGCAGACGCTGGACCAGAACCTCACGGAACTGGTGCGCCGCAACGTGATCAGCGCCGCCGAGGCGCGCGGCAAGGCCAAGATCCCCGAGAACTTCCCCGGCTGAACCAGCGGGGCGCATTAGGAAGGAGGTGCTCTCATGGAGCGCGACCAGGCAACCAAATTCATCAACGACCTGCTGCGCCTGATGATCAGCCGCAACGGCAGCGACCTGTTCATCACGGCCGACTTCCCGCCCGCCATCAAGGTCGACGGCAAGATCACCAAGGTCTCGCCCCAGCCTCTGGGCGCGGCCCACACCATGGCACTGGCGCGCTCGGTGATGAACGACAAGCAGATCGCGGAGTTCGAGCGCACCAAGGAATGCAATTTCGCGATCTCGCCGCCCGGCATCGGCCGCTTCCGTGCCAACGCTTTCATCCAGCAGGGCAAGGTGGGGCTGGTGCTGCGGGTGATCCCGCAGGTGCTGCCCACCATCGACACCCTGGGCGTGCCCCAGGTGCTCAAGGAAGTGACCATGGCCAAGCGCGGCCTGTGCATCCTGGTCGGCGCCACGGGTTCGGGCAAGTCCACCACGCTGGCGGCCATGGTGGACTGGCGCAACGAAAACTCGCAAGGCCACATCATCACGATCGAGGACCCGGTCGAGTTCGTGCACATGCACAAGAACTGCGTGGTCACGCAGCGCGAGGTCGGGCTGGATACCGACAGCTGGGAGATCGCACTGAAGAACACCTTGCGCCAGGCGCCGGACGTGATCCTGATGGGCGAGATCCGCGACCGTGAGACCATGGAGCACGCCGTGGCCTTTGCCGAGACCGGCCACCTCTGCCTGGCCACCCTGCACGCCAACAGCGCCAACCAGGCGCTGGACCGCATC
>DNQP01000302.1:0-266 GCA_003500955.1 Curvibacter sp. | reverse complement strand
CAACCAGGCGCTGGACCGCATCATCAACTTCTTCCCCGAGGAGCGCCGTCCGCAGCTGCTGATGGACCTCTCGCTCAATCTGCGCGCCCTGGTCTCGCAACGCCTGATCCCCAAGCAGGACAGCAAGGGGCGTATCGCGGCGGTCGAGGTCATGCTCAACTCGCCGCTGATTTCCGACCTGATCTTCAAGGGCGAGATCTCCGAGATCAAGGAGATCATGAAAAAGAGCCGCAACATCGGCATGCAGACCTTCGACCAGGCGCTCT
>DNQP01000301.1:5404-11687 GCA_003500955.1 Curvibacter sp. | reverse complement strand
GTCCAGCACGGCATGCCCCTGGCGCTGCAGGGTGGCGTTGAGTTCGGCGGGTGGCGTGAGCGGGGGCAAAAACAAGGGGCTGGTCATGACAGGCATTGTGCCCGCCGTGACCAGCCCCTTGTGGGGAGTCGGGAAGGATCAGCAGCCGTCAGTCGCCAGCGCAATATTCGGCGCAGCGCCCGCCGCCGCAGCGGCCGTGTAGCTGACCTGGCACGTCGCCGCGTTCGTCGCGCCCACCGCCCGGATCAAAATGGGATTGCCAGCCACAATAACCAGCCCATCATTGGCAGGGTTGACCGTGTCAATACCAGCGGCAGTGACGATACCGGCCGCGGTTGCGGCCGGATAGCGGTTGACCATGGCGATATTGGCGCCATCCATCGTGGCAGTACCAGCCGCTGCAGTGCAGGTGGGCAGCGGAGCGACTGCGGATGGTACCGCCAGATCCAGCTCGCAACGAGCCTTGGCCAAGGCGGCGGCCGCACGGACCGAGCCATAGATGCCTTGCATCTTGGACACGCGCGCATCACGTTGTGCGGCGATGTAACGCGGCAGGGCAATGGCCGCGAGGATGGCAATGATGGTGATCACGATGATCAGTTCGATCAGGGTGAAACCGCGGGACAGCTTTTTCATGGGGACCTCCAGCGTGGATGAGCGATGTATGGTCTGGATTGTGCCCGAGCCGCCTCCGTTCATACAAATTTGATAGCAAAAAAGCGTCATGCAGCGTGACTTTTTGACGCCGCAGACGCCGCAACCGCTACAGTTCCCTTCATGAAACTCCAGTTCCGCCATCCCCTGCGCACCCTGCTCACCGGTCTACTGGCCATGCTGCCGCTGGCGGCGACGCTGATCCTGATCGGCTGGGCCCTGAGCCTGCTCTCGACCTGGCTCGGGCCGCAGAGCGTCTTCGGCCAGCTGCTCGTGCGCCTGGGCCTGGGCGGCACGGGTTCGGAGTTGCTGGGCTATGCGCTGGGCCTGCTCCTGCTGCTGGCTTGCGTCTACCTGCTGGGCCTGCTGACCGAGGCCGGGCTGGAGCGGGGCCTGGCGCGCATCTTCAACAGCGTGTTGCAGCGCATCCCCGTGGTGCGCACGGTCTACGACGTGATCCAGAAGCTCGTCGCGCTATTCGCGCAGTCGCCCGAGGCGGGACTCAAATCCATGAGCCCGGTCTGGCTCTATTTCGGCGGCCGCCAGGACACCCAGGGCACGGCCGTGCTGGGCCTGCTCTCCACGCCCGAGCCGGTGCTGCTCGGCGGCCAGCCCTACCTGGGCGTGCTCGTGCCCACGGCCCCCGTGCCGGTGGGCGGCGGCCTGCTCTTCGTGCCGGCCGACTGGGTGGAGTCTGCCGAACTGGGTGTGGAAGCCGTCACGAGCATCTATGTCTCCATGGGCGTGACGGCCGGGCAATACCTGCCCACCCGGCCGCGGTCGCGCTGACGCGCGCGAAATCCGCGTTTACCCGGCCCGTTTGGCGCCCGGACCGGACGCACAATCGGCCATCCGTCCACTGACGCCTTCATCATGCGCAAGACCCTCGCCTTTCTGTTCGCCAGCCTGCTGCTGGCCCTGGGAGCCAACGCCCAGACCTTCCCCTCCAAGCCGGTGCGCATCGTCATCGGCTTCCCCGCCGGTGGCCCGCTGGACCAGCATGCGCGCCTGCTGGCCGACCGCCTGCAGGCCGCATTGGGCCAGCCGGTGCTGATCGACTACAAGTCCGGTGCCGGCGGTACCGTGGGCGCGCAGGAGGTGATGAAGGCCGCCCCCGACGGCCACACCCTCATGCTGGCCAACACGGGGGTGATGGTCATCAACCCGGCGCTCTACAGCAAGCTGCCCTACGCCACGCTCAAGGACTTCGTGCCGATCGCGCGCACGGCCATGCAGCCGCTAGCCCTGCTGGTCAACCCGCAGGTGCCCGCGAAGACGCTCCAGGAGTTCATGGACTACACGCGCTCGCGCCCGGGCCAGGTCAACTACGGCTCGGCCGGCAATGGTGGCATCAGCCATCTGGTGCCCGAGATGTTCAAGAGCAGCACGGGCCTGTTCATGGTGCACATCCCCTACCGCGGCAGCGCCCCGGCCTTCACCGACCTCATGGCCGGGCAGGTGCAGTTCATGGCCGAATCGATTCCGCAGGCCGCGGCCTACCACAAGCAGGGCAAGGTACGCGCGCTGGCTGTGACCAGCCGCACGCGCAACCCGGCCCTGCCCGAGATCCCCACGGTGATCGAGAGCGGCATCGCCGGCTTCGAGGTCGTGGGCTTCTACGGCTTTCTCGCGCCGGCCGGCACCCCCAAGGACGTGGTGGCCAAGCTCAGCGACGCCTTCCGCCAGGTGCTGAGCGCGCCCGATCTGCGCGAGCGCATGATCACCCAGGGCGCCGACCCGGCCTTCCTCGGTGCGGACGAGTTCGCCAAGTTCCTCGCCACGGAGATGCCGCGCTGGGCAGCGGCCGTGCAGAAATCCGGCGCGCGGCTGGATTGACGACCACCCGAACCTGGCCTGCCCCACATGAAAACCGGCAAACCCAGCGGCCCCGTCGCGCCGCCCGGCACCACCTGGCCCTCGGCCCTGGCCATCCTGCTGGTGCTGGCCGTGACGGCCGATGCCGCCTACCTGCTCTACGCCGAGTGGCAGCACTTCAGCAACCCGGACATGGGCACGCTGGTCGTCGCCGCCGCGCTGGTCAGCCTGGCGCTGTGCGCGCCCTACAGCCTCTTCACCCGCCGCCCCCGGGAAGCCCTGCTCACGGCCCTGCTGGCGCTGGCCTGTGTGGCCGGCGCGCATGCACTGCTGCTGTCGGGCCGCCTCGACTACCGCGCGCCCTGTGAAGACGGGCTGTACGAATGCGCCCGCAAGGGCCTGAACCGCACCATGACCCGCTATCCATGAGCCATCCCCTGCTCGCCCCCCTGCAGCTCGGGCTCAATGCCCTGCGCACCGAACCGGGCACCACCGCCGCCTTCTGCCGCCTGGCGCGTGCGCAGGATGCGCTGCTGGCCGCGCTGCCGCCGCGCTACGGCGAGGTGCTGATGGGCCTGCTGGACCGGCTCGAATCGAGCGCCTTGTTCTCCGAAGAGAGTTGCTCCTTCAGCCAGCGCGACCTGCTCGACAGCCTGCAGCTCTGGCTGGACAAGGCGAGTGCGCAACTCGCGGGCTGAGCGCGCCATCACCGGGTAAACCCTGGCCACGTGCGCCTAGGGGCTGTCGTGGGTGCAGCGGTCAGCGAAATCCCGTATAAAACACCGTGGCCCGGTCTCGCGGGCCCGCGCACCACCATGGAGGAGCAAGCGATGGCCAAACTCAACGTCAACGGCGAGGAACAGGAGTTCAGCGCCGCCCCCGACACCCCGCTGCTGTGGGTGCTGCGCGAGCAGCTCGGGCTCACCGGCACCAAATATGGCTGCGGCGTGGCCCAGTGCGGCGCCTGCACGGTGCACATCGACGGCGCGGCCGTGCGCAGCTGCGTGATGCCGGTGCGCGCGCTCAAGGAGACCCAGCAGGTCGTGACCATCGAGGGCCTGTCGCGCAATGGCACGCACGCGGTGCAGCGCGCCTGGCAGCTGCTGGACGTGCCGCAGTGCGGCTTCTGCCAGAGCGGCATGATCATGGCCGTCAGCGCCCTGCTCAAGGACAAGCCCAATCCCACCGACGCCGACATCGACGCCTCCATCACCAACATCTGCCGCTGTGGCACCTACAACCGCGTACGGGCGGCGATCAAGGTGGCGGCGCAGGGCGCGCCGCGGCGGCGTGTCTCCGCGGCCGATGGTCTGCAGACCGAGGAGGGCCTGTCATGAGCACGGTGCAACACGAGGGCGTCACACGCCGCAGTTTCCTGGCCAGCACCGGCGCTGCCGCCGGTGGCCTGATGGTGGGCTTTCATGTGCCGCTGGCCCAGGCCGCCGACTTGCCGCCCGAGATCAACGCCTGGGTGGTCGTGAAGCCCGACGACACGGTGGTGATCCGCATCGCGCGCTCCGAGATGGGTCAGGGCACGCTGACCGGCCTGGCCCAGCTGGTGGCCGAAGAGCTGGACTGTAACTGGCGCCGCGTGACCACCGAGTACCCGACGCCGGGCCAGAACCTCAAGCGCCAGCGCGTCTGGGGCAACTTCTCCACCGGCGGCAGCCGGGGCATCCGCGAATCGCACGACTATGTGCGTAAGGGCGGCGCCATGGCCCGCATGATGCTTTTGCAGGCCGCCGCCGAGGGCTGGGGCGTGCCCGTGGCCGAGTGCAGCGTGGCGCGCGGCGTGATCACGCACACCCCGAGCGGACGCAAGACACTCTACGGCCGCGTGGCCGCGGCCGCCAGCAAGCTGACCCCGCCCGATCCGGCCAGCGTGGTGCTCAAGGACCCCAAGGACTGGAAGATCGCGGGCCAGCGCATGCTGCGCCTGGACACCTTCCGCAAGACCACGGGCCAGCAGGACTACGGCATGGACCTGCAGCTGCCGGGCATGCTCAACGCCGCCATCAAGGACTGCCCGGTCTTCGGCGGCACGGTCAAGAGCTTCAACGCCGCGCCCGTCATGCGCCGCGCAGGCGTGAGGAAGGTGGTGCAGGTCGGCCCGAGCGCCGTGGCCGTGGTGGCCACCACCTGGTGGACCGCCAAGACCGCACTCGACGCGCTGCAGATCGAATGGGACTACGGCCCCCACGCGGCGGTCTCGCAGGCCGACATCCACGCCATGGTGCGCGGCGGCCTGGACCTCTCGGTGCCCGCGACCTCGGTGGGTAACAGCAACGGCGATGCCGTGGCCGCCATCACGGCCGCGCCGCGGCGCATCGAGGCCATCTACGGCTATCCCTACCAGAACCACGCCTGCATGGAGCCCATGAACGCCACCGCGCGCTGGACGGCGGAGCGTTGCGAGGTCTGGGTGGGTACGCAGAACGGCGAGGCCGCGCTGGCCGCCACGGCCGAGGCCGCCGGCCTGCCGGCCGCGCAGTGCGAGGTCTACAAGCAGCTGCTCGGCGGTGGCTTCGGCCGGCGCGGGCGCAGCGACTACATCACCCAGGCGGTGCAGGTCGCCAAGAGCATGCCGGGCACGCCGATCAAGCTGATCTGGTCGCGCGAGGAAGACATGCAGCACTGCTTCTTCCACCCGATCACCGCCGCCAAGCTCAGCGCGGGGCTGGACGAGCAGGGCAACATCACGGGCCTGCACATGCGCATCGCGGGCCAGTCCATCCTGGCCACGGTGGCGCCGCAGGCCATGCGCGACGGCAAGGACATGGTGGTCTACCAGGGTCTCAACCCCAGCGGGCCCGAGGCCTCCATCGGCTACAGCTTCCCCCACCTGCTGATCGAGCACGCCATGCGCAACCCGCATGTGCCGGCGGGCTTCTGGCGCGGCGTGAACCTGAACCAGAACGCGATCTACCTCGAGTGCTTCCTGGACGAGATCGCGCACACCACCGGTCAGGACCCGCTGGCGCTGCGGCGCAAGCTCATGGGCAACCATCCCAAGCACCTGGCCGTGCTCGATGCCGTGGCCGCGCGCGTGGGCTGGGGCAGCCCTGCGCCCGCGGGCGTGTACCGCGGCCTGGCGCAGACCATGGGCTTCGGCAGCTACGTGGCGGCCTGCGCCGAGGTGTCGGTGAGCGCCGAGGGCAAGCTCAAGATCCACCGCATCGTCGCCGCCACCGACTGCGGCCACGCCGTGAACCCGCAGCAGATCGAGGCCCAGGTCGAGGGTTCCTTCGTCTACGGTCTGTCGGCGGCACTGTTCGGCGAGATCACCGTCAAGGACGGCGCGGTCGAGCAGAAGAACTTCGACACCTATCCGGTGCTGCGGCTGGCCGACATGCCGCCGGTGGAAACCATCGTCATGCCCTCGGGCGGCTTCTGGGGTGGCGTGGGCGAGCCCACCATTGCCGTGGCCGCACCCGCCGTGCTCAACGCCATCTTCGCCGCCACGGGCAAGCGCATCCGCGAGCTGCCGCTCAAGAGCCAGGACCTCAAGCGCGCATGAAGGCTCTGCTCGCGGCCGCCATGCTGACCCTGCCCCTGGCGGGCGGGGCCGTGACGGTGGTGGGCGATGGCATCCCCGCGGCCTTGGAAGGCAAGACGGGCGACGCCCTGCGCGGCCGCGCCATCGCGGCCAGCCGCAGCGAGGGCCTGTGCCTGCTGTGCCACAGCGGCCCCGTGCCGGAAGAGCGCTTCCAGGGCAATCTCGCGCCGGACCTCGCCGGGGCCGGCGCGCGCTGGAATGCCGCGCAACTGCGGCTGCGGCTCGTCAACCCGCAACACCACAACCCGGACAGCCTCA
>DNQP01000301.1:0-5100 GCA_003500955.1 Curvibacter sp. | reverse complement strand
CCACAACCCGGACAGCCTCATGCCGGCCTACTACCGCAGCCAAGGTCTGGTGCGCGTGGGTGCACGCTGGCAGGGTCGCCCCATCCTCGACGCGCAGCAGATCGAGGACGTGATCGCCTGGCTGATGACACTGAGAGACTGAAGCGCATGGAACGCCGCCAGCTGCTGCAGACCGCCACCGGCCTCACCGGCTGGCTGCTGCTGCGACCAGCGCAGGCGAACAACCAGCTGCAGGATGCGGTGCGCGCCTGGGCCGGCGGCACACCCGTGCAGAGCGGGCGCGTGCAGATCGACATCGCGACCCTGGTGGACAACGGCAACACCGTGCCCCTCAGCGTGCGGGTGGACAGCCCCATGACGTCTGCCGACCATGTGCTGGCCATCGCCGTCTTCAACGAACGCAATCCGCAGGCCGATGTGCTGCGCTGTCAGCTGGGCCCGCGCGCCGGCAAGGCGCAGGTCAGCACGCGCATCCGCCTGGCCACCACGCAGAAGCTCACGGCCGTGGCGCGCCTGAGCGACGGCAGCTGCTGGCAGCAGACGGTGGAGGTCATCGTCGCGCTCGCGGCCTGCCTGGAGGAGATCCAGTGAGTGCACGCACCCTCATCAAGGCCCCGCAGACGGCCCGCCGTGGCGAGGTGGTCGAAATCAGCGCCATCATCGGCCACCCCATGGAATCGGGCTTCCGCCCCGGCGCCGACGGGCGGCGCCTGCCGCGCAACATCATCACGCGCTTCAGCTGCCACTATGACGAGGAGCTCGTCTTTGCCGCCGAGTTCTCGCCTGCCATTGCAGCCAACCCGCTGATCGCCTTCCACACCGTGGCTGTGGCCAGCGGCACGCTGCGACTGAGCTGGGAGGGCGAGCAGGGCTTTCGCCACAGCGAGAGCGTGGCGATCACCGTCGCATGAGACCGCGACGCGCCGCCTGGCTCGCCCTGCTGCTGGCCGGCACGCTGCAGGCGCAGCTGGCGCCCGAGCAGCGCCGCTCCGATGCCGAAGCCCTGGGCCCGGACCTGCAGGCCATGCAGCGTGATGATGCGCGCAACCCGGCCATGCTCTGGGTGCAGCAGGGCGCGCAGCTCTGGCAGCAGCCGGCTGGCGCGCAGCAACGCGCTTGTGCGAGCTGCCATGGCGAGGTCCAGCGCCTGCGCGGTGTGGCGGCACGCTACCCGGCTTTCGACACACAGAGCGCGGGCGCGCTGAACCTGGCACAGCGCATCCAGCGCTGCCGCACCGAGCACCAGCAGGCCGCCCCCTGGGCCTACGAGAGCGAGGAACTGCTGGCCCTCGAAGCCCTGGTGGCCCTGCAGTCGCGCGGTCTGCCTATGAGTCCTCCCCCAGATGCGCGACTGCAGCCCGCGCGGGAACAAGGCCGCCAGCTCTATGTGCAACGCATGGGTCAGCTCAACCTGTCCTGCGCTCAGTGCCATGACCAGCGCTGGGGCCAGCGCCTGGGGGGCACGCGGATTCCGCAGGCGCATCCGATCAGCTACCCGCAATACCGGCTGGAGTGGCAGGGCCTGGGCTCGCTGCAACGGCGGCTGCGCAACTGCATGGCCGGCGTGCGTGCCCAGCCCTGGCCGCTGGGCGCACCCGAACTCGTCGCGCTGGAGCTCTATCTGGCGGACCGGGCCAGCGGCCTGACTGTGGAGTCCCCCGGGGTTCGTCCGTAAGCTTCACAAATGCGGGTATATATACGCCATGCGTTTGCTCTGGTTGCGTTTGACCAGCCTCAAGACCCGGGTGGTCCTTGCGGTTGCCCTGCTCTTCATCGTCTTTGCCGGTCTGCTGACCTGGCTCACGCTGCGGCACTTCGACCGAAACTTCCGTGAGAGCCTCCATCAGCAGCAGTTTCTGCTGGCCAGCACGCTGGCCAAGGCGTTGGACGACAAGCTGCGCCAGAGCCAGGAGCTGCTGCAACTCACGGCCCGCGACGTGCCCCCCGAAGCGCTGGTCAATGCACGCGTGGCCCAGTCCTTCCTCGACCAGCAAACGGCCTTGCGGGCCCTCTTCAGCAACGGCCTGATTCTGCTCGCCGAAGACGGTCGCCTGATCGCCGAGTCCCCCTTCCTGGCCGGCCGGCGCGGGCGCGACGCTAGCAACCTCGACGCTTTTCAGGTGGTGTCCAAGACGCGTCAACCCTACATCTCCAAGCCCTTTGCCGCTCCTCGGGCCCAGGGCCGACCGGCCATCACGCTCGCTATCCCCCTGTTCAACGGCCGGGGCGACATGGTGGGCCGCCTGCATGGCAGCATCGAGCTGGAGGGGCGCAACTTCCTCTCCGACCTGAACCACGTCAAGCTCGGGCGCACGGGCTACATCTCGCTCTTCACGCGCGATCGCATCTTCGTCGCCAACCGCAACCCGCAGCGCATCCTCCAACCCATCGTGCAGCCCGGGCTCAATCCTCTGGTCGACCGCGCGGTGGCGGGCTTCGAAGGCAGCGGCACGACGATCACCTCGCGCGGCGAGGAGGTGATGAGCAGCTTCAAGCACCTGAGCACGGTGCCCTGGCTGCTCAGCGTGAACCTGCCCGTGGCCGAGGCCGAGGAACCGCTGCGCGAGGCGCGCAAGCTCCTGCTGCTGGGCATCGCCGCGGGAACGCTGGTCGTGGTGGTGCTGATCGGCCTGATCATGCGTCGCGCGCTGACGCCGCTCGACACGCTGACGCGGCATGTGCGGTCGCTGCACGACCGGCCAGGCCCGCAACGCCAGCTCATTCTGCAACGAGACGACGAGATCGGCACCCTGGTGCAGGCCTTCAACGACATGGTCGACCGGCTCGACCGCCAACAGCAGACCCTGCGTGAGAGCGAGGCGCGCTTTCGCAGCCTGGCCGAGCTCTCGACCGACTGGTTCTGGGAGCAGGACGAGGCCTTTCGTTTCACCCAGGTCTCACGCGGCATCTACGGCGCGGACATGGTGCCGCACATCGGCCGCACCCGCTGGGACCAGCCCGTGGTCTCGCCCGACGAAGCAGGCTGGGAAGCGCACCGCGCGCTGCTGCAGCGGCACGAGCCTTTCCACGACTTCATCTACCAGCTGCGCGACACCCATGGCATGGTGCGCACCCTGAGCATCAGCGGCACGCCTATCTTCGACGAGCAGGGTGTGTTCCGCGGCTACCGTGGTGTGGGCTCGGACATCACGGAACGCAAGGCGGCCGAGCAGCGCATCGAGTACCTGGCCTACCACGACGCGCTGACGGGCCTGCCCAACCGGCTGCTGGTGCAGGACCGCTTCGTACAGGCCATGGCCCAGGCCGACCGCCACCAGACGCGTATCGCCCTGGTCTACCTGGACCTGGACAACTTCAAGACCCTCAACGACACGCTGGGTCATGCCGCCGGTGACGAGCTGCTGCGTGAGGTGGCTCGGCGCCTGCGCGCCTGCGTGCGCGACAGTGACACCATCAGCCGCCACGGTGGTGACGAGTTCCTGCTGATGCTGTGCGATCTGCCCGACACCGAGGTGGTGGCGGCGCTGGTCCTCAAGATCATGGAAAAGCTGCAGGCGCCCGTGCAGCTGGGACAGCAGGAGTTCTCGACCTCGGCCTCGATCGGTGTGGCCATCGGCCCGCAGGACGGACGCGACTTCGAGACCCTGCGCAAGAAGGCCGACATGGCCATGTACCGCTCCAAGGGGGCTGGGCGCAACACCTATCACTTCTTCGATCCCACGATGGACGCCGAGGCCGGCGAACACCTGCTGATGCGCAACGGCCTGCGTCGTGCGCTGGAGCGTGACGAGTTCCTGCTGCACTACCAACCCCAGTACGACTTGGCCAGCGGCATGCTGACCGGCGTCGAGGCGCTGATCCGCTGGCAGCACCCGGAGCTGGGCCTGGTGTCGCCCGGACGCTTCATCGGCGTGGCCGAGGAGAGCGGCCTCATCGTCGCCATGGGCGACTGGGTACTGCAGCAAGCCTGCCAGCAGGCCATGCGCTGGCAACGCGCCGGCCTGCCGCCGCTCACGCTGGCGGTCAACCTTTCGGCCATCCAGTTCAAGCGTGGCCAGGTCGAGCAATCGGTGCTGCGGGCGCTGCAGGCCTCGGGCCTGCCACCGGCCCAGCTGGAACTCGAACTCACCGAGTCCATCCTGATCCAGAACGTGGAGAGCGTGCTCTCCAGCGTGCGCGCGCTCAAGCAGCTGGGCGTGAAGCTGGCCATCGACGACTTCGGCACCGGCTACTCCAGCCTGGCCTACCTCAAGCAGCTCGATATCGACCTGCTCAAGATCGACCAGGGCTTCGTGCGCGATCTGGCCAGCGATCCGGACGACGCAGCCATCGTGCGCGCCATCATCCAGATGGCGCACAGCCTGAACCTGCGCACGCTGGCCGAAGGAGTGGAAACCGAGCAGATCCGCGACCAGCTGCGGGCCTTCGGCTGCGATGCGGCGCAAGGCTACTTCTATTCACGGCCGGTACCCGCGCCGGACATTGAACGCCTGCTCGCGCAGACACCGCGCAGCCTGGGGCTGTTCGGCACGTCCTGAAGCCAGCGCCTCGCGCCCGGCTTCAGGCCTGACGAAACACGCTGACGGCCCGCACGAGTTCGCGGGCCTGGCTGCTCAGGCTGTCGGCCGCAGCGGCCATCTGCTCCACCAGCGCGGCGTTCTGTTGCGTCGTCTGGTCGAGCTGCGCGACGGCGACCCCGACTTGTGCCACGCCCTGGCTCTGTTCGCTGCTGGCCGCGCTGATCTCGCCCATGATGTCGGTCACGCGCCGGATGCTGGCCACCACCTCGTTCATGGTGGCACCGGCCTGGTCCACCAGGGCCGTGCCCTGCGCCACCCGGCCCACGCTGTCGGTGATGAGCTGCTTGATCTCCCTGGCGGCCTCGGCAGAGCGGCCGGCCAGGCTGCGCACCTCGCTGGCCACCACCGCGAAGCCGCGGCCCTGCTCACCGGCGCGCGCCGCTTCCACCGCCGCATTGAGGGCGAGGATGTTGGTCTGGAAGGCAATGCCGTCGATCACGCTGATGATGTCGGCGATCTTCTTGCTCGCGTCGTTGATGCCCTTCATGGTGTCCACCACCTGGGCCACGACTTCGCCGCCCTGCACGGCCACCGTGCTGGCGCTCTGGGCCAGCTGGTT
>DNQP01000118.1:2799-5531 GCA_003500955.1 Curvibacter sp. | reverse complement strand
CGCCCAGATCGAAAAACAGCTCACGGCCGCGGCCCGCTGAGCCACCTCGCCGCCCCCATGCCCCAGAAGTCCAGCCCCGCCCCGATCCACTACGGCATCGAGGTCGCCGACCCGCACGCCCATCTCTTCCGCGTCACGCTCACCATTGCCGAGCCCGAAGCCTTGCAGGTCGTGAGCCTGCCGGTCTGGATTCCGGGCAGCTATCTGGTGCGTGAGTTCTCCAAGAACCTGCAGAAAATCATTGCGCGGCAAGGTCTCAAGACCCTGGAGGCCACGCAAATCGACAAGTGCAGCTGGCAGATCGCCTGCGACCCGGACCAGCCCCTGACGCTGGGCTACGAGGTCTACGCCTGGGACAACTCGGTGCGCACCGCCTGGCTCGATGCGCAGCGCGGCTTCTTCAATGGCACCAGCCTGTGCCTGCGCGCGGAAGGCCAGCAGGACCGCCCGCATGAATTGACGCTGTCGCCCGGTGCCGCACCCGCCGGCTGGGAAGTGGCCACCGGCCTCACGCCCCTCAAGACCGAGCGCCGCGGCTGGGGCCGCTACCACGCCGCGGATTACGACGAACTGGTCGACTGCCCTGTGGAGCTCGGCGCCTTCTGGCGCGGCGAGTTCCAGGCCGGTGGCACGTCACATCACTTCGTCGTGGCCGGCGCGCCACCCAGCTTCGACGGCAGCCGTCTGCTGGCCGACGCGCAACGCATTTGCGAGACCGCGATCCGCTTCTGGCACGCCGAAGGCCGGCCCACGGGCCGCACCGGCAAGCCCCCGTTCAAGAACTATCTCTTCCTGCTCAACGCCACGGACGACGGCTACGGCGGCCTGGAACACCGCAATTCCACCGCCCTGATCTGCGGCCGGCGCGACCTGCCACGGGCCGGCGCCAAGCCGGGCGAGGGCTACACGACGCTGCTGGGCCTGATCAGCCATGAGTACTTCCACAGCTGGAACGTCAAGCGCCTGCGCCCGGCCGAGTTCGCGCGCTATGACTACACCCGGGAGAACTACACGGAACTGCTGTGGTTCTTCGAGGGCTTCACCAGCTACTACGACGACCTGCTGCTGCGCCGCGCCGGCCTGATCGACGACCTGGTCTACCTGCGCCTGCTCAACAAGAGCATCAACCAGCTGCAGCAGACGCCGGGCCGCCTGGTGCAGTCCGTGGCCCAGGCCAGTTACGACGCCTGGGTCAAGTACTACCGCGTGGACGAAAACACGCCCAACGCCACCGTGAGCTACTACGGCAAGGGGGCGCTCGTGGCCTTGTGCATCGATCTCACCCTGCGCACCGAAGGTCCGCACAGCCTGGACGAGGTGATGCGCGGGCTCTGGCAACGTTGCGCCGCCGGCCCCATGCGCGAGGACGACCTGCTGGCCGTGCTGCGCGAGCTCAGCGGCCGCGGCTGGGGCCGCGAGATCCAGCGCTGGGTCCATGGCACGGGCGAGCTGCCACTGCGCGAGCTGCTGGAACAGCATGGCGTGCGGGTGCACGACGAACCCGCCCAACTGGCCCAGCGCCTGGGCCTGCGGGTGGCCGAGAGCGGCGGCGCGGTGCAGATCAAGACCGTGCTGCGCGGCGGCGCCGCCGAACAGGCTGGCCTGGCGGCTGGTGACGAATGGCTCGGTGTGGAGATCGGCAGCGGCAAGTCACGCAGCAGCTGGCGCCTGGGCAAGCTGGACGACTTGCTGCTCTATGCGGGGGAGCAGGAACGCGTACACGCCCTGGTGGCACGCGACCGGCGTCTGCTGACGCTGCCGCTCAAGCTGCCGCGCCAGAGCACGACCTGGCGTCTGGCCGCGGAACAGCGCGAGAAAGTGCAGCGCTGGCTGGGCCGCTGAGGCTCAGGCCGTCTGCATCTGGGCTTCGACCTCGGCACCAAAGCGGTCGGCCGCGGCCTGGCCCTTGACCTCGCGGACCACGGCGTAGGCCCGCTTCATCACCTCGACAAATTGGGGCATGTCCTTGGCGGCTTCAAGCCGGATGGCCAAATCGTCGGCCAGCGGTCCGAGCAGCTCGGTCAGAAGACGGATGGCCAGCGCTCTGGCTTTGCCCAGGTCAGCGGCGGGAGACAAGGCGGCGGCAGCCGGTTTGGCGGCCGCTGCCCCGCCGACGACCTCGATCAGGCCTTCGGCCTCCAGCTGCTGCAGCAACTCGGCCGACTCGCCCATGCCGGCGGCCAACTTGAGCAGCTCCTCGGTGCTCTTCTTGCCATCGACGAGGATGAGCAGCATGCGCAGCTTGCCAGCCACGCCATGACCACGGGTCGCAATGGCCTCTGCTCCTTTTTCGGACTTCCGGTAGATCGCTTGCGCATCCATGCCGCCCAACCTCTGCTTTTTATGGTGCGCGGATTATTTCACCGCACCGGCCGTACCCTCCCCCGTGTTTCCACTAGGACGGGCCTCGGCCGCCATTGCAGTGCGGACGGGCGGAAAAATCAAGCCCCGACGAGGATCACGCGCTTGAACTTGCGCTTGCCGACCTGCAGCACATAGCTGCCGGCCCCCAGCTTCAGCCCTTTGTCGCTGACCACGACCGCGTCCACCCGCACACCACCGCCGTCGATCAGGCGGTTGCCTTCGCCGGACGAGGCCACCAATCCCGCCTGCTTGAGCAGGGCCGCGATGCCGATGGGGCCGGCCTCCAAGCGCAGCGTCTGCTCCTCGATCTCGTCGGGGATGCCGCCCTTGCTGCGGTTGATGAAGTCCTGCTCGGCCGCATCGGCGGC
>DNQP01000118.1:2284-2490 GCA_003500955.1 Curvibacter sp. | reverse complement strand
GCCGCATCGGCGGCTGCGGCACTGTGGAAGCGCGCAGTGATCTCCTTGGCCAGCATCACCTTGGCGTCCTTGGGGTTGCGGCCCTTGTCGACCTCGCGCCGCAGGGCCTCGATCTCGCCCAGCGTACGGAAGGACAGCAGCGTGTACCAGCGCCACATGAGTTCGTCGCTGATGGACAGCACCTTGGCGAACATGGTGTTGGCGTC
>DNQP01000118.1:1805-1985 GCA_003500955.1 Curvibacter sp. | reverse complement strand
CCTTGGCGAACATGGTGTTGGCGTCCTCGGTGATGCCGATGTAGTTGTTCTTGGACTTGGACATCTTGTCCACGCCGTCCAGACCCTCAAGCAGCGGCATGGTGAGGATGCACTGGGGCTCCTGGCCGTACTCCAGCTGCAGATGCCGGCCCATGAGCAGGTTGAACTTCTGGTCGGTGC
>DNQP01000118.1:0-1502 GCA_003500955.1 Curvibacter sp. | reverse complement strand
GCCCCATCAGCAGGTTGAACTTCTGGTCGGTGCCGCCGAGCTCCAGATCGCTTTTGAGCGCCACCGAGTCGTAGCCCTGCATCAGCGGGTAGAGGAACTCGTGCACCGAGATCGGATTGCCGGCCTTGAAGCGATCGTGGAAATCGTTGCGCTCCATCATGCGCGCCACCGTGTACTTGGCGGCGAGCTGGATCATGCCCATGGAGCCCAGGGGCAGGCACCACTCGCTGTTGTAGCGGATCTCGGTCTTGGCCGGATCCAGCACCAGACTGGCCTGCTTGTAGTAGGTCTCGGCATTGGCCTTGATCTGCTCGGAGGTCAGCGGCGGACGCGTGCTGTTACGCCCCGAAGGATCGCCGATCAGGCTGGTGAAGTCGCCGATCAGGAAGATCACCTGGTGGCCCAGATCCTGCAGCTGGCGCATCTTGTTGAGCACCACGGTGTGGCCGATGTGGATGTCGGGCGCGGTCGGGTCCAGGCCCAGCTTGATGCGCAGCGGCGTCTGCGTGGCCTCCGATCGGGCCAGCTTCTGCACCCAGTCGGCTTCGGGGATCAGTTCCTCGCAACCGCGCAGCGTCACGGCCAGCGCCTCACGGACCCGGTCGGTGACGGGAAAAGTCGACACAGAAGCTTGATTCATAAGGATTTTTTGCAGAGGCCCGGAAGCAGGCCGATATACTTGGGGCGTCCCCGGAGGCCACGATTTTAAGTGGCACCGCCATCGGGGCCCTCTGTTGCGCCCCGACTGGACCCACTGCCCGATGATCAAGCTGCCCGCCGCCTTCGAACCCGTCCTGGCCCGACTGCGCCAGCGGATTCAGCACCGGCCGCGCCATCTCGGGCCCGCGCTGCTGTCCGTCGTTCTGCTGGGCGGCGGCGCCTATGCCATCGCCGCCGCGGTGGTCACGCTCGCGCCCGACGCCGCCCGTCTGCCGGTGCAGGAAGTCACCGAGGTCGTCGCCCCCCTGCCGGTGCAGGATCAGGCCGCGGCGCTCGAAGTCCACCGCTACCGCCTCTACCGCTCGGACATTTCTCGCGCCAACGACACGGCAGAAGCCTTGCTGCGCCGCCTGGGGCTGGACGATGCCCAGGCCGCCAGCTTCCTGCGTCGCGATGCACTGGTCCACCGCCACCTGCTCGGCCGCACCGGCCGCCTGCTGCGCGCCGAGGCCAGCGAGCGCAACACCTTGCTGAGTCTGACCGCGCGCTGGAGCGCCGACGACGACGGCACCTTCCAGCGCCTGGTGATCGAGAAGTCGGAGCGGGGCTATGCCTCACGGCTCGAAACCGTTCCGCTCACGGCCTCGATCCGGATCGCCAGCGCCACCATCGACAGCTCGCTCTTCGCCTCGGCCGACGAGGCTGGCATCCCGGATGCCGTGGCCATCCAGCTGGCCGAGATCTTCTCCGGAGACATCGACTTCCACCGCGAGCTGCGCAAGGGTGACCGCTACTCCGTCGTCTACGAAGTGCTCGAAGGCGATGGCGAGCCGCTGCGCGCC
>DNQP01000276.1 GCA_003500955.1 Curvibacter sp. | reverse complement strand
CCATCGCGCAGGATCGCTGAACGAATCAGCCGCATTGAGGCGGCGAAGCGAAACGCACTGAGGCGCGCGGAATGGGGGCAAATGGTCGATCCGGTTCATGCCGCAATCGTCGCCGCTTCGGGTGCCCCGGGTCTATGACATATCCCATGAAGGCATGCAATGAGTCTGCTCGATGAGGCTTATCACCTGGTGCACGATCACCCGGGTGGCGCGCCGGCGCTTGCCGCGCGCCTTAAAAAGAACCACGGCACGTTGTGCCATGAGCTCACCGCGACGGGTTCGGCGAAGCTGGGCCTGCTGGATGCGAAGAAGCTCACGGACTTTACGGGCGATCTGCGCATCCTTCAGGCCTGGGCCATGGAGGCTGGCCAGATGCTGATGCCGCTGCCGAAGGATGGCCAGCCGACGGATGAGTGCTTGGCACGAGTTGCCAGCATGGCCAAGGAATTCGGCGATTTGGTCAAAGAGGTCACCCATGACCTGGGCGACAACCAGATCAGTGACAACGAGCTGGACCGCATTGAGCGGGAAGCGAGTCAGCTGGTTGCTGCAGTCCACCATCTCCTGGCTAGCCTGCGCCAGCGCAACCAAGACGGGAAGCCCAACGCCGAAAGGCAGGTGCCTTGATGCGGCCGCCGGGCGAGGTGCGCCAGGCGCTGCACAGGGCGGCGTGTGAGCTGCTGCCGCGTGAGCGCAGCGCAGACCCGCGCGCGCCCAGGCCGACGATGCGCGAGATTGCTCACCGTGCTCAGGTGGGACTGGATGTAGCCAATCAGACGATCAAGAACATGACGCGAGCAGGTGACCTCAAGCCTGCGGGCACCAAGCGCGTGGATTACTGCAACAAGCCGGTGGCGGTGTACGAGCCTGCGGTCTACCTGGACGGCGGACTGAGTGCCGATCTGGAAACCCGCCAAGGGGTGGGCTGGGTGGATCTGGGGCGCATCGTGGGCGGCTGGGCACGATAACGAGGAGACAACTTGACCCCAACACTCAAGCCGCCGGCGGTGCGGACGCCGGCTTGGAGTAGTGCCCCCTGCAGCTGGAGGCTCGGCACATGACGCAGCGAGACCGTCTGCCGCCGATCAATTTCAAGGCGCTGAACGATGCGCTATTGGCGATGGCCGATCACCTGGTGCCGATGTGGCTGCCGGGTGGAGCGCACCGTGGCCACGAGTACGTGTGTGCTGGTCTCAATGGTGGCACCGGCAGCAGTTGCAGCGTGAACTTGAAGACCGGCGCCTGGGGCGACTTCGCCACCGATGAGAAGGGTGGCGACCTGGTCAGCCTGTACGCCGCCATCCACGGCCTGGACCAGGGGAGGGCCGCGGTGCAGGTGGCGCGCGACCATGGCCTGGAGGATGTGGCCGGCGTCACACGTGACGGCGAGCACAAGCCGCCACCGCCACGCCCGGCGCCGCCGCCAGCCAAGAAGCCGGTCAGCGAGGAGTCCTGGGCAACCGTGCGGCCAGTGCCTCCCAGTGCCCCCGCGGTGAACTTCAAGCACCAATGGCGGACCGAGGCGGACATCGAGCACGTGGCCCAGTACCGCCACGGGCAGGATCTGCATGGCTACGTGGTTCGATTCCGCACCAGCGACGGCGGTAAGGACACGATCGCGCGTACGTGGTGCATGAGCCAGCGAGACGGCGCTTGCAAGTGGCACTGGAAGCAATGGGACGAGCCGCGGCCGCTCTATATGCCGAGCCACGAGTTGCCAGGCGAACGCACCGTGGTGCTGGTGGAGGGCGAGAAAAAGGGCGACGCGCTGCAGGCCCTGCTGGACGCAGGATCACCCGGTGTCTATTGCGTGGCCAGCTGGCCAGGTGGCTCCAACGCCTGGCAGAAGGCGGACTGGGCGCCCTTGGCCGGGCGGGTGGTGCTGCTGTGGCCTGACTGCGACGCCAAGCGTGAGAAGACCACCAAGGCCGAGCGCGATGCCTGCGCAGACGAGACGGCGCTGGAGCAGCTCAAGGCTGGCAAGCCGCTCTTGCCCGAGGCCGCACAGCCGGGCATGAAGGCGATGCTGGGAATCGGCGCCGTGTTGCGTGACCAGCACGCCTGCACGGTGCAGCTGCTGCCGATCCCGAAGCCGGGCGAGGTGATAGACGGCTGGGACTGTGGTGATGCGATCAACACGGATGGCTGGGACTTCGCGCGCGTGCTGGCCTTCTTTGGCCAGGCGCAGCCACTACCCGCGGACGCGCAGGCACCCGAGGCCGCAGCGGGAGCGGGTGGCTCGGGCGGCGGCAAAAAAGTCGACGGCCCCGTTGACACTGAAGGCGGGGATTCTGCCGGCGATGCCGATGACCTGGTGGTCTGCGGTGGGCGCAAGGTGCCGCGCTGGCTGTCGTGGTATTGGGACCCGGACAAGGAGCGCTGGCTGACGTCGCGCAAGCTGGTGATCACGGCGTTGGAGCGCGACCCAACCCTGCGGGATGTGCTGGGGCTCAACGAGCTCAGCAGCAACATCGAGGCGCGGATGGACTGGCCCTGGCTGCACGGCAGGGCGGGGCCCATCAAGGGCAGCACGGATCTGATGCTGGGGCTTTACCTGTCGCAGACGTATGGGCTGCCGAGCATTCCCCGGGCCGCGCTGCTGGAGGCGATCGAGACGGTGGCGCACACGCGGCCCTTTCACCCTGTGCGCGAGTACCTGCAGCGGCTAGAGTGGGACGGCAAGACCCGACTGGACAAGTGGCTGGTGCATGTCATTGGTGAGTCGCCCCAGTCGCTGCCCCCACGGGTCTTCAAGTACCTCTCGCAGGTGGGCAGGTTCTGGCTGATTGCCATGTGCGCGCGGGTGATGGAGCCTGGCTGCAAGTTCGACTACTGCCCGGTGCTCGAAGGGCCGGGCGGCATGGGCAAGAGCACATTGGCCCGCGCGCTGGCCAGCCCGGACTTCTTCAGTGACGCCCACTTCGATCTGACTCGCGGCAAGGAAGGCCAGGAGCAGGTGCAGGGCGTGTGGCTTTACGAGCTGGCCGAGCTGGCCAACCTGGGCAAGGCCGAGGTCAACCTGATCAAGGCCTTCATCAGCATGATGGTGGACCGGTACCGGCCTAGCTATGGGCGCACGGTGGAGGCGTTCCCTCGCCAGTGCGTGATGGTGGGCACCACCAACGAGGACACCTACCTACGCGACCGCACGGGGAACCGGCGGTTCTGGCCTATCCCTGTGCGACACCGCATCCTGATGGACTGGCTGTTGCGCAACCGGGACCAGCTGTTTGCCGAGGCCATGCAGGCCTATCTGCGAGGCGACCCATACAACCCCACGCCCGAGGATGAGGAGCGCCTCTACGTGCCCATGCAGGACAGCAGGGTGGTGGAGACGGCGGTGCTCAGCGAGATGCAGCACCTTTTCACCCGGTCGCCGGCGGCCACCGGAATCGGCGCCGTGGTGAACGAGCTGACGGAGTTCGTCACGCTGGCCCAGGTGACCATGGCTCTGGGCGTCGACGCGGCAAAGAGCAACATCATGCTGGAAAGCCAGGTGCGCGCCTGGTTCAAGCAGGAGGGCTGGGAACGGGTCAAGCGCCAGGTCAACAGCGTACGCGCCTGGGGTTACCAGCGCCCGAAGAACTGGCCCCCAAGGCAGCCTGATGAAACACCCATGCCGGACTCGCCCCCTGTGGCCGAGCCGGTTCCTTCAACCTCGCACGGAAGCGATGACGGTGAACCCTTTTGACCGAACGGTCGGGGCGCTCGATACGCCCGGCGACGCACTGGCTGCGGGAGGCGCGATTCGCGGCACCCGGTGCGGCGCCGTGGCGGGGAGGTCATCGCACGGGCCTATGACGTAAGAGTGTCCAGGTGTCCACACTGGCCAGCGGTTTCCATGGAGCTGATGGCTATGGCTACTTCCCCGGTTCTCGGGGTCGAGCCGCCGCATGGCCGGATGTGGATACGCAATAGCGTGAGGCGCGCAGGCGGGGGCGGGTGCGTGCGCTCGCGCGTGTGATCGCACTCCCTCCTGTGTTTCTCTCTTAAGAAAAGGTTGGACAGCATGGACACCCGGACAGTCAGCGATGAAGAGGTGCAGCAGCACATCGCCGAGATCAAGGCGCACATGCCCGAGACGTACAAGGCGATCCAGGGCAAGGCGGGCGAGATCGGCCGGCGCGCTTACGAGCTGGTGCGTCGAGGCCTACGTGGGGAGCGCAACCTGTTTTGGGCCATGGAGCGCGGCTGGGTGAAAGGCACGCCATTCAACATGCCGGAGATCCAGCCCGATGTGGCGCTGGCCATGGTGCGGTTTGGCAGTGCATACGTCTGCATCTTCGGGGTGCCGCAGGAAGGGGGCGCACATGGCGCGGATTGACTGGGTAAAGCGGCGGCTCGAGAACTGGGCGACCTGGCATGCCAAGGCGTCGATCGGCGGTGTCGGGTTCAGCAGCCGGTCCGTGCTGTTGGCCGAGCCACGGGGCAGCGCGTTTGATACCTGGGTGCCAGTGATCGAGACCGAGGCGGAGGAAACGCATCGAGCGGTGGAATCACTGCGGGATGGGAAGTCACACCTGCACCGGGCGCTCGTGCTGTACTACCTCAAGAATCAATCACACCAGCAGATGGCCACGGCCATGGCCAAGGCGGAATCCACCATCAAGGCCTACTTCGACCAGGCTGACGTGGCGATCGCCCATTGGCTGGAAGACCAGGCCGAGCAGCGCCGTCAACGCCGCGCCACACCTCTCGCTCCGGATTGAAGGGAGTTTTACACCATAGACCTTTTTGGTACATTTCAGGCACTGTGCACCACGTGTCCCCGCACCGACACGCGATCCACACCACCCCGGCCAGCGCAAGCTCGTCGGGGTTTTCTTTTGAACAAATGCCGTAGCGCCTGAAGGCCTCGGGTGGCTGTCGAAGCGGGTGACCGCGGAGCCCGGGGCGGAAGCGATGTGGACCACACGGTGAGCAGCCCACCGTGGCAGAGGGAGACTCATGCCCAGTGCAGCGCCGCGCCCATGCACCTATCCTGCATGTGGCGTCCTGGTGCGTGACGGTTCAGGACGCTGTGATAAGCACACACGAGTCGAGGCCAAGCAGCTGGACCAGCGCCGAGGTACCGCCCATGAGCGCGGCTACACAAGCGCCTGGCAGCGTGCCCGCCTAGGTTGGCTGGCTAAGCATCCGCTCTGCAAGCTGCACCACGAGAAGGGCAAGATCGTTGCTGCTACCGTGGTCGATCACATCATTCCACACAAGGGCGACAAGTCGCTCTTCTGGGACAGAAACAACTGGCAGTCTCTCTGCAAGCCCTGCCACGACCGCAAGACAGCCACCGAAGACAGTGCCTTTGCACGCCCCCCTACAGGCACAGGGGAGGGGGGATCAAAAGTCTAGAGCCCCGACCGACTAGACCGAGCCTTTGCCCAGAATTTTGCGCGCGCAGGTTTCGGGGGAGGGGGGGTAGGAGAGAACCATGGGACAGCGAGGACCGAAGCCAAAGCCTGCGGAGCTGAAGCTGCTCGAAGGCGGGCGCGGACACCGGCCGGTCAACCTGGACCAGACCTTCAGGCCTGAGGTCGGCGTGCCGGACGCGCCGCGCTGGCTGACCGCCGAGGCCAAGAAGGCCTGGAAGCGCCTGAGCGTCGAGCTCGTCTACTACAACCTGCTGAGCAAGGTCGACCGCGATGCCTTCGCGCAGCTGTGCCAGACGATAGGCCGGCTGGAGCTGATCGAGCGGGCGATCGCCGCGCGAATGGCCACCCATGTCAGCCGCAAGGAAGACCCGGCCCTGGCGCTTCTGGACAAGACCCCCAACGGCCTGCAGGTGCAGGCTGCGATCTACCAGGTGCTGAACCGGGAGCAGGCCAAGCTGTCGAGCCTGCTGGCCGAGTTCGGGCTGACACCCGCTCAGCGCTCGCGCGTGAGCACGGCCATGCGTGCGCAGCTGAAGCTGATCGACGGCGAGGGGAACCCCACCACACCCAGCCCTGGAGAGCCCACGGGCTTTGCAGACTTCAAATGAGCGACACCACCTATCTCAGCCGCGCGATCGCTTACGCGCAGCGGGTGGTGGATGGCCAGGAGACCGCCGGCCGGCTGGAGCGCCGCTACTGCGCGCGCTTCCTCGGCGACCTGGAGCAACAGGGGAGCGAGGGCTTCCCGTACCGTTTCGACGAGGCCGCCGGCGCCCGGGCCTGCCGCTTCATCGAGCTGCTGCCGCACATCAAGGGCGAGTGGGCCAAGCCGGTCTACGTCGAGGGTCGGTTCCAGCATGGTCGCATCCAGCTGGGCGACTGGCAGTGCCTGGTGGTGCTGCAGATCTTCGGCTGGCGGCACGTCGCCACCGGACTGCGGCGATTTCGCCGGGTGTACCTGGAGGTGGCGCGCAAGAATGCCAAGTCCACCCTGGCGGCCGGCATTGCTCTGTACATGGAGGTGGCCGACAACGAGCCCGGGGCTCATGTGTACAGTGCCGCCACCACCGGCGACCAGGCGCGCGAAGTCTTCGACGTCGCCCGCAACATGGCGCTGCGCCTGCCTGAGTTCCAGGCGCGCTTTGGCGTCGAGATCGGCAAGCACGACATCACCGTGCCCGAGACCGCCAGCAGCTTCAAGCCGCTGAACGCCGAAGGCTCCACGCTCGACGGCCTGAACATCCACTGCGCGATCGTCGACGAGCTGCACGCCCACAAGACGCGTGCCGTGTATGACGTGCTGGATTCGGCCACGGGCGCCCGCAGCCAGCCGCTGATCGTGATGATCACCACGGCCGGCAGCGACCGCAGCGGCATCTGCTACGAGCAGCGGGACTACACCGTCAAGGTGCTCGACGGGGTGATCCAGGACGAGACCTGGCTGGGCGTCATCTTCACGCTTGACGAGGACGACATCTGGCATGAGCCCGAGGTCTGGCGCAAGGCCAACCCCAACCTGGGCGTCAGCGTCAAGATGGACGACATGGAGGCGGCGGCCCGCAAGGCCCTCGCGCAGCCCAGCGCCCAGGCCAACTTCCTGACCAAGCGGCTGAACGTCTGGGTCAACTCCGACAGCGCCTGGATGGACATGCAGGCCTGGGAGCGCTGCGAGGACAAGACGCTGACGGTCGACCGGGTGAAGCACCTACCGGTCATCAGCGGGCTGGATCTGGCCAGCAAGGTCGATGTGGCCGCCAAGGTCAACATCCACTACGACGCCGACGCGGACCACTACTACCTGCTGCCCACGTTCTGGCTGCCCGAGCGAGCGGTGGAGCAGGGCCGCAACAGCCAATACGACGGCTGGCGCCGCGCGGGGCACCTGCAGGTGACCGACGGCGAGGTGACGGACTACGACGAGATCGAGGACGCCATCCGTGCAGACGTGTGCACGCTGCAGGTCAAGGAGATCCCTTTCGACCCCTGGCAAGCCAGCCAGCTGTCGAGCCACCTGCTGGAAGAGGGCGCGCCCATGGTCGAGTACCGCCAGCTGGTGCAGAACATGAGCGAGCCCATGAAGCAGCTGGAGGCCCTGGTGCTGCAGCGCAAGCTCACCCACAACGGCAACCCGATGATGACCTGGATGATCTCCAACGTGGTCTGCCACCGGGACGCCAAGGACAACATCTACCCGCGCAAAGAGCGCGACGAGAACAAGATCGACGGGCCTGTCGCCGCGATCATGGCGCTGGGGCGGTGGATCGCTGGCCAGCAAGAGAGCAAGGTCATCAAACAAGGCTTCGTCGAACTGTGAACACCGCACCCGCCACCTGGAAAGCCACGCAGGCGAAAGCCGCCACGCCTGGCTCTGCCATCCTGACGGCCTGGCGCGCGCAGCGCGAAGCTGAGCGTCAAGCCCGGCCCGTCAAGAACATCAACTACAGTGACGCGGTGCTTGAGGCCTTTGGCGCAGTGCCGGCCGCCTCGGGCATGAGCGTTACGCCAACCACCGCCATGCGCGTGTCGGCCGTCTTCGCGTGCGTCCAGCGTATCGCCGGCGGC
>DNQP01000184.1:512-3096 GCA_003500955.1 Curvibacter sp. | reverse complement strand
CATCGGGCACGACGCGGATATTTTTTGCTGCTGGGGTTCGGAAGAGTAGACGTCGTCCCAGAAGGCGATCGCAATCACAGAGAGGACGACGATCAACGCAGGGATGGTAAGCGTCCCGATACACCAATAGAAACGGTCCAGTAACTCCTGGACCCGTGTCATGCTCGTCTTGCCGGGATCGGTCGATTGCTGCGTCATCGAGATTCACACATGACACAACAATGCGGCGCCGCATCCGAAGCCGCAAGGTCATGTCTTTTCATGCTCCATCCCTTGGTGTGGGCGTAGCATAACGCGACTTCGCTGCATTTTCAGGAAGGCGCGGTGGATTTGCGACACAAAAGTCGCCTGCGATCAGCGCGATGTTCAGGCGGCGTAGCTCAGCGGCTCCAATTCGCGCGTCTCGTGGCGGACTGCTGTACGACGGGTCGGGGTATCGCTGACGTCGAGATCGACGTGTCGGGTCAAGACCATGAAATTGCGCAGGGGATGCTGTGCCCTGGTCCAGCGCTCGTTGGCTGTGGCCACCTCGAAGGCCATCACACGATGAGGAACGTTGCCCATATGGGCCAGCGGGACATAGGGTTGTTGCGGATACAGGTCCTGGAACAACAGTTGCTGGTACATGGTGTCCAGCGGCGTGCGGGCCGCGACTACAGCCCAGTCGATGTCGTTGTCCAGCCAGTACTGGTACAGGCCCTTGAACAGCATGAGTTTCACCAGACGACCGATGCCACCCTGGACGACGCCGAGCCGGCTGACATGGGACAGCGACTTGCCTTTGAGCCAGTCGGGCAAGTCGATGGACTGCTCTAACGCGAGCGGCGCATAGCGGTTCGTCTGGATACGCGCGGTGCCCAAAGGCGAGCCATCAACCTTGGATTCCGCGAGCAGCAACGCCACACCCTGCTGGAGGTCTGTCGCCTCGGGGATATGCAGTTTTTCAGCCACGGCCGGCATATGCCGCGCATAGGCCATCTGCCTCACGCGAACGGCCTTGGCCAGATCCTCCTCGGTACGGACCAGACGAACGACGAAGGGCAGGCGCTCTTCATGCCCAGACCTATCGGGTGCCCGCAGAGCAGTCGGCTCGCCGAGCATGATGGAGGAACGAAAAGGTGCTGTGGTGTGGGTTTGCATGATGGTCCTATCGTGGCTTGGTTTGAACTCGGTGGTGGCTGGCCTGAGCCTGTCTGCTTGATGTGTACGGTCCCATATTCAGTGTCCGCGTGAAAAATTTTTGTCCGAATCTGTATCAATTCGTTGTAGGAATTTGCCTGACAAGGCGACAACAGGCTGTGGCACACTCGCGGGCTTTGTTGCCATGCGTCGGCGTCCGGGCCGGCGGCGAGTCAGAGAGTCATGCAGAAAATCATCGCGCAGATCGCGCAGGAAATCGGGGTCAGAACGCAACAGGTCGAGGCCGCCGTGACCTTGCTGGACGGAGGAGCCACCGTCCCTTTCATTGCCCGTTACCGCAAAGAGGTCACGGGCGGCCTGGACGACATCCAGCTGCGTGAGCTGGAAGTGCGTCTGGCCTATCTGAGGGAGCTGGAGGAGCGCCGCGCCGCCATCCTCAAGAGCATCGAGGAGCAGGGCAAGCTCACGCCCCAGCTCCAGGCGGCGATTGCCGCCGCGCCGACCAAGCAGGAGCTCGAAGACCTCTACCTGCCCTACAAGCCCAAGCGCCGCACCAAGGGGCAGATCGCCCGCGAGGCCGGCATCGAACCCCTGGCCGACAAGCTGTTTGCTGATCCGACGCTGGATCCGACCGTCGAGGCCCAGGCTTACGTGTTGAAGGACAAGACGGAGGCCGGGGACGACTTCACCACCGCGGCCGCCGTGCTCGACGGCGTGCGCGACATCCTCTCCGAGCGCTGGGCCGAAGATGCGGCCCTGGTGCAGTCCCTGCGCGAGTGGCTCTGGCAGGAGGGCCTGTTCCAGAGCAAGCTTGCCAGCGGCAAGGACGAGAACAACGTGGACGTGGCCAAGTTCCGCGACTATTTCGACTATGACGAACCCATCGGCCGCGTGCCTTCGCACCGGGCCCTGGCGGTCTTCCGCGGCCGCACGCTGGAGATCCTCGACGCCAAGCTGGTACTGCCCGTGGAACCCGAGCCCGGCAAACCCTCGATCGCCGAAGGCAAGATCGCCCTGCACCTGGGCTGGAGCCACAAAGGCCGCCCGGCCGACGACCTGCTGCGCAAATGCGTGGCGTGGACCTGGCGCGTCAAGCTCAGCCTGTCGACCGAACGTGACCTCTTCACCCGCCTGCGCGAAGAGGCCGAGAAGGTGGCGATCAAGGTCTTTGCCGACAACCTGCGCGACCTGTTGCTGGCCGCCCCGGCCGGCCCGCGCGTGGTCATGGGCCTGGACCCGGGCATCCGCACCGGCGTGAAGGTGGCGGTCGTGGATGCCACGGGCAAGCTGGTCGACACGGCCACGGTCTACCCGCACGAACCCAAGCGCGACTGGGAAGGCTCCCTGCACACGCTGGCGCGCCTGGTCGAAAAACACGGCGTGAACCTGATCGCCATCGGCAACGGCACGGCCAGCCGCGAAACCGACAAGCTGGCCGCCGACC
>DNQP01000184.1:0-244 GCA_003500955.1 Curvibacter sp. | reverse complement strand
GCGTGAACCTGATCGCCATCGGCAATGGCACGGCCAGCCGCGAGACCGACAAGCTGGCCGCTGATCTCATCAAGATGGCCGCCAAGGTGGACAAGCAGATCGAGAAGGTGGTGGTCAGCGAGGCCGGCGCCTCGGTCTACTCCGCCAGCGAGTTCGCTTCTCAAGAAATGCCCGACGTGGACGTGAGCCTGCGCGGCGCGGCCAGCATCGCGCGCCGCCTGCAGGACCCGCTGGCCGAGCTGGT
>DNQP01000206.1:1252-4395 GCA_003500955.1 Curvibacter sp. | reverse complement strand
GGTCATCGGCTGGGCCAATGACTCCGACTACGGCCTGGCCTCCAGCGTCTGGACCCAGGACGTGAGCAAGGCCATGCGCGTGGCCAAGCAGCTGCAGTACGGCTGCACCTGGATCAACACGCACTTCATGCTGGTCAACGAGATGCCGCATGGCGGGCTCAAGTCCTCCGGCTATGGCAAGGACATGTCCATGTACGCGCTGGAGGACTACACCGTCCCGCGCCACGTCATGGTCAAACTCTGAGGAGCTGGAAATGAAACACTCTGCCAACGAAGCCCTGATGGCCCGCAAGGCCGCGGCCACGCCGCGTGGCGTAGGCGTGATGGGCAATTTCTTTGCCGACCGCGCCAGGAACGCCGAGCTCTGGGACGTCGAGGGCCGCCGCTACATCGACTTCGCCGGCGGCATCGCGGTGCTCAACACCGGGCACCGCCACCCCAAGGTGATCGCCGCCGTGCAGGCCCAGCTGGAGCGCTTCACCCACACCTGCTACCAGATCGTGCCTTACGAGAGCTACATCGCCCTGGCGGAAAAGCTCAACGAGATCACGCCCGGCACGCATGCCAAGAAAACGGCCTTCTTCTCTACCGGCGCCGAGGCGGTGGAGAACGCGATCAAGATCGCGCGCGCCGCCACCGGTCGCAGCGGCGTGATCGCCTTCGGTGGCGCCTTCCACGGCCGCAGCGTGTACGCGATGTCGCTGACCGGCAAGGTGGCTCCCTACAAGAATGCCTTCGGCCCGATGGCGGCCGAGGTTTACCACGTGCCCTTCCCCAGCGATGTCGCGAGCCTGGCCGAGGCGCGCAAAAGTGTGGAGCGCCTCTTCAAGTACGACATTGAGCCCAGCCGCGTCGCAGCCTTCATCTTCGAACCCGTGCAGGGCGAAGGCGGCTTCAACGTCATCCACCCCGAGGCCGTGCGCTGGCTGCGCGAACTCTGCCACCAGCACGGCATCCTGATGATCGCCGACGAGGTGCAGTCCGGCTTCGGGCGCACCGGCAAGCTCTTCGCCATGGCGCACTACGAGGACCAGGGCATCACGCCCGACCTCATGACCAGCGCCAAGTCCATGGCCGCCGGCCTCAACCTTGCGGCCGTCACGGGCCGTGCCGAGGTCATGGACGCGCCCGCGCCCGGCGGCCTCGGCGGCACCTATGCCGGCAACCCGCTGGCCATTGCCGCCGCGCATGCGGTCATCGACATCATGCGCGACGAGCAGCTGCCCGAGCGCGGCCAACAACTCGGCGACCAGCTCCAGGCGCGTCTGCGCGGCCTGCAGGCACGCGTGCCACAGCTCGCCGAGGTGCGCGGCCTGGGCGCCATGGTGGCGGCCGAGTTCCGCCACGCCGACGGCCGCCCCGACGCCGACTTCACCAAAAAGGTCCAGGCACGGGCGCTCGCCCAGGGCCTGATCCTGCTGACCTGTGGCATGGACGGTAATGTGCTGCGCTTCCTCTTCCCCTTGACCATCGAGCAGCCCTTGTTCGAGGAGGCGCTTGTCATCCTAGAGACTGCCTTGACCGCGGCTTGAGGCAGAATTCCGCCTCTAGTCAGGAGAACCCGTCATGGACATGAAGACCTCCCCCCTCGCCCAGCTCAAGGATCCCAGCCTGCTCAAGACCGATGCGCTGGTCAACGGGCTGTGGATCAAGGGCAGCAAGCGCTTCGACGTGCTGGACCCGGCCACCGGCCACAAACTCGCCGACGTGGCCAACCTGGGCCCGGCCGAGGCGGAGCAGGCGATCAAGGCTGCGGACGCCGCCTGGCCGGCCTGGCGTGCGCTGAGCGGCAAGCAGCGCAGCATCATCCTGCGCAAATGGTTCGACCTGCTCATGGCCAACCAGGAAGACCTGGGCCGCATCATGACGGCCGAACAGGGCAAGCCCTATCCCGAAGCCAAGGGGGAGGTAGTCTACGGCGCCAGCTTTGTCGAGTGGTTCGCCGAAGAAGCCAAGCGCGTCAATGGCGAGACCCTGCCCGCCTGGGACAACAACCGCCGCCTCATGGTCATCAAGCAGCCCATCGGCGTCTGCGCGGCCATCACGCCCTGGAACTTCCCCCTGGCCATGATCACGCGCAAGGTGGCCCCGGCCCTGGCCGCGGGCTGCCCCGTGATCATCAAGCCGGCCGAGCTGACGCCGCTCACGGCCCTGGCCGCAGCCGAACTGGCCTTGCGAGCCGGTATCCCGGCCGGTGTGCTCAACATGATCACCGCAGACAGCGAGAACTCCATCGCCGTGGGCAAGGTCTTCTGCGCCAGCGACACGGTGCGCCATATCAGCTTCACCGGCTCCACCGAAGTGGGCCGCATCCTGATGGCGCAGAGCGCGCCCACCGTCAAGAAGCTGAGCCTGGAGCTCGGCGGCAACGCCCCCTTCATCGTCTTCGACGACGCCGACCTCGACTCGGCCGTGGAAGGCGCCATGGCGAGCAAGTACCGCAACGCCGGCCAGACCTGCGTCTGCGCCAACCGCATCTACGTGCAGGACGGTGTCTACGACGAGTTCGTCAAGAAGTTCGCCGAGAAGGTCAAGGCCGTCAAGGTGGGCAACGGCTTCGAGGATGGCGTGTCCCAGGGCCCGCTGATCGAGGACGCCGCCGTGGAAAAGGTGCAACGCCATGTGGCCGACGCCGTGGCCAAGGGCGGCAAGATCGTGGTCGGCGGCAAGAAGCTGCAGGGCCAGTTCTTCGAACCCACCGTGCTGTCCGAAGCCCAGCAGAACATGCTCTGCGCTACCGAGGAAACCTTCGGCCCCTTCGCGCCAGTGTTCCGCTTCAAGACCGAGCAGGAAGTCATCGCCATGGCCAACGCCACCATCTTCGGCCTGGCGACCTACTTCTACACCCGCGACGTGGGCCGCATCTTCCGCGTCAGCGAGGCGCTGGAGTACGGCATGGTGGGCATCAACGTCGGCGTGCTGGCCACAGAACACGTGCCCTTCGGCGGCGTCAAGCAGTCCGGCCTGGGCCGCGAGGGTTCGCACCACGGCATGGACGACTACGTCGAACTCAAGTACCTCTGCCTGGGCGACATCCTCAAGTAAACTACGCACCGCAGCAACGAATCTGCGGGTGTCGTTCAATGGTAGGACTCTTGCTTCCCAAGCAAATAACGTGGGTTCGATTCCCATCACCCGCTCCA
>DNQP01000206.1:0-947 GCA_003500955.1 Curvibacter sp. | reverse complement strand
TCGATTCCCATCACCCGCTCCAAATTAAAAACGGCCCCCAGTGGGCCGTTTTTAATTTGGCGGGCGATTCGGGATCGAACCCACTGGTTCGCTCAGAACAGTCCAGTGGACTGTTCTGGACGTGGCGCAGCCACGGTCGCGCAGCGATAAAAACGTGAGCAGCGCAGCGTTGCGAACGTTTTTACATTCCCATCACTGTCGCCGAGCAAGGCTTCACTTGCCCTCTTCCACCCCCACAAAAAACTCCACCGCCCTCTGCACCACCCCCGGCAAGATCTCATGATCCCCATCAAACGGCAGCAGCGTCAGATCCACCCCCTCCTCCAGCAGCTTCAGCGCATGCGGCCGCGCGCTGGTCTCGAACGGTAGCTGGGTATCCGAACGTCCGTGCGCGATGAAGACCCTAGGCGAGCCGTGCCGCACGAAGGTGTTCATGAAGCCAGCCGACAGCGCGACCACATGGCTCACCAGATCGCCATTGCTCAGCCCCACGGACAGCGCGTAGCTGCCGCCGTCTGAAAAGCCCGCCAAGGCCAGGTGCGCCGGATCGATCCGGAAGTGCGAGGCGACCTGCTGCAGGGCGGTATCCAAGCGCTCAAGATCCGGCCCGTGACCGCCGATCACGATGTCCCAGGTCGGGAACATGGACTGCGGCGCCAGCAGCAGGAAGCGCCGGGCACGCGCCCAGCGCACGAAGTGCGGCAGCATGCGGTTGGCCTCGCCACCCGCGCCGTGGAAGAGCACGAGCAGAGGTGTCGGCGCCTGCAGGTCCAGATCCTCCGGTACCACGAGCACCGCTTCACGTCCTTCGGGGAAACTGAGCGCATGGCGGCCCGGCGGCAAAGGCGCTTCGGTTGGGGCGGGCGGCAGCTGGAACGACAGGCGTCCGAGCAAAGCGCCACCCATGAGGGTCGGGTCCAGCATCAACAAACTCCGGAAGTGGCGGC
>DNQP01000073.1:16646-17111 GCA_003500955.1 Curvibacter sp. | reverse complement strand
CGGGTCTGCAGGCCAGCGAACTGAACCTGGACCTGCCCACCGGCGACCGGCTGCTGGCACACACCGCCCTGCAGGTGCAGGCAGGTGACAGCATTTTGCTCAGCGGTCCCTCGGGCAGTGGCAAATCGACCCTGTTCCGGGCGCTCGCCGGTATCTGGCCGCTGGCCTCGGGGCGCGTGGCCCTGCCGGCGTCCAGCATGTTCATCCCGCAGCGCCCCTACTTCCCCAACGCGCCCCTGCGCGATGCGCTGGCCTACCCCGAACCGGCGACGAAGTACGACGACGAGACCTTGCGACAAGCGCTGCGCGATGCCCTGCTGCCGCAACTCGTCGACCAGCTGGACGTGACCGACGCCTGGAGCCAGAAGCTCTCGGGGGGTGAGCAGCAGCGCCTGGCGCTGGCGCGCGTCTTCCTCAAGAAGCCGACCTGGATCTTTGCCGACGAGGCCACGAGCGCGCTCGACG
>DNQP01000073.1:16079-16344 GCA_003500955.1 Curvibacter sp. | reverse complement strand
GACGAGGCCACGAGCGCGCTCGACGAAGAGGCCGAGAAGACGCTCTACGGCAAACTGCTGGCGATGGTGAAAGCGGGCAACGGCGCTATTGTTTCAATAGCACACCGGCAGACCGTGGCCACCTTCCACAGCCAGCGCTGGACGCTGGAAAAACGCAGCGACGAGACCGTGGCGATGTTCCAGCTGCGTCAGGCCTAGAACTAGGGAACACCCCCAGGCTGCGCGTACTTCGTGTCGCTGCGCCACCCCCCTTGCAGGGGGCAAC
>DNQP01000073.1:0-15759 GCA_003500955.1 Curvibacter sp. | reverse complement strand
AGGGGGCAACGCCAGTGGCCCGGCAGAGCCGGTTCCACGGCGTTCCGCGGTTTGATGCCCTCTGTGGCGAAACGCTGCTCGCGTTAATTCGGCGCTTGGGTTCTGTAGCGTTCCCAGCCGCGCGCGCGCAGCTCGCAGGCCGGGCAGCTGCCGCAGCCATAGCCCCAGGGGTGGCGATGGGCGCGGTCGCCCAGGTAGCAGGTGTGGGTGTGCTCGACGATCAGGTCCACCAGGGCCGGGCCGCCCAGACGCTCGGCCATCCGCCAGGTCTCGGCCTTGTCGATCCACATCAGCGGGGTCTCGATCAGGAAGCGCTTGTCCATGCCCAGCGAGAGCGCGAGCTGCATGGCCTTCATGGTGTCGTCGCGGCAATCGGGGTAGCCCGAGAAATCGGTTTCGCACACGCCGGTCACGATGACCTGCAGGTCGCGCCGGTAGGCCACCGCTGCGGCCAGGGTCATGAACAGCAGGTTGCGGCCGGGCACGAAGGTGTTGGGCAGGCCGCCGGCCTCCATCTTGAAACTCATGTCGCGCGTCAGCGAGGTCTCGCTGACCGCGCCCAGCACGGCCAGGTCCAGCACATGGTCCTGCCCCAGCCTGGGCGCCCACTGCGGAAACTGGCGCCGGATCTCGTCCAGCACCTTGAGGCGCGCTTCCAACTCCACGTGGTGGCGCTGGCGGTAATCGAAGGCGATGGTTTCGACGCGCTCGTAGGCTTGGAGCGCATGGGCCAGGCAGGTGGTGGAATCCTGCCCGCCAGAAAACAGGACGAGGGCGGTCGTGTGGTGCATGCCCCGATTATCCCGGGGCCGAAGCACTTACTCCGGCTTCTCGGTCTTGCGGATCTGCGTGGGCGAGTAGGTCAGCACTTCCTTGGCCACCACGCCCGAGCTGGCCATGGGATCGACCTGGCGGTTGATGGCCTGGTTCTGCGCCTGCACTTGCTGGCTGACCGCAGGGTTCTGTGCCGCGTTGTTCTGCAGCCAGACCTCCACCACGCGCGCACTCGCGCTCCACACCGCCGTCATGTGGTCCATGAGCATCTTGGACAGCGGCTCCTTGGGCGGCTCTTCAGGCTTGGGAGCGGCCTCCTGGCGTTGGGTCCAGTCGTTTTCGCCCGGCTGGCTGCCCCGAGAAGGATCGGCCTTGGCCGCGGCCTCCTGAGCCTGGGCCTGCACCACGGGGTTGATGTCGTTGACCACCCCCGCCGCTTCCGGCGCCGGGGTCGGCGGGATCACGGGCGCCACCGGGATCACCCGGGCGGCGGCGGGCGCAACTACCTCCGTGCCGGCTGGCCGGGCGGCGATGCGGTCGATGTTAGGCAGTTGCATGATGGGCTTGGGCCCCGCCCGGAAGCGGAAGGCTTTTATCCTGTTACGTACGTTTGTTAACGGCAGATAAGCGGGAGGATTTAGGTCTATTTTTGGTTTTTGATGGGTTCGATTCCTCAAAAAATTGAACTTTTGTCGCCCAAATCAATTTATGGCGACATTAAAAGCAAAAAACCCCGGCCATGAGGGCCGGGGCTGGGGGCACATAGCTGGCTGCCGTCAGCGCTGCAGGCGGCTGGGCCTGGAATTCAGGCTCTTGGGCAGCAGCCCGTCGAACATGGCCGAGATCTCGTCGATGGTCTCGTGGGCGGCCTGTTCGCCCGCTCGGGCCGCGAGCACCATGAGCAACTCGGGACGCAGGAACCAGAGCGCAGGCACATTGGACGCCATCAGGATGCGGCGCTCCACATGCGGGAAGCGCTCCAGACAATCCTCGTCCAGGCACCGGAGCATGGCCTGGCGTATGTCGTCGATCTGGTAGGTGGCCTGGCCTGAGGCTGGGTCGCGCAGGGGATTGAGCATCTCCTGCATGGTGGAGAGAAAACGTGTCGCAGCGCTCAGCATCATCTTTTAGTAGGAACCGGATAACCCAACGAGCCCGCATCTTAGAGGCGCGACTACGTAGTTCCCACAGGGGAAAGTCCTAGCTCGGGTTAACCCCGAAGGGATGGGCTGGCCTGGGCTCAGTCCGGCCGCACCCGGGCGCCTAGCGCGATGATGGACGGTGCGGCGTTGAGGGACTCGATGGCAAAGCCTGCTGCCTGCTTGTAGCGCGCCATGAACTCGTCGCGCTCGGCCTTGGGGATCACCGCGTCGATGTCGTCGAAGACGCCACCGCAACGCTCGTCCACCAGCCCCAGGATGCCGAAGGGGCCTGAGCCGCGGTTGCGCAGCACCAGGGCCGAGATGTCCTTGCACAGCTTCTGGTCGTAGGCCTGCAAGGCTGCGGGCGTGACGCCGTGCTCGATCATGGCCGCGCCGAGCACGCGCGTGTCGACGATGCCCTGGCTCGCGCCGCTGGAGCCCACCGGATACATCACATGGGCCGCATCGCCGATCAGCGCCACGCGGCCATCTACCCAGGTGGGCACGGGGTCGCGGTCGATCATGGGGTATTCAAAGACCTCGGACGCGCCGCTCAGCATGGCCGGCACATCGAGCCAGTCGTAGTTCCAGCCCTCGAAGTGATGGATGAAATCTTCCAGCTTCACGCGCCGGTTCCAGTCGCCCTGGGTCCAGCCGCCCGCGTTGTCCACCGTGATCTCGGCGATCCAGTTGATGGTGGACAGGCCGGTGAGCGGATCGGGCGGCGAGATCGGGTAGAGCACCACACGGTGCCTCAGGGAACCCACGCCCACGAAGGAGGCACCGGTGCGGATGGCCTTGCCCGGGGTGGTGCCGCGCCACATGATGGCGCCGCCCCACTGGATGGGCGGCTGGTCCGGATGCATCTGCGCGCGGATGGCCGAGTGCAGGCCGTCCGCGGCGATCAGCAGGCGCCCGGGCACTTCGAGGCGCTGCCCTTGGTGGGTCTCGACGAACGCGGTGACACCCTGCGCCTCGTTGCGGTAGCCCGTGACGCGACAGCCCGTCTGCACCGCGTCCAGACCGAGCCGGCGCTACACCTCGCGCAGCAGCAGCATCTGCAGCTGGCCGCGGTGCACCGAGTACTGCGGCCATTTGTAGCCTGCCAGCAAGCCACGCGGCTCGGCATAGACATCGTTGCCGTTGCGGCCCACCAGCGCCCATTCGCGCGCCTGGATGCCGATGGTGTCGAGCTGCTCCGCACCGATCCCCAGCTCATAGAGCTCGCGCACGGCATTGGGCTGCAGGTTGATGCCGACACCCAGGGGCTGCAGGTCGGGCACGGTCTCGAAGACGCGGCAGGGCACGCCGATCTGGTGCAGCGTGAGCGCCATGGCCATGCCGGCAATGCCGCCGCCGGCGATGAGGACGGGGGCTTGTTCTTGCGTGGAGGCGTTCATTCGACGGTCACACTCTTGGCCAGGTTTCTCGGTTTATCCACATCGGTGCCTCTCGCACACGCCGTGTGATACGCCAGCAGCTGCAGCGGCACCACGTGCAGAAGTGGGGACAGGGCACCGTAGTGCTCGGGCATGCGGATCACATGCAGGCCTTCGGCGCTCTCAATCTTGGTGTCGCTGTCGGCCAGCACATAGAGCACGCCGCCGCGCGCGCGCACTTCCTGCATATTGCTCTTGAGCTTCTCCAGCAGCGCGTCGTTGGGCGCCACGGTCACCACGGGCATCTCGGCCGTGACCAGGGCCAGCGGGCCGTGCTTGAGCTCGCCGGCGGGATAGGCCTCGGCGTGGATGTAGCTGATTTCCTTGAGCTTGAGCGCACCTTCGAGGGCGATGGGGTAGTGCAGGCCGCGGCCCAGGAAGAGCGCGTTGTTCATGCGCGCGAAGTCCTCGGCCCAGCTCATGATCTGCGGCTCCAGCGCCAGCACGGCCTGCAGGGCCACGGGCAGGTGGCGCATGTCCTTGAGGTGCTTGGCTTCCTCGGCCTCGTCCAGGTGCCCGCGCAGCTGGGCCAGCGCCAGCGTCAGCAGGAAGAGGCCGGCGAGCTGGGTGGTGAAGGCCTTGGTGGACGCCACGCCGATCTCCACGCCGGCGCGCGTGATGTAGTGCAGCTTGCACTCGCGCACCATGGCGCTGGTGGCCACGTTGCAGATGGTCAGGGTCTGCGCCATGCCCAGGCTCTGCGCATGGCGCAGCGCGGCCAGGGTGTCGGCGGTCTCACCCGATTGGCTGATGGTGACGACCAGGGTCCGCGGGTCGGGCACGGAGTCGCGGTAGCGGTATTCGCTGGCCACTTCCACCTGGGTGGGGATCCTGGCGATGCTCTCGAGCCAGTACTTGGCCGTGCAACCGCTGTAGTAGCTGGTGCCGCAGGCCAGGATCAGCACCTTGTCGATCTCCTTGAAGACCTTGTAGGCGCCGTCGCCGAAGAGCTCGGGGACGATGCCTTCCACGCCCTCGAGCGTGTCGGCAATGGCGCGCGGCTGCTCGAAGATCTCCTTTTGCATGTAATGGCGGTAGGGGCCGAGTTCGGCCGCGCCGCTGTGGGCCTGCACGGTCTTGACCGGGCGTTGCACGGGCTTGTGATCCCGGCCCACGATCCAGTGCTTGCCCAGCTGCAGGTCCACCACGTCGCCCTCTTCGAGGTAGACAATCTGGTCCGTCACGCCGGCCAGGGCCATGGCGTCGCTGGCCAGGTAATTAGAGCCATCGGCCCCCACACCCAGGATCAGCGGCGAGCCGGCACGCGCACCGATCACGCGATGCGGCTCGTCCTTGTGGAAGACGGCGATGGCATAGGCGCCATGCATCTGCTGGGTGGCGGCCTTCACGGCCTCGAACAGGTCGCCGTTGTAGAGCGAGTCCACCAGGTGCGCGATCACTTCGGTATCGGTCTGGCTCACGAAGACATAGCCGCGCTGCTGCAAGTCGGCGCGCAGTTCCTCGTAGTTCTCGATGATGCCGTTGTGCACCAGGGCCACGCGTGCGGCGCGCTGGGCGGCGTCGGCGCCCGTGCCTTGGCTGAAGTGCGGGTGCGCGTTGTGCACGGCGGGCGCGCCGTGCGTGGCCCAGCGCGTGTGGGCGATGCCGGTGTAGCCGGTGACGGCATCGCGCTGCACCTGCTCGGCCAGCTCGGCCACGCGCGAGGTGCTGCGTGCACGCTGCGGACCGGCAGGGGTGTGCACCGCCACGCCGCAGGAGTCATAGCCGCGGTACTCGAGCCGCTGCAGGCCCTGCACCAGGACCGGGACGATGTTTTGCTGGGAAACGGCGCCGACGATGCCACACATAAGTGTTCACTCCAGGACAAGAAGCCGAGATGGTAGAAGGCCTGATGAAAAATATCTGATTGATTTTTGAATTGAATTGAACTTTAATTTCACGAAAATCAAGATTAATCGAAATATTCCAAAAATCGCCTTGATATGGAATCCATCACCATCGACCAGACCGATCTGCTGCTGCTCGACGCCCTGCAGCAGGACGCCAGCCTGAGCAACCAGGCCCTGGCGGCGCGCGCCCACATCTCGCCGCCCACGTGCCTGCGCCGCGTCAAGCGCCTGGTGGACAGCGGGCTGGTGGAAAAGCAGGTGGCCATTCTTGGCGTGGACAAGCTCACGCCCCTGCTGGGCCACGGGCTCACGGCCATCGTCGAGATCACGCTGGAACGTCAGGGTGAAGAGGCGCAGGCGGCCTTCGAGCAGAGGGTCGCCGCCGACGCGGCCGTGCAGCAGTGCTACCGCGTCTCGCCCGGGCCGGACTTCGTGCTCATCGTCCATGCGCGGGACATGCCGGACTACCTGGCACTGGCGCAGCGCCTGTTCACGGCCGACGCCAATGTGCGCAACGTCAAGAGCTACTTCAGCGTCAAACGCAGCAAGTTCGGCACGCGGGTGCCGCTGCCGGCACGGCTGCCCGGCTGATCAGACGGCGCGCAGCAGCGTGAAGCTCACGCGGCAGCCGGCCTCGGGCGTCCCCTCGGCGCGGATGCTGCCGCCATGGCGCTCGACGATCTTGCGCGCGAGTGCCAGCCCCAGGCCCAGGCCCTCGAACTGGCTGGCCCCATGCAGGCGCTGGAACACGTGAAAAAGCTTGTGCTGGCGCACCGGGTCAAAACCCACGCCGTTGTCGGCCACGGTGTAGGTGACCCAGCCCTCGGGCGCCAGCTCGGCACGGATGGCGATCTCCGCCGGCGCGCGGCCGCGCGTGAACTTGATCGCGTTTGACAGCAGGTGCACGAAGAGCTGGCGCAGCAGCGCCGCATCACCGAAGAGCACGGGCAGGCCGTCCTGGATCTGCCAGACGATGGACCGTCCCGCACCGGCCTCGGCCAGCTGGGCCTGCGCCTCGGCAATCAGCAGGGCGGCATCGAGCTCCTGCACCTGCAGCTCGGTGCGGTCGAGCTGGCTCCAGGCCATGAGGCCGTCGATCTGCTGGCCCAGGGTGCGTGAGGCGCCCTGGATGGTGTCCAGATAAGCCGCGGCCTCGCCCGGCAGCACCGGCCCCATCTCCTCGCGCAGCAGCGAGGCATAGGACAGGATGTGGCGCAGGCTGGCGCGCAGGTCGTGCGAGACCGCGTAGGCAAAGTCACCCAGCGCGCCACGCGCCGCGTGGAGCTCGGTGCGCAGCCGTTCGATCTCCAGGTCGTGGGCGGACTCGTCCGACAGGGGTTCGTTGCTCATGCGGTGCTTACTTCTTGTTCTTCTGCGGGCGCTGCCAGTTGCCCAGACTGACCTGCTTGGCGCGCGCCACGGTCAGCGCGCCCGGCGCCGTGTCCTTGGTGATGGTGGAGCCGCCACCCACGGTGCCGCCGGCGCCGATGGTCACGGGCGCGACCAGCACGCAGTTGCTGCCGATGTGCACGTCCTCGCCGATCACCGTGGTGTGCTTGTTGGCGCCGTCATAGTTGGCCGTGATGCTGCCCGCGCCGTAGTTCACGCGCGCGCCCACCTGGGCATCGCCGATGTAGGCCAGGTGGTTGGCCTTGGCGCCCTGGGCCAGCGTGGCGGCCTTGATCTCGACGAAGTTGCCGATGTGCACCTCGTCGCCGAGCTTGGCGCCCGGGCGCAGGCGTGCATAGGGGCCGATCAGCGCACCGGCCCCGACCTCGATGCGGTCCCTGGCGCTGACCCCGCCCTCGATGTGCGTGTAGGGATGGATGACCGCGCCCGGGCCGATGCTGGCGTTGCTGATGCTGCAGTGCGCGCCGATGCGCACGCCCTCGCCCAGTTCCACGCGGCCGGCGAAGACGCAGTTGATGTCGATCTCCACGTCGGGGCCGCAGAGCAGTTCGCCGCGCACGTCGAAGCGCGCCGGGTCGGCCAGGCGCACGCCCTGCTCCATCAGGCTGCGCGCGGCGCGCTGCTGGTAGGCGCGCTCCAGCTCGGCCAGCTGTACCGGGCTGTTGACGCCAGCCACCTGCAGCGCGTCGACGATCTTGTGGCCTACCACGGGCACGCCTTGCGCCACCGCGAACTTCACCACATCGGTCAGGTAGTACTCACCCTGGGCGTTCTTGTTGTCGAGCCGACCCAGCCAGGGCTTGAGCAGGCGCGCGGGCACGGCCATGATGCCGCTGTAGACCTCGCGGATCTGGCGCTGGGTCTCGGACGCGTCCTTGTGCTCCACGATGGCCTGCACCGCGCCCGCGGCATCGCGCACGATGCGCCCATAGCCCGTGGGATCGGCGAATTCGATGGTCAGCAGCGCCAACTTCTCGCCACCGCAGGCCGCGATCAGCGCGCCCAGGGTCTCGGCCTGGGTCAGCGGCACATCGCCCGAGAGCACGACCACGACGCCGTCATCGGGCAGGGCCGGCACGGCCTGCTGCACCGCGTGGCCCGTGCCCAGCTGCGGCTCCTGGCGCACGAACTGCAACATGCCGCCGCCCGGATGCACCACACCCGCCTCGACTTCGGCCGCGCCGTGGCCCGTGATGACCACCACGCGCCGCGCATTCAACCCCACGGCGGTGTCCACCACGTGCTGCAGCAAGGCACGCCCGGCCAGACGGTGCAATACTTTGGGCAGACGGCTTTTCATGCGGGTGCCTTTGCCCGCAGCCATGATGACCACATCCACTGCCTGTCCGTTCTGCTTCATGCGCACATCCACCATGGTGTTGACTGTCTTGACCCGCATTATCAGCGTGCTGCTGCTGGCCGTTCTGGCCGGCTGCGGCACGGTGCAGACCGGCTACAACAACGCACCCGTGCTGCTGAACTGGTGGCTGGACGGCTATCTGGATTTCGACGACGCCCAATCACGTGCCATGCGCACCAGGCTGGACGGGCTGCACGCCTGGCACCGCCGCCAGGAACTGCCGGCCTACGCCGATTTGCTCCAGGGCGCCCAGCAGCGCGCGAGCGGATCGGTCAGCGCCGAGCAGGTTTGTGGGGTGCTGGACCAGGCCCGCGTGCACATGCGCCGCCTGGGCGTCCAAAGTGCCCAGATCCTGGCGGATCTGGCCCCGACGCTGCAGCCCGCCCAGCTCCGCCATCTGGCGCGCGAGTTCGAAAAAAGCAACCGCAGCTGGCGCGCCGAATGGCTGGAGGGCAGCGCCGACGAGCTGCTGGAGCGGCGCGTCGATCGCGCGGTGAAGCGCTACGAGGATTTCTATGGTCGCCTGACGGAGGCCCAGCGGGCCCTGCTGCGCCAACGCCTGGCCGAGTCCGGCTACGACGCCCGGCTGGCCTGGGCCGAACGCCAGCGCCGGCAGCAGGACATCCTGCAAGTGTTGCAGGAGCACCGCGGCGGCGACCGCCCGGCGCACACACAGGCCGAAATGCTGGCCCTGGTGCAGCGCAGCCTGGAACCGCCCGATCCGGTCATGCGGTCCGGCTACGAGCGACTGATCCGCGAGGGCTGCGACACCATCGCCGCCCTGCACGAGAGCGCAAGCCCGGCGCAACGCCGCCGGGTGGTGGAGCGGCTGCGCGACTACGAGGTCATCATGCGCCGGCTGGCCGCCGCGGGCTGAGAGCGCCGCGCGGCCTGGGGCTGGCGGTGCGTGCCGGCCGCTGCCAGAATGGCTGGAATGCCATTTACGGAGCTTCTGCCATGCGCCCTGGTTTACCCACCCCTCTGCGCCTCGGTCTGTTGGCCGCCCTGCTGCTGGCTGGCACCGCCCAGGCCAGCAACGCGCTCTCCGAGCTGCGCCTCTTCAAGTCAAGCCCCCTGGGCCAGGGCCTGTGGCGCATGGAACTGGTCTCCAGCGACGACCCGCAGATGGCGCGCGGCGCGGCCGCCATGGGTCAGACCGCCCTGTGCATGGACGTGGCCCGGCGCATGAGCCAGGGCTCGCCCGCCGAGAACTCGCAGTGCACGCCCAAGGTGCTGCGCAACACCGACACCCAGGCCGAGATCGAGGTCAGCTGCAAGGACGGCGGCAACTCGCGCCTGCTGATGACGCGCGAGAACGACAAGAGCTACCTGATGGACACCACGGTCAGCAAGGACGGCCAAGCGCGCAACTTCAAGGTCCGCTACACCTACGCTGGCGCCTGCAAGGGCGACAGCATGATGCAGTTCGACAAGAACAGCCCCATGTGCCAGCAGATGGACCGGGCCCGCATGCAGGCTGCCTGCGCCCGCCTGCCCGAGGCCTCGCGTGCGCAGTGCGAGCAGCAGATGAAGGGCATGGCCGCGGCCTGCCAGTGACGACTCAGCCCTGCAAGGCGGCCCACATCTGCTGGTCGCGCTCGGCGGTCCAGATGCGCGGGTGCTTGATGCCGCTGGCCTCGTCATAGGCGCGCGTGACATCGAAGGGCAGGCAGTGCTCGTAGATGAAGACGTGGCCGAAGATCGGGTCCATGGCCTTGCGGGTGTGCGCCATGGCGGCCTTGAGGTCCAGCCCCAAGGCCACCGCCTCCTGCGCGGCGCGGTACAGCGTCTGCACCCAGCGTTTCGTGTAGTCCAGTGACTTGTTGACGTTGGCCTTGCCCTTCATGGCCTCGCCGCGGCCCGGCACCAGGTACTCGGCCTGCAGCGCACGCAGCGCCTCCAGCGTGTCCGGCCATTCGGCCAGCTGGGCGTCGCCGGTGTAGACGCCGGCCTCGTACTCGACGAGGTCGCCCGAATACAGCACCTTTTCCTCCTCGACCCAGGCAATGGTGTCGCCGCGCGTGTGGCCCGGCCCCGGGCTCCAGATCTGCACCACCACGCCGCCAAGGTTGATCGACAGCTTGCCCGGCACCTCGCCGCGCGCGGGGTTGCCGCCGCCGATGACCATGGTGGGCCAGGTCAGGCCGGGCACGGTCTCGGCGTTGCGGAACAGACGCGGGAAACGCTCCATCTCGCTCTTCATGTCCTGCGCGCCGCGCTCGCGGATCAGCTCCAGCGTGCCCTGGCTGGCGATGATCTCGGTCGCGCCTTCGGCCGCGTAGGCGTAGGCGCCGAGCACGCGCACCGCGTGGTAATGCGTGAGCAGCACGTATTTGATGGGCAGGTCGCTGACGGTGCGGATCTTGGCGATCAGGTCGCGGGCCATGGCCGGCGTGGCCGTGGCGTCGCTGACGAGGATGAAGCGGTCGCCGATGATCACCCCCGAGTTCGGGTCGCCTTCGGTGGTGTAGGCCCAGCAGTGCTCGCTCAGGCGCTCGAAGGTGGTCTTCTTGTCCGTCAGGTCCGCTTGCGAGGCGAAGGCTTTGCCCATGGTGGCTCCTAGGTGATGGCGCCGCGATTTTACGGACGCGGAATCCCTTACGTTTAGCGCAAACCTTGCCCGGGCCTCAGCCCAGCCCTGGCACGGGCCAGACCACGCCGTTGTCGTTGAGGATGGCGTCCAGCGGCACATCGTGGGGCTCGGGCTCGAAATCGTCGAGGTAGCCGACGGTGTAGCCCAGCCCCACGGTGTAAGGCTTGGGCTGCAGCGTCGCCAGCGTGCGGTCGTAGAAGCCACCGCCATAGCCCAGGCGGTAGCCGCCAGGCCCGTAGCCCACGCAGGGCACGAAGAGTAACGTGGGCACGATGACCTCGGTGTCCTTGGGTTTCGGAATGCCGTAGGCGTCCTCTTCCATGGGGCAGCCCGGGTACCAGGCGTGGAAGGTCAGGGTCTTGTGCACCTTGTCGATCACGGGCAGGCCGATACGACGCGGTTGCGGGTTGTCCAGCAGCTCGCCGTCCTCTTTCCAGCGGTGCAGGGCGGGCAGGGGATCGAATTCGCCCTTGATGGGCCAATACGCACCGATCACCAGGTCATTGCGCCCCACGAGCCAGATGCGCATCACCTGTTGCAAAAGTGCCGCACGCTGTAGGCGATCGGGCAGGTTCAGGCGTTGCGTAATGAGCCGCTGGCGCAGGTTTTTCTTTTCTTGTGCCCGTTTTGCCTCTGGAGTGTCCATAATTTCGACATGCGTTTTCAAGTCATTCTGACATCCTTCGCCCTGGGTCTGGTTTTGGGCTTGCCCGCAGGGGCGACACCAACCAAATCCAAGGTGCGCGCCCAGCCCAACCAGGACGCGCTGATCACCGACATGGCCGAGGCCTACAAAAAGCCCGACGCCCGGCGCCTGAGCAGCCTGCTGCCACAGGTCCAGGGCCATGTGCTCGAACCCTGGGCCGCCTACTGGGAGCTCAGCGCCCGCCTTGACGAGGCCAAGACCGCCGAGATCGACGCCTTCCTCACGCGCTACGCCGGCACCTACCAGGAAGACCGCCTGCGCAACGACTGGCTGCTGCTGCTGGGCAAGCGGCGCGACTGGGGCCGCTTCCAGGCCGAGTACGCCAAGTTCCGCATGCAGGACGACCCCGAGGTGCGCTGCCACGCCCTGCATGCGGCCTATGCCACCCAGGGTGAAGACGTGGCCGCCCAGGTGCAGGAGCTCTGGCTGGCCCAGCGTGAGCCGGACGAGGGCTGCGCCGCGGCGGCCGAGCGCCTGCTCAAGGACGAGCGGCTCGACCCCATGGTGGCCTGGCACCGCGCCCGCCTGGGCTTCGAGTTCGACAAGCCGCGCATCGCCCAGCAGGCCGTGGACCTGCTCAGCCCCGACTGGGCCAACGGCCTGAACACCCTCTACGCCAACCCCAAGCGCTATCTGGACGAGAAGCTCACCGCCTTCCGCCCCAAGACCCGCGAGTGGGTCACGCTGGCCATGATCCGCCTCGCCTCGAGCGATCCCGGGGCCGCGGCCGAAGAGGTCAACAAGCTGCGCTGGCGCGCCCAGCTCACGCAGGAAGAGCGCAGCTGGGTCTGGGGCGTGATCGGCAAGCGCGCCGCGCGCATGCTCTCCGATAAGGCCCTGGGCTATTACGCCCAGGGTGAAGAGCGCTTCATGCACAGCGACCACCTGGTCTGGAAAGTGCGCGCCGCCCTGCGCGCCAACGACTGGCAGCAGGTGCACGACAGCATCGCCGCGCTCGGCGAAAACCAGCTGCGCGACCCGACCTGGATCTACTGGCGCGCCCGCGCCCTGCTGGCCCTGCAGGCGCCCAATGCCGAGCTGCGCTCGCGCACCCTGCTGCAGTCCATCGCCTCGCCGCGCGGCTTCTACGAGCAGCTGGCCATGGAGGAACTGGGCCAGCGCATCGTGCCGCCCGCCGCGCCGGCCCCGCTGACCGACGAGGAGCTGCAGGCCGCGCGCGACAACCCCGGCCTCAAGCGCGCGCTGGCGGCCATCCAGATCGGCCTGCGCACGGAGGGTGTGCGCGAGTGGAACTACAGCACCAATCTGCATCAACGCGGCGGCATGAACGACCGCGAACTGCTGGCCGCTGCCGCCATCGCCTGCGAACAGCAGGTCTGGGACCGCTGCATCAACGCCAGCGAACGCACCCGCAGCGTGATGGACTATGCGCAGCGCTTCCCCACGCCCTACAAGCAGGAGGTCGAGCGCCGCGCCGAACTCACGGGCCTGGAGCCCGCCTTCGTCTACGGCCTGATCCGCCAGGAAAGCCGCTTCATCCTCGAAGCCAAGTCGGGCGTAGGCGCGGCCGGCCTGATGCAGGTGATGCCCGCCACGGCGCGCTGGACGGCGCGGCGCATCGGCATGGCCAATTTCAAGCCCAAGCAGATCACCGAACGCGACACCAACATCACCATCGGCACCAGCTACCTCAAGCTCGTGATGGACGCCTTCGATGGCTCCATGCCCCTGGCCGCCGCGGCCTACAACGCCGGCCCCAGCCGCTCCAAGCTCTGGCGCGGGCAGACCGGCGACCCGGTGCTCGAAGCCGCGGTCTGGGCCGAGAACATCCCCTTCGGCGAGACCCGCGACTACGTCAAGAAGGTGCTGGCCAACACGGTCAACTACGCCGCCGTGCTCACGGGCGAACCCCAGTCGCTCAAGACGCGCCTGGGCTTTGTCGGCCCGACCGGCGTGGACAAGCCTGAACCTGCCGAAGAATTGCCATGAAACGCGTCCTGGTGCTCGGCGGCACCGGCTTTGTGGGCCGCCATGTCTGCGAACACCTGGCCCGCCAGGGCTGGGCCGTGACCGTGCCCACCCGTCGTGCGAAGAACGCCAGTGCGGTCCAGCACCTGCCCGGCCTCACGGTGCTCGAAGCCGACGTGCACGACGAAGCCGCGCTGCGCCGCCTGCTGGCCGGGCACGACGCCGTGGTCCACCTCGTGGCCATCCTGCACGGCCGCGAGGCCGATTTCCAGCGCACCCATGTCGAGCTGCCCGAGAAACTCGCGCGGGCCTGCCTGAGCGCAGGCGTACCGCGGCTGGTGCACATCAGCGCCCTGGGCGCCGATGGCAGCGCCACCGACACCGCCCCCTCGCGTTACCTGCGCAGCAAGAGCCGCGGCGAGGCCGCCCTGCAGGCCGCGGCCCGGCAAGGCCTGCAACTCACCGTGCTGCGCCCCAGCGTGATCTTCGGCGCCGACGACCGCTTCCTCAACCTCTTCGCCCGGCTGCAACGCATCTTCCCCGTCATGCCGCTGGCGGGCGCGAACGCGCGCTTCCAGCCGGTCTGGGTGGAGGATGTGGCCGCCGCCGTGGTGCACTGCCTGCAGGACCGCGGCAGCATCGGCCAGACCTACGAACTCTGTGGCCCGGCAGTGATGACGCTGCGCGAGCTCGTGCAGCTCGCCGGCCGGTCCGCCGGCGTACCGCGCCCCGTGCTGCCCCTGCCCGACGCGCTGGGACGGCTGCAGGCCCTGTGCATGGAGCTGGCACCGGGTGAACCGCTGATGAGCCGCGACAACCTCGACTCGATGACGTTCGACAACGTGGCCACGGGCCGCCTGCCCGGCCTGGCTGCGCTGGGCATCACGGCCAGCGGCCCGGCCGCCGTGGCGCCGGGCTATCTGGGCCTCAGCGACCGGCTGCTGGGCTTGCGCGAGCGCTACCGGCGCCGTTGACATCACTCGTCGGGCCAGCGGCGCACGGCGGACAGGCGACGCCACCCCGTGAACTCCAGCTCGGTCAGCAGCAGCACGGCCAGGGCCTGGACCACCAGAAAGACCTGCCCCGGCAGCTTGAGCGGCAAGGCGTACCAGAGCCAGACGCTGCCCAGCACCCAGGCCACATTGCCCCCGATCACGAGCCAGACCAGGGCCGCCGGTGGCCGCGCGCTGCGGGCGGCCAGCAGCATCAGGGCCGCGAACGGGAACAGCGCCAGGCCACAGGCCAGCAGCAGCTGCGCGGGCAGGCCCAGCAGCGCGGCCAGGGGTTCGGCGAAGGCCACCAGGGGCAGGCCCATGGCGATGCCGCTGGCCGCATCGGCGCGCAGGGTCAGCTGCAGCAGGCGGGGCGAGGACAGGACGTGGGACAGGGTGGACATGGTCAGACTCCTATGCAGTGGATGGTGGCGCCAGTGTCGACCGCGGCCTGCATGGCGTCGATTACCTCCGAGGTCATGGAAGCTGTGCGCACAATGGGGCATGCTGCGTCCGAGCATCTGACAGATCCCTCATGAACACCTTGCAAGCCAACCCCAGCCCCTCGACCGCCACCGGCATCGGCGAACTGATCCGCGAGGCGCGCCAGCAGCGCCGCCTGAGCCAGATGGACCTGGCGCTGGAAGTGGGCATCTCGCCGCGCCACCTGAGTTTTGTGGAGACCGGCCGCTCCCGGCCCAGCGCCGAGGTGCTGCTGGCCATCGCCCAGCGTCTGGCCCTGCCGCTGCGCGCGCGCAACGTCTGGCTGCTCGCGGCCGGCTACGCACCGCGCTACAGCGAACAGCCCCTGGCTTCGAGCCAGATGGCGCAGATCCACGCCGCACTGGACAAGCTGCTGCACGCGCACGACCCCTACCCCGGCATCGTGCTCGACGGCCACTGGAACGTGGTGCGCGCCAACGCCGCGGCCCAGCGCCTCATCGCCCTGCTGCCCGCGGCCCTGCGCGAGCCCCAGCTCAATATGTTCCGCGCCAGCCTGCACCCGGAAGGCTTTGCGGCACTGACACAGAACTTCGCCGAATGGGGCAGCTATCTGATGCAGGCCTTGAGCAAACAGGTGCAGGACACGCGTGACGCCACCATGACCGCCCTGCTGCGGGAAGTGCAGCAGTACCCTAATGTGGCCGCGCTGCAGGCCGCGGCCCCGGCGCCCGATGCCGCACCCAGCCTGCTCATCCCCTGCGTGCTGCTGCTGGGCGGACAGCGCTTTTCGCTCTTCACCACGCTGACCTCCTTCGGCACGCCACGCGACATCACGCTGGCCGAGCTGAGCATCGAGCTCTTCTACCCCTCGGACCCGGAAACGGATACGCTATTGCACCATCTTGCGAGCGGAGCATGAACCATGCTGAAGCTGTACATCGGCAACAAGAACTACTCGTCCTGGTCCATGCGGCCCTGGGTGCTGCTGCGCCAGGCCGGCATCCCGTTTGAAGAGGTTCTGGTGCGCTTCGACTCCTTCGAAGCCAACTCCCAGTTCAAGCAGGCCATCAGCGGCCTCAACCCCGCAGGCAAGGTGCCGGTGCTGACGGACGGCGACCTG
>DNQP01000053.1 GCA_003500955.1 Curvibacter sp. | reverse complement strand
TGCGAACAAGATCTCGACGATCAACAGCCGGGCGGTGGTGGACCCAGTGCAGTATTCCTGCCAGCAGAACTACACCATACTTTCGACTGACGGCACTTGGAACGAAGCCGATTCTCTGGTGGTTCAGCTTGACGGTACTACGCAAATCGGTAACCAGGACGGTGCCTTGTCTAGGCCCTACAACGACGGTAGCCAAGTGACTACGACCACGGTAACGACCTACACCAAGCTGCAAGATCGTGTAACGACCGATACGGCATCCACCCGAACACGGACCTGGAGTCGTACCAGCACCGTGATCGGTGCCGCCTGCACGGCCAGCGTGGCGCCGACGAACACAGCCACGGCACCGATGAGCGTGAGCAACAACCGCCAGGGGGCCGTCGGCTACTCAACGTCGAATCCCTTCAGCGGTCGTTGCTACAACCTGACCAACAATGCCTGGTTCTGTCGCAATGACACGAACAACGGGACCATTGCGGTGGGCGCATCCTCGGTCACGGACTCCACCAATAAGACGTGGTACTTGGTCTCCAACATCAGCGGCAAGACGGGTTGCATCTCTTCCAACACCGCCTTCGGTACGGGCTATTCCACCACTTCCGGCGTCTGTCCCAGCCAGAGCACACCCGGCAGCCGGGTCACGGTAACACCGCAGACTCAAACCAATGTCCTGACCGGTTTCAGCTCGACGACGACCGATCGGTACAAGGCCACCCAGACCACAACGCAGACCACCATCAACGGTGTGGCAGGCCCTGTTGGGCCGCTGACGCCCGCGACGCCGAGCTACAACATTGACACCAGTGTCCCGCAGACTTATTCAGAGAGTTCTGGTGGTGAAACCTGCGGCGGCCAGCCAGCACCCTGCCCCAGTGCAGCCGGCACCTGGTCCTCGGGCACACCCACCGTCAACAACGTCTGCGTGGCGACGGCCGACCTGCCGGTGGCTGGGGTGACGACACCGGTGCTGGCTGGTACCGTGAATACGGGGGCGGCGTCCAACACGGTCATTAACCAACTGGCGGATCTGGCGCCCGTCGTTGATTCGACGTCTGTCGGGACTGGCGGCGTGGCCAACACGCTGGCAGACGTGGCGGCCTATTACTATGCAACCAATCTGCGGACCACCGCCCTTGGCAACTGTACTGGGCCGACCATTGCGCCGTCAACCACGCCGAACAACCTTTGTGAACCGAACACCGTACCCGCCACCGGGCAGGATACGGCCACTTGGCAGCACATGACCACCAGCACGTTGGGGTTGGGCGTGCGCGGGCGCATGGTGTTCTCGTCCACCTATCTGACTGACACCTCTGGGGACTACTGGGATGTTCTCAAGGGCAACACGGCTACTGCGACCAACTGCACTTGGCGCGATACGATCACGGTCACCGGCGGCCCCTGTAACTGGCCTGTGCCTGGCTCCAACAGGATTGAGAACACCGACGACCTTTGGCACGCGGCGGTCAACGGTCGGGGTAATTATTTCAGTGCCACCGATCCGGCGACGCTGACCGCGGGTCTCACCAGCACGCTCAAGGCCATCGTGAATGCGCCGCGCCCGGGTACGGCGTCCGCTGCGGCGACGACCAACCCGAAGATCACTTCGGGCAACAATTTCCAGTTCAGTTCCTACTTCAAGACTGTGGAATGGTCCGGTGAGCTGATCCGTCAGACCATGAACCTGACCGATGGCAGCGTGCCTGATTACAACCACCTGTCCCCGGATCCCACGGCTTACGACTGGTCTGCTTCAAATCTTCTGAACGCGCGCGACTACACAGACCGCAAAATCTATTTCAGCACCGGGTCTTCCCTGGCGTTGTTCAACTGGACCAATCTTTCGGCCACGCAGAAAAGCTATTTCACCACGCCGCACATCACAACGGCGGCGCCGCAGTATGCGACGGTTCTGACTGGACTGTCCCAGTTCTGCAGTACTGGAACGAATTGTCTGAGTACCGCCAATCAGACAGCCGCTGCGGGCGAAAATCTGGTCAATTTCCTGCGCGGGGAACGCGTCAACGAGGAAGGCCCAACCCCCGACAACAGCAAGTTCTACCGCCGTCGTGGTTCGAGGCTGGGCGATATTGTGTCGGCGCAACCTCAGTTCGTCGGCCCTCCGAGCCGCTACTACGCGGACAGTGGCTACGCTGACTTCAAAATTGCGCAGGCTGCACGGGCTTCCATTGTCTACACCGCTTCCAACGATGGCATGGTGCACGCGTTCAACGCCACCACCGGGCAGGAGGCGTGGGCCTACATCCCGAGTTTTGTGCTCCCGCGTTTGTACACGCTGGCTGATAAGAGCTACGCTGACAAGCATCAGTACTCAGTTGAGGGGACGCCCATTGCTGGTGATATCTGCCCCAAGGCGCCCACGCAAACCTGCTCTGCATCGGAGTGGAGAACCATTCTTGTCGGTGGTCTGAATGGCGGTGGTACAGGCTACTACGCGCTCGACGTGACGGATCCGGCCAACCCGGCATTGCTTTGGGAGTTCACGCACCCCAACATGGGCTACTCCTTCGGTAAGCCCCAGATCACCAAGCTCACCAACGGCACCTGGGTTGTTCTGCTGACCTCCGGCTACAACAACTGCCCTCGCACCGTGGATCCGGCCTGCGTGAAGAACGGTTCCGGGGACGGTTTGGGTTATCTGTACGTGCTGAATGCTTCAACCGGGGCGCAGATGGTCGGCTCGCCGATCTCTACGGGTGCTGGCGCGGTGAACAGTCCCAGTGGCTTCGGTCAGATCACTGCGCAGGCCGACAGCAATAATGTGACCCGCCGCGTCTATGGTGGTGACCTGCTGGGTAATCTGTGGCGCTTCTCGATCGAGTCGGGCAGCTTTGGTGTGCACAAGCTGGCTGTCTTCAAGGACAGTACAGGCGCTCTCCAGCCCATCACGGTGCGCCCGCAGGTCACGACCATCAACGGTTCGCCTGTGGTTTATGTCGGTACTGGTCGCTACCTCGGAACCAGCGATGTGGGAGGTTCGCCGAAGAACTCCTTCTACGCGGTCAAGGATGATCTGACGACGACGACCACCTACGACAATCCGCGCACGTATACGACGTTTATCGGCCAGCGGGCCACTGATGGTGTCTGCCCCTCAGGCGTTGACATCAGTGTCTGCTTGCCTGGGCAGAAGGTGCGGACGGTTTCCCAGATCAGCGGCTCGGCCAACTCCAACCTGGCAACGCAAAACGGCTGGTTCCTGGATTTCCCTTCGGGAGCGGGTGAAATCCAGTTCACGGATCCGAAGCTGGCTTTGGGGACACTGGCCTTCTCGACCAGTGTGCCAACCGCGAGTACGGCGGTGGCCTGCACGCCAAATACCGGGGGCAGTGACGGTATCGCCTTGGGCTATATGCTTGACTATCTGACGGGCGGTGCCGTTGGAACCTCCAGTGGCGTTATTGCCACCAGCCTGGGGGCTGGCGTGGCTACGGCACCGCAGATTGCACAGCTGCCCAACGGCACGGTGATTGCCAAGTACCGTTTGTCTACAGGCCAGGAAGTCAGCGTTCCCTTGCGCTTCGGCGCGACAGGGGCCGCGACCCGCCGTATCTCCTGGCGAGAATTGATCTCCGAATAAGGGATAAACCGCATCTGAAAACGGCCCTCCTAGAGGGCCGTTTTTCATCGTGCTGGGTGCCCGCCTCCCATGAATTCGGGGGACTCCCATAAAGTGGTGATGTTCTCGCGTGCTCTTTTCTCTAGCCTTGCTGCATCTGTCTGGCATGGGGTCGGATGGGGGACAGCAAGAAAGGAGCGAGCGATGATGAAGAACGCTAGAAACGGCGGCTACACCCTGGTTGAACTCCTGGTGAGTATCGCGATCGGTGCGGGAGCCTTGACCATGGCGGCACCCAATGTCAGCGATCTGATGAACTCCGTCCGTGTCCAGGCTGGGGCTCAAGCCTTGAGCAACAGCTTGGCCCTGGCTCGCAGCGAAGCGGTCAAGCGCAACGGGCGCGTCGTGATGTGCAAGTCACCGCAAGGTTTAAGTTGTGAGCGCTCCGGTGGGTGGGAGCAGGGCTGGATCATTTTCCACGACATGAACAACAACGCCCGCCCCGATGAAGGGGAGGACATCCTCCACCGTGAGGCTGGCATGGCCTCCGCGCTTAGCATGCACGGCAACACGCCTGTCAGCCACTATGTGTCCTACACCCCGTATGGCCGTACCCGACAAGTATCAGGCGCCTTTCAGGCGGGGACTTTCACCATTTGCGGAAACGCCGGCCGCGGGGTGAAGGGGCGCCAGGTGGTGATCAACAGCGTCGGGCGCGCGCGCGTGGACCAAGCGAGCGCATCACTGTGCGCTTGAGATCAGCGCCTCACCTCATCCACCAAGGTCTTGAACTCGTCAATGTCCTCGAAGCTGCGGTAGACACTGGCAAATCGCACGTAGGCCACTTTGTCGAGCTTTTTCAGCTCGCGCATCACGAGCTCACCGATCCGGGTGGACGGCACCTCACGCAGGCCCAGGTTCAGCAGCTTCTCCTCGATGCGTTCCAGGGCGCTGTCTATCTGCTCGGTGCTGACCGGGCGCTTGCGCAGGGCCAGCTGCATGGAGGCCAGCAGCTTGCCGCGCTCGTACTCGATGCGCCGGCCGTCCTTCTTGACGATGGTCGGGAAGTTGACGTCGGGGCGCTCGTAGGTGGTGAAGCGCTTTTCGCAGGCGCCGCACTGGCGGCGCCTGCGGATGAAATCCCCGTCCTCCGAGATCCGGGTCTCGACGACCTGGGTCTCGGAATGACCGCAGAACGGGCATTTCATCGGGCCGTCTTACTTGTAGACCGGGAAGCGGGCCGTCAGCGCGTTGACCTTGGCGCGCACGGCGGCGATGTTGGCCTCGTCGCGCGGGTTGTCGAGTACATCGGCGATGAGGTTGGCCGTGATGCGGGCTTCCTCGTCCTTGAAGCCGCGGGTGGTCATGGCCGGGGTGCCGACGCGCACGCCGCTGGTGACCATGGGCTTTTCCGGGTCGTTGGGGATGGCGTTCTTGTTGATGGTCATGTGGGCGGCGCCCAGCACGGCCTCGGCTTCCTTGCCGGTGATGCCCTTGGAGCGCAGGTCCACCAGCATGACGTGGCTCTGGGTGCCGCCGCTGACGATGCGCAGGCCGCGCTGGGTCAAGGTCTCGGCGACGATGCGCGCGTTCTTGACGACCTGCTGCTGGTAGGTCTTGAAGGCCGGGTCCATGGCCTCCTTGAAGGCCACCGCCTTGGCCGCGATCACGTGCATCAGCGGGCCGCCCTGCAGGCCCGGGAAGATGGCGCTGTTGATGGCCTTCTCGTGCTCGGCCTTCATCAGGATGATGCCGCCGCGCGGGCCGCGCAGGCTCTTGTGGGTGGTGGAGGTCACCACATCGGCGTGCGGCACGGGGTTGGGGTAGACGCCGGCGGCGATCAGGCCGGCGTAGTGCGCCATGTCCACCATGAAGATGGCGCCCACGTCCTTGGCCACCTTGGCGAAGCGCTCGAAGTCGATGCGCAGCGAGTAGGCCGAGGCGCCCGCGATGATCAGCTTGGGCTGGTGCTCGTGCGCCTTGCGCTCCATCGCGTCGTAGTCGATGGCTTCGTTGGCATCCAGGCCGTAGCTCACCACGTTGAACCACTTGCCGCTCATGTTGAGGGG
>DNQP01000297.1:8541-8854 GCA_003500955.1 Curvibacter sp. | reverse complement strand
GGCGATGATCGCCCAGGCCAACCAGATTCCCCAGGGCGTGCTGCAGCTGCTGCAACGCTAAGAACCATAATGAGGGCCGTGAACGCACCCCCGCATCGCAAACACGGCCAGCATGTCCATGGCGCGAGGCCAGGGCACGGTGCGCCCGATGCCGATGCCGTCAAGATCAGCCAAAGCTTCCTGAAGGCGGATTGGCCGCAGGTGGTGCGCCTGTGCCGCCAGACCTTGCGCAAGAACGGCATGCACCTGCGTGCCCACCAGATGCTGGGCTTTGCGCTGGCCCAGCTGCGCCGCGGCGAGGAGGCCATCACCG
>DNQP01000297.1:0-8194 GCA_003500955.1 Curvibacter sp. | reverse complement strand
GCGACCCTGCACCCGAACGACGCCGAGCTGCTGATCAATTACGCCGATGTGCTGCGCCAGGAAGGCCGGTCCAGCGATGCCGTCACCGTGCTGCGCAAGGTCTGCGAGCTGCGGCCCGACAAATCGATCAGCTGGGTCAAGCTGGCACAGGCCTGCTACGGCGCGCAGCTGCACCGCGAAGGCCTGGACGCCGCCAACAAGGCCTGGGAACTGGCCGAGACCCCGGATGAAAAAGTCGGGGTGCTCAACCAGCGCGCCATCCACCGACGCGAACTGGGCGAGGTGCACGAGGCCGTGGAGGACTGCAAGGCCGCCATCGCCCTGTCCCCCGGCGACATCGCCCACCACACCAATCTGCTGCTTTTCATGCTGGCCGACCCCGAGGCCGGCGTGCAGGACCTGGCGCAAGCCGCCCGCAATTTTGGCGCCGTCTTCGAGCCGCCGCTCAAGCCCCACTGGCCTGACCACGCCGCACGCCGCGAGGGCGGCCCCTGGAAACGCCTGCGTGTGGGTTTTCTCTCGCCCGACTTCCACCACCATGCGGTGATGTACTTCGCCGAGGCCCTGCTGTCCGGCCTGGACCGTCGCCAGTTCGAGGTCTGGGGCTTCTATCTGGGCGCGATGAGCGATGACAGCGCCAACGAACGCGTGCGCTGTCATGTGGACCACTACGTCTCCCTGCACCGCCGCAACGTCCAGGAACAGGTGCAGGCCATCCAGGACGCGCAGATCGACATCCTGATCGACCTGGCGGGTCACACCGGCAACAACGGCCTGCCCACCATGGCGCGCAAACCGGCGCCGGTGCAGGCCAGCACCATCGGCTACCCAGGAACGACCGGGCTGTCCGCCATGGACTGGTGGTTCAGCGACGGCATCACCGACCCGCCGGGCGCCGATGCCTATTACAGCGAGCGCCTCTACCGGCTGCCCACGCGCTGGCTGATCTACCGTCCGCACAGCCGCAACCCGCTGTGGCGCTACCAGCCCGCCTACCAGGTGCGGCCCACCCCGGCGCTGCAGAACGGCTTTGTCACCTTTGGCTGCTGCAACAACCTGGGCAAGCTGACCGACAAGGTGCTGGCCCTCTGGGGCCGCATCCTGGCCGCTGTCCCGAACGCACGTCTGCTGATCGAGGGCAAAGGCTTCGACAAGACGGAGTTCGCCACGGCCTACCGCGCACGCTGCGAGCGCCTGGGCATCGACGGCACGCGCCTCGAGCTGCTGCCGCTGAGCCAGCAGAACCAGTACCTCACCTACCACCGCATCGACGTCGCGCTCGATCCCTTCCCGCTCGTGGGCGGCACCACCTCCAGCGATCTGACCTGGATGGGTGTGCCCCTGATCACCATGCAAGGCGACAGCCTGGGCTCGCGCATGGGCGTGGGCATCCTGGCGCACCTGGGCCACCACGACTGGATCGCCCGCAGCGCGGACGAGTACGTGGCCATAGCCGCGCGCCTGGCCGGCGACGTGCAAGCACTGAACCGCACCCGCCTGGCCCTGCGCGACGAGATGGAAGCCAGCGTGCTGATGCGCGAGGACGTCTACATGCAGGAGTTCGGCAACGCGCTGCGCTTCATGTGGATGCTCTGGCTGGCCGAATCCAGCCACCCGGAATGGACAGCCGACCAGGTCTTCGCCCAGGTGGGGGACTGGATCAGCCAGCCGCCCGTGTTGCCGGAACAGGAGTTCCTGGTCGGCGTCGCACCCGGCGAACGCATCCCCCTCTCACAGGCCTATGAACGCCTGCAAGCCCAGATCGCCCGCGCCCAGGCCGAGGCCAGCGCCGACGCCGCGCCGGCCACGCCCAACCGTCAGCTCGCCAGCAAACGCTGGTTCGAAGCCACGCTGCTGGCCGAACGCATCCTCTGCGCCAAGCCGCACGACCCCGTGGCCTTGACGGCACTGGCCGAAATCGAGAACGCCCACGGCAACCACGAGTTCGGCCGCGTCTACCTCAAAGAGGCCCTGAAGTCCCTGACCCCGGCCGAGCTGCCGGAGCAGTTGCTGGCCCGCACGCAGCAGTACGTGCAGGCAGCCCTCGAATACTTGGGCGAAGCGCCCCAGTAAACACCCCCTGAGACGCTGCGCGTCTCGGTGCTAACGGCCAGAGGCCGTAGCTCTTCGGGCTGTCCAAGCCTGCGCAGGCAGGCTTGGAGCCGCAGCCCTCAGCCCCTCTTTCTCGCCTGCGGCGGGAGGGGGGCGCACCCAGTGGCCCGGCAAAGCCGGTTCCACGGGTGCCCTGGAATAGCCCGCTACGCGGCCTGGTACCTCCCGGCGTGAACCGGGATCCATCACAGGACGGGCCTCAGCCCTTGCGGCGCAAGAAACCGTGCGGCGCTACGGTGACCTGCAGGCGTTGCTCCATCTCGGCATCGACCTCGAATTCCGGATGCTTCGGTAGCCAGGCACGCACGGCGGTCTTGGGGTTGTCGCCCACGTCCCAGGGACGGTCGGCGAAGAACTTGGGCGGCATGTCGTCGACGAAGGTGTCGAAGACCACGCAGTAGCTGCCGGGCGTGACCATCGTCGCATAGGCGTCGAGCTCGCCCAGCACATGGGCGTGCGTGTGCATGGAGTCCAGGAACACCATCACCTCTTTGTAGCCCTGGGCCGCAGCACGCACCTGCTGCACCACGTCCGGGGCGATGGACGAGCCCTGGAACATCTGGATGCGGCTGGCCATGGGGTGGGCCTCGATGGCGGCGCGGTTGTGGGCGCGGATGTCGATGTCCAGGCCGATCACCTTGCGCTTGGACTTGCGCGGGTCGATGGTGGTGCCGGCCTCGATGGCGTCGCACATGTCCAGCATGGCCAGCATGGAGGCGCTGAGGATCAGCGAGCCGCCGTGGGCGATGCCCGTCTCGATGATGAGGTCGGGCCGCACGCGCCAGACCAGCTCCTGGATAGCCACCATGTCCTGCGGGTACTGGATGATGGGCCGGCCCAGCCAGTCGAAGTTGTAGACGTACTTCTTGGCCATGGACTCCTGCAGCCACTGGCGCGAGAGCTGGCGCAGCGACGCGTCCTGGGCGTAGGCGTCCAGGCGCTCACGGCGTTCCTGGGCGAATTGTTGTTCAGGGGTCGTCATGAGAGTCACTCCTTGTTCATTGTTTGATGACCATGCCCTGCCCCGTGGGCAGTTCGATGACCTGGAATCCACGCGCGCCCAGCCAGGCGTCTTCGGCCAGCTTCTGCGCACGGTAACCTTCCCAGCCGTAGTCGTCCAGCACCAGCATGGCGCCGGGCACCATGCGGTCCCACAACACGCCCAAGGCACCGACTTCCGCCGTGGCACTGTTCATGTCCAGGTGCATGAAGGCGATCCTCTCGGGGGCCACCTCGCCCAGCACCTCGGGCACCCGGCCCTGCGTCACGACGACGTTGGGCAGATCGGCAAAGCGCTGCTGCACCTGCTCATATAGCTGCTGGCCGTGCTCGGGCATGCCGTTGGCCATGGTCGCGGCGTCGTACTCGAACAGGTCGTAGAGGAAATAGCGCTTGTCGACCGCCCCGAAGTTCACCGCGTCGCAGAGGATGCGCACGCTGGTGCCCTTGTAGCAGCCGCACTCCACGAAATCGCCCGTCAGCTTGAGGCCGTTGCGCACACCGCCCAGCAGGATGGACGTGCGCCAGAGTATGGCTTTCTCCATCGCGTCGCTGGCGTGGCGACGCCAGGCGGCCATCAGCGGCTCGTCGTCCAGAAAGCTCAGGTTGCGCTGGTAGGTGAAGAGGTTGTCGCCGGTGTAGATACCGCTCTGCTGGACCAGGTTGTTGATGGACTGCTGGATGCCGGCAATGAACTGCGAGCCGTCGCCGACGCCCCAGAACATGGTGGTTGCATGGTTGCTCATCGTTGTACTCCTTCCGGGACCGCCGGGTTCGTCAGCGCCGCCCGGACCATGGCCTGCAGCCCCTGCTCCAGGCTCAAGGTCGGCCGCCAGCCCGTGGCCAGCAGGCGGCTGTTGTCACCGGCCAGCAGGGCCGGGTCGCCCGGGCGCGCCGTGGCCAGGGCCAGCACCGGGGCCGGATCGGCGTCGCACAGACGTGCCAGCGTGCGCACGACCTCGCCCACCTGGACGGCCTGTCCGGAGCAGATGTTGTAGCGCCCATCACCGCCCTGCGCGAGCAGATGCACCAATGCCTCGGCCGCGTCACGGACCGGCAACATGCCGCGTCGTGCTTCGGCGTTGACGCCAAAAGGCGCAGCATGGCCGCGGAACACCTCGATCAGAGAGGGCAGCATGCGCTGCCGCGCCTCGCCCGGACCAAAGGGGAAAAAGACATGAGCCCAGGCCAGCGTGGCGCCCTGATCGCGGCACCAGGCCTGGGCCAGACGGCGTGTCGCGTCCTTGGCCGCGCCGTAGAGCGTGGCCGGATTCAGTGGCGTGCGGTCCTCGTGGAAAGGGCCCTCGCCGCTCCAGTCGTATTCGGCGCAACTGCCCGTCATCAGGACATGCTTGCCGCCGGCCTCGGTGAAGGCCTGCAGCAGGCGCAGGCTGGCATCGACCCAGCGCAGGTTCAGCGCTGAGGTCCAGAACTTGCCGTAGTCGGCATACCAGGCCAGGTGCAGCAGATGGCTGGCACCCGCCTGACGCAGGGCAGCCGTCAGATCCCCGCCATCGAGCAGATCGGCTTCGACCCAGGCCAGATCCTGCGTGCCCTCGGGACGGCGGCGTCCCAGCACCACGATCTCACAGCCACGCGCGCGCAGCCGGGACAGCACGTGCTGTCCCAGATAGCCGCTGGCGCCTGTGAGCAGGGCTCTCATGGTTCGATGCTGAGCCGCGGCACGGCGGTCACGAAACGCCCACCCCAGGCACGGATGTAGGCCAGCTGCGCCGTGATCTCCGTGCGCAGGTTCCAGGGCAGGATGAGCACGCGATCCGGGCGGTCGCGGCGCAGATGGTCCTCGCTGACGATGGGAATGCGGCTGCCCGGCATGTACTTGCCCTGCTTGGCGGGGTTGAGGTCCACCACATAGGGCAGCAGGTCCGGCCGCACGCCGGCGAAGTTCATCAGGGTGTTGCCCTTGGCCGCTGCGCCATAGGCGCCGACCTTGAGGCCTTCACGTTTGGCCTGCAGCAGGAACTCCAGCAACTCGCGCTTGATGCGCTCGGCCTCCAGCTGAAAGCCGGCGTAAAAGGCCGGCGTCGTCATGCCGGCGGCCTGCTCGCGCGCCAGCAGCGCGGCCACGGCGGGCGTCACCGCGCGTCGACCCACGTCGCTGCGCTGGGCATAGACGCGCAGGCTGCCGCCGTGCGTGGGCAGCTCCTCGACATCGAAGACCTGCAGGCCGTTGGCGGCAAAGATGCGCTGTACGGCCGTGAGCGAGAGGTAGGAGTAGTGCTCGTGGTAGGCCGTGTCGAACTGGCACTCCTGCACCATGCGCAGCAGGTGCGGGAACTCGAAGGTGGCCACGCCCTGGGCTTTCAGCAGCACCGCGAAACCGCCGACGAAGTCGTTGATGTCGGGCACATGGGCCAGCACGTTGTTGGCGGCCGTCAGATCGGCCTGACGCCCGGCCGCCGCCAGTTCGCGCGCCAGTGCGTCGCCGAAGAAGCGCTCGACGATCTCGATGCCCTTGGCGCGCGCCGCGGCCGCCGTGCTGGCCGTGGGCTCGATGCCGTAGCAGGGCACGCCGGCCTCGCGCACGTACTGCAGCAGGTAGCCGTCGTTGGCGGCGACCTCGGCGACACAGCTCTGTGCGTTCAGACCGAGACGCTCGCGCATGGCCTGGGCATAGGCTTGGGCGTGCGCCAGCCAGGAGCTCGAATAGGAACTGAAATAGGCGTAATCGGCGTCGAAGAGCTGCTCGCGCCCGGCGTGGTCCTCGGTCTGCACCAGCCAGCAGGCTTCGCAGACCAGCAGGCGCAGCGGGTACCAGGTCTCGGGGCCACGCAGCGCCGTCTCACCGAGGTAGGCGTTGGACGGCGGGGCACTGCCCAGGTCCAGGAAAGGCAGGCGCAGATCCTTGGCACAGTGGCGGCACTTCACAGCTTCACTCCCTCGAATGCCGGGGTCAGCAGGTCAAAACCGGCGTCGCGCACCGAAAGGCCCTGCACCGGCAGGGGCCAGGAGATGCCCAGGCGCACGTCGCGCACATGCAGCCCCGACTCGGCCTGGGGCGCGTAGGCGACGGAATGGCAGTAGACCAGTTCGGCCTCCTCGCTGAGCAGCTGGAAGCCGTGCGCGAAGCCGGCCGGGATCAGCAGGGCCGTGCCCTGCTCGGCGCTCAGCTTCTCGGCGTGCCAGCGCAGAAAGGTGGGCGAGCCCGCGCGCAGGTCCACGGCCACGTCCCAGACCTCGCCGCGCACGCAGCTCACGAGCTTGGTCTCGGCGTACGGCGGACGCTGGTAGTGCAGGCCCCGCACGGTGCCGCGCGTGCGCGTGACACTGTGGTTGATCTGGGCCACGGGCCCCTGCCAGCCGGCCGCGGCCAGCTCCTCGGCACAGAACAGGCGCGCAAACACACCGCGCTCGTCACCATGCAGGCGGCGCTGCACGCGCTTGAGCCCGGCCAGCGGCAGATCGGTCACGGTCAGGCTGTGGCTCATCCCCGGGCCTCCCAGGCTTCAAGATCGCGCAGGCAGAGCTCACGCGCGTCGGCGCCCTCGTGCTGTGCGCGGTACCAGCGCAGCGTGCGCAGCACCGACTGTTCCAGATCCCAGCGCGGCTGCAGCGCCAGCTGCGCCTGCGCCTTGGAGGTGTCCAGGGCCAGCCAGCCCGCCTCGTGCGGGCCTTGCATGTCCTGCGCGTAATCCACGGCACCGCCGCCCCAGGCCTGGCGCGCCAGTTCCACGACCTGGCGTACCGTGGCGCGCTCGTGCGCCAGGGGACCGAAATTCCAGGCGCCAGCCTGCGCGGCGTCCTGCCACAAGGACTGGGCCAGGCAGAGATAGCCAGCCAGGGGCTCGATCACATGCTGCCAGGGGCGCGTAGCCCCGGGCCGGCGGATCTGCAAGGTGTCGCCGCGCTGCCAAGCCCGCACCGCGTCCGGCAGCAGGCGGTCGGCCGCCCAGTCGCCGCCGCCGATCACATTGCCCGCGCGCGCACTGGCCAGGGCCAGGCCTTGCTCGGACAGGAAGGCGTCGCGGTAGCTCGCAATGGCCAGCTCGCAGGCCGCCTTGCTGGCGCTGTAGGGATCGTGGCCGCCGAGTTCGTCGCTCTCGCGGTAGGGATGGTGCCACTCGCGGTTGCGGTAGACCTTGTCGGTGGTCACGCAGATCGCCACGCGGGTGCCCGGATGCAGGCGCAGGGCCTCGAGCACATGCACCGTGCCCAGGACGTTGCTGGCCCAGGTGGCGACCGGTGCGCGGTAGCTCTCGCGCACCAGGGCTTGGGCGGCCAGGTGCAGCACGATCTCGGGGCGCGCGGCCTGCACCACGCGGGCCACGGCCGCGGCATCGCGGATATCGACCACATGGTGGTCCAGCCCCTGCGCCATGCCCGCCAGCTCGAACAGGCTGGGCTCGGTGGCCGGCGCCAGCGCCAGGCCCGTGACCTGTGCCCCCAGGCGCTGCAGCCAGAGCGCCAGCCAGGCGCCCTTGAAGCCCGTGTGCCCCGTGAGCAACACGCGCTTGCCGCGCCAGAATTCAGGGACTGGAGCGCCCCTCATTCCACCGCCCCCAAGGCGGCGCAGCCGGCCACCGTTCCAGGGCACCCGTGGAGCCGGCTATGCCGGTCCACTGGGTGCGCCCCCCTTGAGGGGGGAGACGCGCAGCGTCTCGGGGGGTGCTTCTTCATTCCCAGACCTTCCAGGGCGCGCGGCCCGAAGCCCAGAGGTCCTCGAGCAGGTTCTTCTCGCGCAGCGTGTCCATGGGCTGCCAGAAGCCGTGGTGGGCGTAGGCGCGCAGCTCGTCGGCGGCAGCCAGGCTGGTCAGGGGCTCGGCCTCCCAGCTGGTGGCGTCCCCCGCGATGCGTGTGATGCAGCGCGGCGAGAGCACGAAGAAACCCCCGTTGATCAGGCCGCCATCACCGCGCGGCTTTTCGGCAAAGCCCGTGACGGCGCTGCCGTCCATCTGCAAGGCGCCGTAGCGCCCGGGCGGCTGCACGGCCGTCACCGTGGCCAGCTTGCCGTGCCCCTGGTGGAAGCGGATGGCCGCGCTGATGTTGACATCGGCTACGCCATCACCGTAGGTGAAGCAGAAGGCCTCTTCGTCCTTCAGATAGTCGGCTACGCGCTTCAAGC
>DNQP01000284.1 GCA_003500955.1 Curvibacter sp. | reverse complement strand
TGGCCGATGAAGACATGGGCCTGGGCCGAGTCAAAGGGGATCTTGAGCTCGGCCGCCTTCTGGAGCGGCTGCACCTCGGCCACGGGCGGCAGGGGCTCGCAAGCCCTGGCGGGAAGGCGCGCGAGCAGCTGCGTGACCAGGGCATCGGCCTGAGCGCGCGTGACAGCGCCCACGATGCTGACCTTGGCGCGGCAGGGCTGCAGGTAGCGCGCATGCCAGGCCTGCATGTCGGCCACGCCGATGCGCGCCAGCGTCTCTTCCGAGGTATCGCGGCCATAGGGATGGTCGCCGAAGACGGCGCGGTTGTAGGCGCGCCCGGCCACGGTGGCGGGCCGGGTGTTGGCCTCGCGCAAAGCCGCAACCATGCGCTCGCGCTCGCGCGTCCACACGGCTTCGGGATACGCAGGCTCGGCCAGCTGGCGCGCGGCGAGAAGCACGGCCTTGGCCAGCAGATCGGGATAGGTCAGCGAGCGCAGCGAGAAGTTCAGGCGGTCGCCGCCATCACCGCCGCCGAAGCTCGCGCCCAGATCGGCCCAGGCTTCGCCGAGGGCGTTCTCGTCCAAAGCCGGCTCGTTACCTGCTGCACGGATGCCCTTGCTCATCATGGCCGCGCTCACACCGGCCAGGCCGGTCTTGTCCGCCGGGTCGCGCCGGCCGCCGGCGTCGAAATCGATGCGCACGTCGACCATGGGCACGGTGGGGCTCTCGACCAGCCAGACGCCCGCACCCGAGGGCTGGGTCCAGTGCTGGATGGGGATGCCGGCCTGGGCGGCGCCCAAGAGACTGAAGAGCAGAGCAAAAGCTACGTTTTTGATAGCAGACATCTTGGACAGTGTTCTCATGGCCCGGCCCTCCTCAATGACGGCCACCGGCCGGAAGCACGCGACGCGGGCGGTTCGGGTCCAGTGGCTGGGGCAGCAGCGTGGCCACGGTGAGCTGGTTGTCGCCGAAGTAACGCGCGGCGACAGACTGCACCTGCTCGGCCGTGATGGCGCGCAGACGCGTGAGCAGGCGGTCGTTGGTGTCCAGCGGCAGGCCCAGCACCCAGTAGGTGCCGATCTCGCGCGCCTGGTTGAAGAGCGAGTCACGCTTGTAGACCTCGCCCGCCACCCACTGGGTCTTGACGCGCTCCAGCTCGGCGGCGCTCACGCCTTCGCGAGCGATGCGCGCCACCTGCTCGCGCAGCGCGACCTCCACCTGCGCCGCGGTCTTGCCCGGGGCCGGCACGCCGTCGAGGACGAACATCTGCGGGCCGCGGCCCAACAGGCCGTTGCTGGCCCCGGCGCTGTCAGCCACACGGTCGGCGCCCTGGGTCAGCGCGCGGTCCAGGCGCGCGCCGCTGTAGCCGTCGAGCACGGCGGACAGCACGGTGAGCGCCAGCGCGTCGTCGTCTTCGGGCGTGGGTGTCTCCACATTGCGCAGGCCCGGCACCTTGAAGGCCAGGCTCACATAGGCCTGCTCGGCGGGGGCCTTGAGCTCCACGCGCTTGAGGCCGGTCTGCAGGGGCTCGGTGCGCGGCTTGCGCGCGGGCACGGCGCGTGCAGGAATCTTGCCGTAGTACTTGTCGGCCAGGCGCTTGACCTGCGCTGGTTCCACATCGCCCACGACCACGACCACGGCATTCGCGGGCACGTACCACTTGCGATAGAAGTCCCGCGCGTCGGCGGGCGTCATGGCGTCGAGGTCGCTCATCCAGCCCACAATGGGACGGCGGTAGGGCGAGGCCGTGTAGGCCGTGACCATCAGCGTCTCGTAGAGCAGGGCGCGCGGGTTGTCGTCGGTGCGCAGGCGGCGCTCTTCCTTGACCACCTCGATCTCCTTGTTGAACTCGGCATCGGGCCAGCGGTTGTTGGCAAAGCGGTCGGCCTCGAGCTTCATCACGTCTTCCAGGCGGGTAGCCGGGATCTGCTGGAAATAGCCCGTGTAGTCCAGGCTGGTGAAGGCGTTTTCGCGCCCGCCGAGGGCCGCCACGCGGCGCGAGAACTCGCCGGCCTTCAGCGTCTGCGTGCCCTTGAAGAGCATGTGCTCCAGCACATGGGCCACGCCACTGCTGCCGTCGACCTCGTCCATGCTGCCCACGCGCAGCCAGACCATGTGCACGGCCGTGGGCGCGCGCCGGTCAGGCTGGACAATGAGCGTCATGCCGTTGGCCAGGGTGTATTGCTGGGCGCGGGTCTGGGCCTGGACGGGTGCCGTCAGGACGGCCAGGGCGGCGATCAGGAGGGTCAGGATGCGTTTCATAGAATGCACTGATTCTAAGAACGCCCCATATGTTCAATCTTTTCAAGAAAAAAAGCCCCACGACTGCGCCCACGGCCGCTGAAGCCCCGGCCCGCCAGGGCTGGCTGGGCAAGCTGCGCGCGGGCCTGCGCAAGACGGGCTCCAGCATCACCACGGTGTTCACGGGCACGCGCATCGACGACGCGCTCTACGAACAGCTCGAAGAAGCCCTGCTCATGGCCGACGCGGGCGTGAACGCCACGCAGTTCCTGCTGGACGACCTGAAGCGCCGCGTGAAAGAGGCCAAGGTCACCGAGCCGGCCGCCGTCAAGGCCCTGCTGATCGACGCGCTGGCCGAGCTGCTGGCCCCGTTGGAAAAGCCGCTGAGCATCGGCGCGCAGCAGCCCACGGTGATCATGGTGGCTGGCGTCAACGGCGCGGGCAAGACCACGAGCATCGGCAAGCTCACGCACCACCTGTCGAGCGAAGGCGCCAGTGTGCTGCTGGCCGCGGCCGACACCTTCCGCGCCGCGGCACGCGAGCAGCTCATGGTCTGGGCCGAGCGCAACACGGTGGAGATCGTGCACCAGATGGGCGGCGACCCGGCCTCGGTCTGCTTCGACGCGGTCAGCGCGGGCAAGGCACGCGGCAAGGACGTGGTGCTGGTGGACACAGCGGGTCGCCTGCCCACGCAGCTGCACCTGATGGAAGAGCTGCGCAAGATCAAGCGCGTGGTGCAGAAGGCCGAAGCCACCGCGCCGCACGAGGTGCTGCTGGTGATCGACGGCAACACGGGCCAGAACGCGCTGGCCCAGGTCAGGGCCTTCGACGAGGCCCTGGGCCTCACGGGGCTGATCGTCACCAAGCTCGACGGCACGGCCAAGGGCGGCGTGCTGGCTGCGATTGCACGCGACAAACCCGTGCCGGTGTACTTCATCGGCGTGGGCGAGCAGCTCGACGAGCTGGAGACCTTCAAGGCGCGCGAGTTCGCGCAGGCCCTGCTGGACTGAGGCCGCGTGGCGGACGGTTTCGTCATCCTCGTCATCGGCGCCACGCTGGGCGGCCTGGTGCAGGGGCTCTCGGGCTCCAACTTCGGCATGACCTCCACCGCGGTCTGGGCCTGGTTCCTCGCTCCCCAGGTCGTCGCGCCGCTCGCGCTTACGGGCTCGCTGACCGGGCAGATC
>DNQP01000039.1:1093-5125 GCA_003500955.1 Curvibacter sp. | reverse complement strand
ACAAGCGCACGCCGCGTTCGCCGAGGAAGGTGTCGTAACCCTGGGGCAGGGCGCGGATGAAATCGTCGGCGTAGGCGGCGCGGGCTGCGGTGCGCACGTCCTCGTCACGCGCGCCGGGGCGGCCGTAGCGGATGTTCTCCAGCGCGCTGGCCGAGAACAGCACGGGTTCCTGCGGTACCAGGGCCATGCGCTCACGCAGGTCCTGCAGCTTTACGTCTGTGATCGGCACGCCGTCGAGCACGATGCGGCCGGCCTGCGGGTCGTAGAAGCGCAGCAGCAGCTGCAGCACGGTGCTCTTGCCCGCACCGCTGGGTCCGACCAGGGCCACGGTCTCGCCCGGGCGCACGTCCAGCGTGAAATCGGCCAGCGCGGCCTGGGCCGGGCGTGAGGGGTAGTGGAAGGTGACGGCCTCGAAGCGCAGCGCGCTGGGGCCTTGCGCCGGCGGCAGGGTCCGGGGCTGCGCCGGTGAGGCGATGGGCGAGCGCAGGGTCAGCAGTTCCATCAGGCGCTCGGTGGCGCCGGCTGCGCGCAGCAGCTCGCCGTAGACCTCGCCGAGCACGGCGAAGGCACCGGCCAGCATCAGGATGTAGACCACGGTCTGGCCCAGGTGGCCGGCGCTGATCTGGCCGGCGATCACGGCTTGCGCGCCCTGGTAGAGCCCCCAGAGCAGGGCCCCGGAGGTGGCGACAATGATGAAGCCGATGAGCACGGCGCGGGCGCGCACGCGCCGGCGTGCGGTGGCGAAGGCGCTCTCGGTGGCGGTGTCGAAGCGCTGGGTCTCACGCGTCTCGGCCGTGTAGCCCTGCACCACGGGGATGGCGTTGAGCACCTCGGCGGCGATGGCGCTGGAGTCGGCCACGCGGTCCTGGCTGGCGCGCGAGAGCCGGCGCACACGGCGGCCGAACCACACACTGGGCGCCACCACGAGCAGCAGCACGCCCAGCACCTGGGCCATGATCAGCGGGTTGGTCCAGATCAGCATGGCCAGCGCGCCCAGGCCAGTCACGCTGCTGCGCAGGCCCATGGAGAAGGACGAACCCACCACGGTCTGGACCAGCGTGGTGTCGGTGGTCAGGCGCGAGAGCACCTCGCCGGTCTGCGTGGTCTCGAAGAACTCGGGGCTTTGCTGCAGCACATGGGCGTAGACGGCGTTGCGCACGTCGGCCGTGACGCGCTCACCCAGCCAGCTCATGAGGTAGAAGCGCACGGCCGAGAACACGCCCATGGCCGCGGCCACGGCGAAGAGCAGGGCGAAGTGCTCGCGCAGCGCCAGCAGCTGGGTGCCGCGGTCCTGGGGCAGCAGCCCCTGGTCGATCAGCTCGCGCAGCGCGAGCGGGAAGACCAGCGTGGCGCCGGCGGCGAGAAAGAGGAAGAGCAGGGCCAGGGCGATCTGCAGCTTGTAGGGCCGCAGAAAAGGCCGCAGGCCGCTGAGCGAACGCGGATGGGCGCGGGGGCGGGAGCTGTCAGTGGACATGCCGCAAGCATATCCTCCACCCGTGACAGGGGGACAGCCGGCTTCAGCTGCGCAGGGCCAGCACTTCGCGCAGCTTGTCGGCCAGCTCGTCGATGTGGAACTTGGCAATGTAGGCGTCAGCGCCCGCGCTCTGGGCCTGCAGCTCGCTGGCGCTGCCCGTGAGCGAGGAGTGGACCACCACGGGGATGCCGGCGTACTGCAGGTCGGCCTTGAGCTGGCGGGTCAGCGTGAAACCGTCCATCTCGGGCATCTCCAGATCGGTCAGCAGCAGGGCCACCTTGTCGCGCGCGGTCTTGCCCTCGGCCTTGGCCTGCGCGGCCAGGCCTTGCAGTCGTTCCCAGGCTTCCTTGCCGCTGCGCGTCGTGATGAAATTCACCCCCAGCGAGCCCAGGCCTTTCTCGATCAGGCCGCGGGCCATGGCCGAGTCGTCCGCCACCAGCACCACGCTGCCCGGTGGCAGCTCGACGCGACCGCCCGAGGCCTTCTCGAACTTGGCGGTGTGGTCGGGCATCACGTCCTGCAGGATGCGCTCCACGTCCAGGATCTGCGCCAGGCGCGAGTCCTCGGCATCGCCGTCGATGCGCGCGATGCTGGTCACGAGCTCGCCGCCCCGGCCTTCGGCCGACAGCACGTGCTTCCAGTCCACCTGCACGATCTCGGTGACCTCCTCCACGGCAAAGCCCTGGGTGGTGCGTGCGAACTCGGTCACGAGCAGGATGCCGTCGCCGGACTTGCGCGTGCAGCCGGTGAGGGCCGGCAGGTCGATGACGGTGATGATCTGGCCGCGGATATTGGCCACGCCCAGCACGTGCGGCGGCGCGTTGACCATCTTGGTCAGCGCGGGCATGACCATGATCTCGCGCACCTTGAAGACGTTGATGCCGAAGAGCTCGCGCCGGTCGGTGCCGTTGGCCTCGCCCAGGCGGAACAGCAGCAGTTCGAACTTGTTGCTGGCCTGGCTGGCGCGCGGGTCGCCGCCGCGGGCGGAGCTGGAGGTGGGTGCGTTCATGGGGACGGTCCTGTAGGCTGTTGCGTGAGAGCGTAGCCGTTAGTGTCGCAGACGGCAAGCCGGAGCCGTGATGCCCCCGTGCGCAAGTGCGCAAGAATCGGGTGGTCGCCGGTCCGCGCCAGGCTTCAGAATAGGCCCCATGTCGACCACCAGCCTGATCCAGCTTCTCTCGCTCGCCGCCATCTGGGGCGCCTCCTTCCTCTTCATGCGCGTGGCCGTGCCCGTGCTCGGACCGGCCTGGCTGATCGAGGCCCGGGTGCTGCTAGGCGCGCTGCTGCTCTGGGCTGTGGCGCGCGGGCTGCGCCAGCCCCTGGTCTGGAAAGGCCAGGGCCGGCACTATGCGGTGCTGGGCCTGTTCAACACGGCGCTGCCCTTCCTGTTCTTTGCCTACGCCGCGCGCACGCTGCCGGCCTCCATCCTGTCCATCCTCAACGCCACCGGTCCGATCTGGGGTGCGCTGATCGCCGCGCTCTGGCAGCGCACGCCGCTGAGCCCGCGTGCGGCCCTGGGCATGCTGCTGGGCGTGGCCGGGGTGGCCCTGCTGCTCGGCGTGGATCCGGCCGCGCTGCAACCCGGTGCCGGCTGGGCCATTGCCGCCACGCTGGCGGCCACCGGCTGCTATGGCCTGGCCAGCAACTACGCCCGCGTGGCGCCGACCCAGGGCCCGCTGGCCAATGCGCACGGCAGCATGTGGGCCGCCGTGCTCTGGGTGCTGCCCCTGCTGCCCTGGTGGCCGGCACCGGACATCCCCGGCCCCACGGTGCTGGGCATGGTGGCGGCGCTGGGCTTGCTGTGCACGGGCGTGGCCTATCTGCTGTATTTCCGTCTGGTGGCCGACATCGGCGCGGCGCCCGCGCTCACGGTGGGCTTTCTGATCCCGCTGTTCGGCGTGCTCTGGGGCTGGCTCTTCCTGGGCGAGGCCGTGGGCTGGCACACGCTGGCCGGCGGTCTGGTGGTGCTGGTGGGCACGGCGCTGGTGACGGGTTTCGATCCGCGCACGCTGTGGGCGCGCAAGGAGCCGGTCCATGGGTGAGGCCCTGCTGGCCCAGCCCGCGCGCCAGTACGCGCTGGTGGCGCAGGCCATCCGCTACCTGCGCGCGCACGCGCAGCAGCAGCCCACGCTGGCCGAGGTGGCCGCTGCGGTGCACCTGAGCGAGCACCACCTGCAGCGCATCTTCGCCGCCTGGGCCGGCATCTCGCCCAAGCGCTTCCTGCAGTACCTGAGCAAGGAGCACGCGCTGGCCGCCCTCCGCGAGGCGCAGGATGTGCTGGGCGCGGCGCAGGCCAGCGGCCTCTCGGGCCCAGGGCGTCTGCACGACCTGCTGGTGAGCTCCGAGGCCATGACGCCGGGCGAGATCAAGCGGGGCGGCGCCGGGCTCGTGCTGGGCTGGGGCCAGGCTGCAACGCCCTTCGGCGTCGCGCTGGTCGGCTGGACGCCGCGCGGCATCTGCTACCTGGCCTTTCTTGACGACGATGCTGCGCAGCGCCTGCAGGAGCTGCTCAGCGCCTGGCCCGCGGCCGAGCTGCGGCAGAGCGACCCTGAGGCACA
>DNQP01000039.1:0-777 GCA_003500955.1 Curvibacter sp. | reverse complement strand
CCCTGAGGCACAGCGCCTGATGGACCAGGTGTTTCCCGCCACGCCCCAGCCCGGCCGGCTGCACCTGCTGCTGCGCGGCACCAACTTCCAGCTCAAGGTCTGGGAGGCCTTGTTGCGCCTGCCGCCGGGGCGGCGCGTGTCCTACACCCAGCTCGCGGCCATGGCGGGCCAGCCCAAGGCCCAGCGTGCCGTGGGCAGCGCGCTGGCGGCCAACACCATCGGCTACCTCATCCCCTGCCACCGCGTGATCCGCGAGAGCGGAGAGAGCGGTCACTACCGCTGGGGTGATGAGCGCAAGAGCGCCATGCTGGCCTGGGAGGCCGCGGTTGCTACACCCATGGCGGCCGAGGGTGCATAGGCCGCGCTAGAACCCGCACGCGGGCCCCGTGTTCTGTGGCGCGGCCAGCAGCGATGGGCGCGCTGCGGCAAGATCGACCGCTTCTTTGTCTTCCTCTTCCCCTGTATCCCATGACCACCCTGTTCACCCCGCTGCAAGTGGGCGCATTGCATGTGCCCAACCGTGTCTTCATGGCTCCGCTCACGCGCGCCCGCGCCGGCGAGGCGCATCTGCCCAATGCCTTGATGGCCGAGCACTATGCCCAGCGCGCCAGCGCCGGCCTGCTGATCGCCGAGGCCACCATGGCCATGGAGGGGAATTCGGCCTTCTGGAAGGAGCCGGGCATCCATTCTCAGGCCCAGGTCGAAGGCTGGCGCCTCGTGACCGACGCCGTGCACGCCGCAGGCGGCCGCATCTTCCTGCAGATCTGGCACGGCGTC
>DNQP01000156.1:5122-5535 GCA_003500955.1 Curvibacter sp. | reverse complement strand
GCAGCAGGCCGTCCTTGCCGGGCAGCAGGTTGACCAGGGCGCCGAAGTCCAGGATCTTGGTGATCGGGCCTTCGTAGACCTTGCCCACTTCCACTTCGGCGGTGATCTCGGCGATGCGGCGCTTGGCCTCGTCGGCCTTGGCGCCGTCGGTGGAAGCGATGGTGATGGTGCCGTCTTCCGCGATGTCGATCTGGGTGCCGGTCTCTTCGGTCAGCGCACGGATCACGGCGCCGCCCTTGCCGATCACGTCACGGATCTTCTCGGGGTTGATCTTCATGGTGTACAGGCGCGGGGCAAACTGCGACACCTCGGTCTTGGCCTCGGCCACGGCTTCCTGCATCTTGCCCAGGATGTGCATGCGCGCTTCCTTGGCCTGGGCCAGGGCGACCTGCATGATTTCCTTGGTGATGCCC
>DNQP01000156.1:0-4979 GCA_003500955.1 Curvibacter sp. | reverse complement strand
CGCCCTTGCCGATCACGTCGCGGATTTTCTCCGGGTTGATCTTCAAGGTGAGCAGGGTCGGGGCGTTATCGGAGACCTGGGCGCGGGATTCGGAAATCGCCTTGGCCATCTCGCCGAGAATGTGCAGCCGGCCTTCCTGGGCCTGCTCCAACGCCTTCTCCATGATCTCCTCGGTGATGCCCTCGATCTTGATGTCCATCTGCAGGGCGGTGATGCCGTTGGTGGTACCGGCCACCTTGAAGTCCATGTCGCCCAGATGATCTTCGTCACCCAGGATGTCGGTCAGCACGGCGAAGCGGTTGTCTTCCTTGATCAGACCCATGGCGATGCCGGCCACGTGGGCCTTCATCGGCACACCGGCGTCCATCAGCGAGAGGCAGCCGCCGCAGACGGAGGCCATCGACGAGGAGCCGTTGGACTCGGTGATCTCGGAGACCACGCGCATGGTGTAGGGGAACTCTTCCTTGGTCGGCAGCACGGCGACCAGGGCGCGCTTGGCCAGACGGCCGTGGCCGATCTCGCGGCGCTTGGGGCTGCCCACGCGACCCGTCTCGCCCGTGGCGAAGGGGGGCATGTTGTAGTGCAGCATGAAGCGGTCTTCGAACTCGCCGGCCAGCGCGTCGATGCGCTGCGCGTCGCGCTCGGTGCCCAGGGTGGTGATCACCAGGGCCTGCGTCTCGCCGCGCGTGAACAGCGAGGAGCCGTGGGTGCGGGGCAGCACGCCGTTGCGGATCTCGATCGGGCGCACGGTGCGCGTGTCGCGGCCGTCGATGCGCGGCTCGCCGGCCAGGATCTGGCCACGCACGATCTTGGCTTCGATCTCGAACAGCAGGCCTTCGATGGCCACGCTGTCGAATTCCACGCCTTCGGCCTTCAGGCCGGCGAAAACGTCGGCGTAGGCGGCGCGACAGGCTTGCGTACGGGCCTGCTTGTTGCGGATCTGGTAGGCGGCTTCGAGCTTGGCCTTGGCCAGGCTGTCGATCTTGGCGATCAGGGCCTGGTCCTTGGCCGGGGCCTTCCAGTCCCAGACCGGCTTGCCGGCCTCGCGCACCAGCTCATGGATGGCGTTGATGGCGATCTTGCCCTGCTCGTGGCCAAACACCACGGCGCCGAGCATGATCTCTTCGGACAGCTGCTGGGCTTCGGATTCCACCATCAGCACAGCGGCTTCGGTACCGGCGACCACCAGGTCCATCTGGCTGTCCTTGCGCTGGGTCTGGCCCGGGTTCAGGACATATTCGCCGTTGATGTAGCCCACGCGCGCGGCGCCGATGGGGCCGTTGAAGGGGATGCCGGAGACCGACAGGGCCGCCGAGGTGGCGATCATGGCGGCGATGTCGGCGTCGACTTCAGGGTTCAGCGACAGGGTGTGGATCACCACCTGCACTTCGTTGAAGAAGCCCTCGGGGAACAGCGGGCGGATCGGACGGTCGATCAGGCGGCTGGTCAGGGTCTCCAGCTCGCTGGGACGGCCTTCACGCTTGAAGAAGCTGCCCGGGATCTTGCCGGCGGCATAGGTCTTCTCGATGTAATCGACGGTCAGGGGGAAGAAGTCCTGGCCCGCCTTGGCGTCGGTCTTGGCGACCACGGTGGCCAGCACCACGGTGCCGTCGATGTCCAGCATCACGGCGCCGCTGGATTGGCGCGCGATTTCGCCGGTTTCCATGGTGACCGTGTGCTGGCCCCACTGGAAGGTCTTGGTGATCTTGTTGAACATGCTCATGTGCGTTCTCCTGTTCGTTGTCGGGGAGGACAGTGCCGCCTCCCCTTACGGCCCGGAGCCCGCATCACAGAACACGATGCCATTCCAGAGAACATCGAGGAGATCGGCCCGATTTCCTCTGGAATGACACAGCTTCGCTCTGTTCCTGCCTGCTCCGAAGTGCAAAGCGCCTGAGCCAGTCGTGCTAACTCAGGCGCTTGTTGCTCATTGCCTTGCGGCGTTTACTTGCGCAGACCCAGCTTGGTGATCAGCGCGGTGTAGCGGTCGGCGTCCTTGGCCTTCAGGTAGTCCAGCAACTTGCGGCGACGGCTCACCATGCGCAGCAGGCCGCGGCGACCGTGGTGGTCCTTGGCGTGGGTCTTGAAGTGGGGGGTCAGCTCGTTGATACGGGCGGTCAGCAGGGCGACCTGGACTTCGGGGCTGCCGGTGTCGGCGGCGGCGCGGGCATTGGCCTTGATGACTTCGGCCTTGACGCTGGAGGCGATCATTTCATTCTTCCTGTGGTGCGGGACGCCTGTCGGTGGCTCATCAGATGATGAGATCGGGCCGTCCCAGGGTTGACAACTTGCGCCGGTGGCTGGAACTGCTGCCGGCGTGCGCTTTGCAGACCCTTGCAGGCCGCAAAACCCGCGAATTATAGCCCATTCCCGTATCTGCGAGCAGCTACTTACTTCGCACGCCCCAGCCAAGCCCGCAGCCGCTCCACGCCCTGCGCCAGGCGCTGCGGGTCCCGGGACGCAAAACACCAACGCAGCCAACCCGCCGATTCCGGCGCAAAGGCCTCGCCCGGCGCCAGGCCCAGACCGGCCTCGCGCACCAGGCGCTTGGCCGTGTCCACCGCATCCGGGTAGCCGGCCAGCCGGAAAAAGGCGTACATGCCGGCCGCCGGCCGGGCCAGCTCCACCCCCGGCACGGCCTGCAGCAGGGGCAGCAGGGTGTCGCGGCAGGTCTTGAGGTGGGCCACCACACGCGGCGTGATCTCATCCGCCCGCTGCAGCGCCGCCACGGCCGCGCGCTGCGTGAAGACGCTGGCGCAGGAGGTGTTGAACTCGATCAGCTTGCCCACGTCGTGCGTGCTGGCCGGCGGCAGCACCAGCCAGCCCAGGCGCCAGCCCGTCATGAGAAAGGCCTTGGAGAAGCTGCCCACCACCATGAGCCGGTCCTCGGAGGAAGCGATGTTCAGGAAGCTTGGGGCACAACCGTTCGGCGTGTCGCTCTCGTAGTACAGCTGCGAGTAGACCTCGTCGGCCAGGATCCAGGTCCCGGTCTGGCGGCAGTGCTCGAGGATGCGCTCCTGCTCGGCCCGCGTCAGCGTCCAGCCCGTCGGGTTGCTGGGCGCGTTGAGCACCAGCAGCTTGGTGGCCGGCGTCACGGCCGCCAGCAGGGCCTCCAGGTCCAGCGTCCAGGCCCCGGCCACCGGCTTGAGCGGCACAGGCCTGAGCCGCGCGCCCAGGATGCGCGGCTGCGCCGTGAGGTTGGGCCAGACCGGGGTGACGATGGCCACCTCGTCGCCCGCCTCCAGCAGCGCCTGCATGGCGATCATCAGCGCGTTGACGCCACCGGAGGTGATGGCCAGACGGTCGGGTGCCACCGTGCCATGCAGGCGCGTGAGGTGCAGGGCCAGGGCCGCGCGCAGCTCGGGCAGGCCCAGGTTGTGGCTGTAGAAGGTCTCGCCCTGCTGCAGGGAGGCGATGGCGGCCTGGCGGATGAAATCCGGCGTGGCCTCGTCGCCTTCGCCGAACCAGAAAGCCAGCACATCGCTGCGCCCCAGGCCGGCATTGGCCACTTCACGGATCTTGGATTCTTCGAGGTCGAGGATGACTTGGCGCATGGATCAGCAATCGGTTCTGGAGCCTTCATTGTGCCGCCCTCCGTCCCGCACGCAGGGCCGCGGGAGATAACGCCGGCCCCAGGGCTTTTCAAGACCTGGACCGCAAAAATTTCGCTGCCCTCCCCACCCTTGAAAAGTTTTCACCCTGCGCCCAGCTATCCCCCACGGCCAACGAAGCAAGCGCTCCCAGGCCCGAGATCAACCTTCCAGGAGTAAGACCATGCTGTTTGTCCCCGTTATCCGCCGTTCCGCCCTCGTGCCCTCGCTGCGCGCCTTCGACCGCTTCTTCGGTGACACCACCCCGGTCGAGACTGCGGCCACCGAAAGCCCGGCCTACGAGTTCACCTTCGACGTGCCTGGCGTCAGCCGCGAGCAGTTGTCCATCGGCATCGAAGGCAATGTGATCCGCATCGAGACCCTGCCCGAAGCCAAGCGCCAGTACAAGGCCGCCTACGAGCTGCCGCAGGACATCGACGTGAGCAAGAGCGAAGCCAAGCTGGAAAACGGCGTGCTCACGCTCAAGCTGGCCAAGGTGCTGCCGGAGAGCAAGGCGGTGAAGCTGGCGATCAACTGATCACGCTTCAGCGATGAAACAAAAAGGCCGTGAAGTTCGCGGCCTTTTTCCATCACTCCAATGCGAGACGTCAACGGTTCTTTACGCCAAGAACATCGCCTCGAAGAGCCTTTAGTGACGCAATAGCAAGAAGACTGTTAGGTAAGGTTTTCGCATTTCTTTAACTGAGTCATGGCCGCCTCTAGCTTGTGCGCGGGGATGAGGTACCACTCTGCGATAACGCGAAGCGATTCAGCAGAACTTTCGAGCAGGTCTATATCAACGGAGACGCTTTGCTTAGCAAAACCCGCCTTGCTCCGCAGATTTCCTTTTTCTCTGATCCAAGAGCTCTGCTCCTCGGAAATGGACCACACAGAGTGAACCACACGGTTCCTAAATTTTTCTGCGACGTATAGCGCTCGTCGAGCGAGTTCGATATCAGCCTCCATGTGATTCTTTGCCTTCTTTGGAAACAAAGTAACTAGAAGGTCTACCTTCTGCCGAAAACTCATTGCTGCCATCACAGAATACCGATCGTCGAGCGGATCGAGTCCAAGCATGTCAGCCAATATCTCGGCAACCCATAGTTCTATCTGCTGAAACCGTACAACGATGTGCCCGATTGCAGCAAACAGCCTGGCTTTTTCATCCTCGGTCAGGGCTGACTTGGACTGGTTCACGTTACTTACTCAACGATGGCGCAGACAGTGGCGTCAGACAGACTGACTGATCGCATCCAGCGGCCAGCGCGGCTTGACCTCGAAGGTGTAGGCGCGCGTGGCCTCCTGCTGGCCGGCCTGCAGGCGCATGGCGGCGGCCATGGCGATCATGGCGCCGTTGTCGGTGCAGAGGTGCAGCTCGGGGTAGTGCAC
>DNQP01000269.1 GCA_003500955.1 Curvibacter sp. | reverse complement strand
CAGCACTGACACGCCCCTGGTCCACGTCGACCCAGGCCCGCAGCGCGCCGCTGCCGCCCGCCGTTTCCAGCTGCAGCTCCGGAGGCAGGGGCACATGCCGCCGCAGTTCGGAGATGTCGACCCGCTCGAACACGGCGTAGAGCTGGCCCTGCCAGCGCTGCCAGTCGCCGGCATCGGCAAAGAACAGGGGTTCGCGGAAGCTGCCGCGCAGGCTCAGCCGGTCGCCCAGCTCGGCCGGTGGGGTCGCGTCGAGACGCAGTTCATGCAGATGGCTGACGTTGTGCAGTCGCAGATCCAGCTGCTGCAACGCCACGGGCGGCGCGTTACGCAGTTCATCGTGCCAGTGCACACGTCCGTCGGTGATGAGCCACTCGGTCTGGCTAAAGACCCAGTTGGCCATCCGGCCATCGCCCGTTTTGCTGGGATCGATCTCGATACCGGCCACATAGAGGCGGCCTTCCGCGCTGCGCCTCACGTCCAGCTCGGGACGATCGATGGCCAGCTGTTCGAAACCGAGGTTCCAGAGCGAGCGCGGCGACACCGTGGCCTGGACGCGCGGCAGGTACAAGGCGGGCTCGCCCTGGCGATCGAACAGCAGCACCTCCTGGAGCTCGAAGCTAGGCAACAGGCCATCGTCGTGCGCCACGATGGCACCGATGCGCAGCGGCAGGCCCAGCAGCGCGCTGGCCCGGGTTTCCAGCAGCGGGCGCAGCTCACCGATTCGGGGCACAATGGCCAGGTGCAGCGTCGCCCAGGCGGCGCCGAAGACCAGCCAGGCCAGCACGATCAGCCACAGCAGCGCGCGCGTCGTGAGCGTCAGCGCTCTGAGGGGCAGGGACGGGCGGAGCGGCTGGGCAGTCATTTGGCAGATCGATTACGCGACAGGAATTATGACCCGCAACGATGTGTCGGGCCCGCTGCAGGGTCCGGCCGGCGCACCGGCGAACAACGCCACCCGTGCCGACCACTCCCGTTTCGTGCAACGCGTGCGCCGCCGCCACGCCGACCTGTTGCCCCGACTCGCATCCGGGCGCCCGGACGCCCGGGCCTTGCAGCAGCTTTACGACCACCTGCGCGGCACGGGGCTGGACTGCGGCGCGGCGCTGCGCGTGCTGCGCCAGCTGGTGATGGAGCGCCTGGTGGTGCTCGACATCGAACAGGAAGCGCCCCTGCAGGACATCACTGCGAGCATGACCGAGCTGGCCGAGTTCGCACTGGACACGGCCTGCACCGAAGTCATGCGCGGCCTCGACGACAGCCACGGCCGGCCGCAGATCGCGGACGGGCAGCGCGCGCTGTTCTGGGTGGTGGGCATGGGCAAGCTGGGCGCACGCGAGCTCAACGTCTCCAGCGACATCGACCTGATCTACGTCTACGACCAGGACGGCGAGACCGCCGGCAATGCCGAGGGCCGCAACCGCGTTTCCAACCACGAGTATTTCGCCAAGGCGGTGCGCGCCATCTACAACCTGCTCGGCGACACCACCGAGCACGGCTTTGTCTTCCGCGTCGACCTGGCCTTGCGACCCAATGGCAATTCCGGCCCGCCCGCCGTCTCGCTGGGCGCGCTGGAGGAGTACTTCCACGTGCAGGGCCGCGAGTGGGAACGTTTCGCCTGGCTCAAGAGCCGCATCGTGGCGCCGCGCGCGCAGCTGCAGGACGGCTCGGTCATGGCCTTGCGCAGCCTGGTTGTGCCTTTCGTGTTCCGCCGCTACCTGGACTACAACGTCTTCGACTCGCTGCGGGTGCTGCACCGCCAGATCCGCGATCACGCCGCCAAGCGCAGCGCCGGCCATCCCGAGCGCAGCAACGACGTCAAGCTCTCGCGCGGCGGTATCCGGGAAATCGAATTCACCGTCCAGCTGCTGCAGGTGGTGCGTGGCGGCCAGTTCCCCGAGCTGCGCACCCGGCCCACGCTCGACGCGCTGACCCGCCTGGTCAAGGCCGGGCTGATGCCCGAGGCGACGGCCGCGGCCCTGGCCCAGGCCTACGAATTCCTGCGCCGGGTCGAGCACCGCATCCAGTACCTGGACGATCAGCAGACCCATGTGCTGCCCACGCGCGACGAGGACCTGGACTGGATCGCCCGCAGCCTGGGTTACCCCGACATCTGCCGCTTCCTGGCCCAGCTCGACGCGCACCGCGAGATCGTCGCGCAGGAGTTCGACATCCTGCTCGGCGGGGCGGGCCAGAAGGAGTGCAAGGGCTGCAGCAACGGCAAGAACGGCGCGGTGGCAACGCCGGACTTTGACGGCGTGCTGACACAGCTGCCGCCGCAGTTCCGGGAGCGCGTCGAGGCCTGGCGCACGCATCCGCGCGTGCTGGCCCTGCGTGAAGAGTCGCGCACACGCCTGATCCGCCTGGTCATGCGGACCGCCGAGTGGCTGCGCGAGGGCCGCGCCAGCGAGGAGGCCGCGAGCCGCCTAATCGACTGGATCGAGCCACTGCTGCGCCGTGAAAGCTATCTGGCCATGCTGCTGGAGCGTCCCGCCGTGCACGAGCGGCTGCTGCGCCTGCTGGGCGCGGCGCGCTGGCCGGCACGCTACCTGCTGCTACACCCGGGTGTGATCGACGAGCTCGCCAGCCGCAGCATGATGGACGAGCGCTTCGACCCCATCGTCT
>DNQP01000112.1:14374-14667 GCA_003500955.1 Curvibacter sp. | reverse complement strand
AGGCCGGCGCTGCCGTTACCCGCCGAGCCATAGTTGAGCTGGCCGGGCCGCGCCTTGACGTAGGCGACGAATTCCTTGAGGTTCTTGACCGGCAGGTCCGGGTGCACCACGTACAGGCTGGGCACCTTGGAGATCAGGGTGATGGGGGTGAAGTCCTTGATCGGGTCGTAGGGCAGCTTGGGAAAGATGAAGGGGTTGACCGCCAACGTGCCGATGTGGCCGAGGATGAGGGTGTGTTCGTCCTTCGCATTCGCCACCTCCTGCATGGCGATGTTGCCGGCGGCGCCCGGCTT
>DNQP01000112.1:0-14116 GCA_003500955.1 Curvibacter sp. | reverse complement strand
GTGTAGCCGTCGGGCGCGGCCTTGGCCACGGCGTCGAGGCCGATGTTGCCGGCGGCGCCCGGCTTGTTTTCCACATAGACGTTCTGCCCGATGGTCGTGGCCATCTCGCCCGCGATGGCGCGTGCCACGATCTCGGAGCTGCCGCCGGGGGCGAAGGGCACGATCAGGCGCAGGGGCTTGGACGGCCAGGTGTTGGCCCAGGCCGACAGACCGGTGGCCAGACCGGCCAACAGCAGGGTACGGCGGTCCAGGGTGGAGAGGGTGTTGGGCATGGCAGTCCTTCCGGCAGTGTGATGTTCTGCCGATTTTGCGCCGGCCGCAGCACGACGCCAGGCCCGCGAACCCTGGGGCAAACCCGGGGACGGGACGGTGTGTCAGGTTTTTTCTGACACGAGAAACCGGCGGATGCCGATTCAAGTTGGCCGACACGGGGCCTACAGTGATTTCACCACATCGCATGCTGGTGTGATGCAAGGAAAACCTGTGAGAACCAACCCTATTTCGCTCAACCCTTTCAGCCTGATGATGGAGCCCGAGACCGTGCTCCAGGCCATGGAGCGCTCCACCTCGCTGCGCTCGCTGCGCCGCCATCAGCTGCGCCCGCTGGACAAGCCGCTGATCCCCTACGCGGTCGATCCGGCCACCGATGCCGGGGACGAGGAAGAGACCCTGCCGGGCGAGCTGTCGAGCCACTGAGAGACCGCAGTGCGCCGACGCTGTTAGCATCGGACGCATGAACTTCTGGCCCTCCTGCGGCTACGAACGCCTGCAGCCCACGGCCGAGGGCCGGCTGGCGCTCACGCCCGATTACCTGCGTCTGGTCCTGGCGCGCCCCGAGCTGGCGCTCGTGCCCGAATCCTGCCCGGCAGAACGTCGTCTGCACCGGGCCCTGCACGACGATCCCCTGCATGCCGTCGACGCCGCGACGCTCGCGCGCATCCGCGACGCCGATGCACGCGAGAACTACACCCACTTCCTGAACTGGCGCGACGCGCTGCGCCAGGCCGGCACGCTGGAGGCCTGGTACCTGCAGCTCATGCGCAGCGGGCGCATCACCATCCCCCCGCTCTTCATCGACCTCGTGGTGCAGGCGGTGCTGCGCCATCTGCTGCGCGACACCGAAGACATGCTGGCGCTGCGCGCGGCCGAGCTCTTCTTCCGCCCGCAACGCATCGCCGTGCAGGACGGGCAGGTGCTGGCCGGCGACCAGGCCGTGGTGGACCAGCACAGCCAGGACGCCGGCCTGGGCGCGCTGGGCCGCCTCTTGTTGGAGAACAAGACCGCGCTGCGCACCGCCGAACTGGCCGTGCTCGACGCCAGCAAGCCGGCGTCTTACCTGGAACGCAGCGAAAACCACCGCAGCCTGCTGGACCTGACGCATGAAGTCACGCAGGACCTGAGCCACGGCCTGACCCTGCGCATGACGCGCGCGCGCAGCGGCCTCAAGGCGCTGGCCCATGTGCTGGAACTCTGGGTGCGGCACTTCCTGGCGGTGGACGTGAAGATCGAGCCGCTGGCGCGCGTGGACGACGCGGCCTGGCGCTGGCACATCGGGCTGGACAGCGAGGCCACGGCCATCCTCAACGATCTCTACGAGGGCGCTGAGGTGGACGCGGCGCGCATGCAGCGCCTGATCAGCCTGTTCCGCCTGACGTTTGCCGACACGGCCCTGGTGCAGCCGGACATGGTGGGCAAGCCGGTGTACCTGGGCCTGGCCATGAATCCGCAAGGCCTGCTGCGGCTCAAGCCGCAAAATCTGCTGCTCAATCTGCCGCTGGCCGCGGCGTCCTGAGCACGCCGGGCTACATATTGCGGCGGTACTGCCCGCCGACCTCGAACAGCGCCGTGGTGATCTGCCCCAGGGAGCAGACCTGCACGGCGTCCATCAGCACCTCGAAGACGTTGCGGTTCTCGATCACGGCCTGCTGCAAGCGCTTGAGCATGGCCGGTGCCTGGTCGGCATGGCGCGCATGGAAGTCGCGCAGGCGCTGCAGCTGGCTCTGCTTTTCCTCTTCGGTGGAACGCGCGAGCTCGAGCTTCTCGGGGATCACGTCCCCATGCGGATTGCGGAAGGTGTTGACGCCGATGATGGGCAGCTCGCCGGTGTGCTTGAGCATCTCGTAGTGCATGCTCTCGTCCTGGATCTTGCCGCGCTGGTAGCCGGTCTCCATGGCGCCGAGCACGCCGCCGCGTTCGGCGATGCGCTCGAACTCGGCCAGCACGGCCTCTTCCACCAGCTCGGTGAGCTCTTCGATGATGAAGGCGCCCTGGTTGGGGTTCTCGTTCTTGGCCAGCCCCCACTCACGGTTGATGATGAGCTGGATGGCCATGGCGCGGCGCACCGAATCTTCGGTGGGTGTGGTGATGGCCTCGTCGAAAGCGTTGGTGTGCAGGCTGTTGCAGTTGTCGTAGATGGCGATGAGCGCCTGCAACGTGGTGCGGATGTCGTTGAACTGGATCTCCTGCGCGTGCAGGCTGCGACCGCTGGTCTGGATGTGGTATTTCAACTTCTGCGACCGTTCGTTGGCACCGTACTTCTCCTTCATGGCCACGGCCCAGATGCGGCGGGCCACGCGGCCCATCACGGTGTATTCCGGGTCCATGCCGTTGCTGAAGAAGAAGCTCAGGTTGGGCGCGAAGTCGTCGATGTGCATGCCGCGCGCCAGATAGGCCTCGACCAGCGTGAAGCCGTTGGACAGCGTGAAGGCCAGCTGGCTGATGGGATTGGCCCCGGCTTCGGCGATGTGGTAGCCCGAGATGGAGACCGAGTAGAAGTTGCGCACCTGGTTGTGCACGAAGTACTCGGCGATGTCACCCATGACCTTGAGCGAGAACTCGGTGGAGAAGATGCAGGTGTTCTGGCCCTGGTCTTCCTTGAGGATGTCGGCCTGCACGGTGCCGCGCACGTTCTCCAGCACCCAGGCGCGGATCTTGGCGGCCTCGGTGTCCGTCGGCTCGCGGCCGTTGTCGGCCTTGAACTTCTCCAGGTTCTGGGCGATGGCCGTGTTCATGAACATGGCCAGGATGGTAGGCGCCGGGCCGTTGATGGTCATGCTGACCGAGGTGGCCGGGTTGCAGAGGTCGAAGCCGCTGTAGAGCACCTTCATGTCGTCCAGCGTGGCGATGCTCACGCCCGAGTTGCCGACCTTGCCGTAGATGTCGGGCCGCGGATCGGGGTCGTTGCCGTAGAGCGTGACGGAGTCGAAGGCCGTGGACAGGCGCTTGGCCGGCATGCCTTCGGACAGCAGCTTGAAGCGCTTGTTGGTGCGGAAGGGATCGCCCTCACCCGCGAACATGCGTGTGGGGTCCTCGTTCTCGCGCTTGAAGGCGAAGGTGCCGGCGGTGTAGGGATAGCTGCCGGGCACGTTGTCCAGCATCAGCCACTGGAGGATCTCGCCGTGGTCCTCGTACCTGGGCAGCGCCACCTTGCGGATGGTGGTGCCGGACAGGCTCTTGACGGTGAGCGCGGTGCGGATCTCCTTGTCGCGGATCTTCACCACGTACTCGTCGCCGGCATAGGCCTGTTGCATCTGCGGCCACTGGGCCAGCAGCTTGCGGGCGTCGGCGTCCATCTGCAGCTCGCGTGACTGGGCCAGGTCGATCGCGGCCTCGGCAGCCTTGGGGCGGTCCGGCTTGTCCACGCTGAGCATGCGCGCGGCCTCGCGCAGCTGCTGGATCTCGCGCGCCAGCCGGGCCTGCGCGCGCGCACGCCGCTTGTAGCCGCGCACGGTGTCGCTGATCTCGGCCAGGTAGCGCGTGCGCTGGGCGGGCACGATGGGCGTCTGGTTGCTGCTGTGGCGCACGTCGACCCGGGGCAAGCGCCCGTCTATGAGCTTCAGGCCCAGGGCCTGCAGGCGGGCCTTGAGCGCCTGGTAGAGCGCGGTCACGCCGTCGTCGTTGAAGCGCGCCGCCATGGTGCCGAAGACCGGCATGGTCTCGGGCGACACGTTGAAGGCTGCGCGGTTGCGCTGCACCTGCTTGGCCACGTCGCGCAGTGCATCGGCCGCGCCCTTGCGGTCGAACTTGTTGATCGCCACGAACTCGGCAAAGTCGAGCATGTCGATCTTCTCGAGCTGGCTGGCGGCGCCGAACTCGGGCGTCATCACGTAGAGCGGCACATCCACATGCGGCACGATGGCCGCATCGCCCTGGCCGATGCCCGAGGTCTCGACGATGACCAGATCGAAGCCCGCGCATTTGCAGGCGGCCACCACATCGGGCAGCGCGGCACTGATCTCGCTGCCGGCTTCGCGTGTGGCCAGCGAGCGCATGTAGACGCGCGAGCCCTGGCGCCAGGGCGAAATGGCATTCATGCGGATGCGGTCGCCGAGCAGCGCGCCGCCACTCTTGCGGCGCGAGGGATCGATGCTGATCACGGCCACGCGCAGCGCGTCATCCTGGTCCAGGCGCAGACGGCGGATGAGTTCATCGGTCAGGCTGGACTTGCCGGCGCCGCCCGTGCCCGTGATGCCCAGCACGGGCACCTTGCAGGCCGCGGCCTGGGCCCGCAAGGCCGCCAGGCGATCGGCGCCCAAGGCGCCGTTCTCCACCGCGGTGATGAGCTGCGCCAGCGCCCGCCAGGCCAGTTCGCCATGGCCGGCCAGGGCCGAGAGCTCCCGTGGCGCGTGCGCGCTCAGGTCCCGGTCACAGCGCATGACCATCTCGCCGATCATGCCCTGCAGGCCCATGCGCTGCCCGTCCTCGGGGCTGTAGATGCGCGTGACGCCGTAGTCCTGCAGCTCACGGATCTCGGCCGGCACGATGACGCCGCCGCCGCCGCCGAAGACCTGGATGTGCTGCCCGCCACGCTGACGCAGCAGATCGACCATGTACTTGAAGTACTCGACATGCCCGCCCTGGTAGGAGCTGATGGCGATGCCCTGCACGTCTTCCTGCAGCGCCGCGGTGACGACCTCGTCCACGCTGCGGTTGTGCCCGAGGTGGATGACCTCGGCGCCCATGCCCTGCAGGATGCGGCGCATGATGTTGATGGCCGCGTCGTGCCCGTCGAAAAGACTGGCGGCCGTGACGAAACGCACCTTGTGCTTGGGACGGTAGTTGGCCAGGGCCTGGTAGTCGGCGGAGAGCTGGGTCATGCGCGGGCTCGATTGACGTTTACGTAAACGTCAATCTTAGCCCTTTCGCCCGTTTCGACCAAGAAAAAGGGGCGCTTGCGCGCCCCTTGTTTTCCCTGCCCGCAAGCAGATGGCTGATTACTTGTACAGGACCTCGGGCAGCCACATGCCGATGCCGGGGAAGTTGTACAGCAGGATGATGGCCAGCACCTGGATGCCCATGAAAGGCAGCATGCCGGCGAAGATCTGGTTCAGCGTCACGTGCGGCGGGCTCACCCCCTTGAGGTAGAAGGCGGCCATGGCCACCGGCGGCGACAGGAAGGCCGTCTGCAGGTTCAGCGCGACGAGCAGGCCGAAGAACAGCGGATCGACGCCAAAGTTGTCCAGCAGCGGGATGAAGATGGGCATGAAGATCACGATGATCTCGGTCCACTCCAGCGGCCAGCCCAGGATGAAGATGATGACCTGGCTCAGCACCAGGAACTGGGTCTTGGTCAGGTTCATCGACATGACCCAGTTCTCCACCAGCTCCTGGCCACCCAGCAGGGCGAAAGCCGCCGAGAAGATGGCCGAGCCGACGAAGAGCCAGCACACCATGGCCGAGGTCTTGGCGGTGAGGAACACGCTTTCCTTCACCACAGTCAGGGTCAGCTGCTTGTAGGCCGCGGCCAGCAGGAAGCCACCCAGTGCGCCCACGGCAGCGGCCTCGGTGGGCGTCGCCAGACCCATCACGATGGAGCCCAGCACCGCCAGGATCAGCACCAGCAAGGGGAAGAAGCTGGTCAGCAGCATCTTGAAGACTTCCAGCCGGGTGAAGCTCAGGAGGGCGTAGTACACGACCAGGGCCAGGGCGCCCACCGCGAGACCGATCCAGAAGCTCAGCGGCGCGGGCTTGCTGGTCGGCGCGTCGGCCGCCGCCGCGACGGCGGCGGTCGGCTCAGCCACGTTGGAGGCACTGGCTTCCTCGGCCTTCTCCTGTTCCGCGCCCGGGGGCTCCTGCAGACCGGAGGCACTGGTTTCTTCCTCTTCACCGCCAGGGGGTTCGGCCAGACCGCTGTCGGTCGTGGTCTCGACCTCCATGGCCGGGATTTCATCGACCGGCGGCACCGAGGTCACGCTGGCGTAGCTGGCCAGCGCCACGAAGACGAAGAGGATCAGGGGCAGGAGCACGACGCCGAGCTGCTTGAGCAGGTAGCCGGTTGGCACTTCGGCGTTGCGCTGGCCCTTGAGTGCCTTGAGCAGCGTGGGCAGGGCGCGCGCGCCGTGCGAGGGCGCCACCTTTTCCAGCAGGGGCGGCAGAGGCACATAGCGCTCGGCCTCCGGCAGCGGGGGCGCCATCGAAGGCTTGAGCTTGGCGAGAATGATGACGTAGCCGATGTACAGGCCGGCCAGCATCAAGCCGGGGAAGAAAGCACCGGCGTACAGCTGCACGACGGACACGCCAGCGGTGGCACCGTAGACGATCAGCATCACCGAAGGCGGGATCAGGATGCCCAAACAGCCTCCGGCGGTGATGGCACCCGCCGACATCTTGACGTCATAGCCCGCGCGCAGCATCTGCGGCAAGGCCAGCAGGCCCATGAGCGTGACCACGGCGCCGACGATGCCGGTCGCGGTAGCAAACACCGCGCAGGTCACGAGCGTGGCCACGGCCAGCGCGCCCGGCAGGCGCACCAGGGCCAGGTGCAGGCTCTTGAAGAGCTTTTCGATCAGGTTGGCGCGCTCGACCAGATAGCCCATGAACACGAAGAGCGGGATCGAGATCAGCACGTCGTTGCTCATGACCTTGAAGGCCGAGGCGACCATGAGGTCCAGCGTCTTCTGCGTGTTTTCCTCGTAGGCGATCCAGGTGAAGATCATGCCCATGCCCATCAGGGTGAAGGCGGTGGGGAAGCCCAGCATGATGGCCACGACGACCAGCGAGAGCATGAGCAGGCCGATGTGGCCGTTGGTGATCTTGTCGGCACCGACCAGCATGGCGATCGCGGCCAGGATGATCAGCCCCATGAGGCTGAAGCCGAACCAGAGTTCTTTACGGATTTTCATTTGTGGGCGCCTTCCTTGGCGACGTACTTGTCCAGCGCCTGGATGTCTTCGTCTTTCACGTGCACCATTTCCTTGAGTTTCTCGACGTCCACTTCTTCCACGTCCTCCTCACGCGACGGCCACTCGCCGTCACGGATGCAGTAGATGCAGCGGATGATCTCGACGATGCCCTGCAGCAGCAGGATGCCCCCCGAGAGGGGAATGATGAACTTGAAGGGGTAGATCGGCAGGGGCTCGGCCGAGAAGGTCTGTTCCCGGATCGCCAGCGCCTCGCCGAAATAGACCCAGCCAGCCCAGGTCAGAGCCGTGATGCCGGGCAGGAAGAAGACGAAATAGAGGATGAGGTCGATGGTGGCCTGGGTGCGCGGCTTGAAAAAGCCGTAAAGCACGTCGCCACGCACATGGCCGTTCTTGGCCAGCGTGTAGGCACCAGCCGTCATGAACAGCGTGCCGTACATCATGATCTGGAAGTCCAGCATCCAGGCATGGGGTTTGTTCAGCACGTAGCGCGAGAACACTTCCCAGCTGATCATGAAGGTGAGGATGAGGGCGGTCCAGGCGAAGATCTTGCCTATCCAGGTGGACAGGCGATCGACGTTGAGCAGGAAGTTCTGCATGGGGGTCCTAGCAGTCAGTTAAAAGTCAGGTGGGCTGAATAAGGAGAGGGCGCCGTGGCTTGCACCACAGCGCCCTCCCAGGCAGAACGGATTTTATCCGTTCAGGCCATCAGCTCTTCGTGGCCGGCTGCTTCTTGGCGAAGTAGTGGTTGGCGGCCATCTTGAAGTCCACCGTGTAGTCGTTCCACCAGGCGGTGGTGCGCTCGGCATAGGCACGCTGGGAATCGATCACCTTCTTGAACAGCGGGTTCTCGGCGCCCTTCTTGGCCATGATCTTGTCCCAGGAGGCCAGCTGGGCCTGGAGCACGGAGTTCGGGGTCTTGTAGAACTTGACGCCCTGCTTCTTGAGCTCGATGTAGTCGGCCGAGTTGCGCTCGATGGCCTTCCAGCTCATGTCGGCGCTGGCAGCCTGCACGGCGTAGTCGATCACGGCCTTGAGCTCGGCCGGCAGTGCGTTGACCTTGCTCTTGTTGAACAGGATCTCGAACTGCTCGCCGGACTGGTGGAAGGACTGCAGCATGCAGTTCTTCACCACATCGGGGAAGCCCAGCAGGCGGTCGGACGAAGCGTTGTTGAACTCGGCGCCGTCGATCAGGCCGCGGTCCAGGGCGGGCACGATCTCGCCGCCGGGCAGCGGGTTCACGGCTGCACCCATGTCGGTGTACATGTCGACCGCCAGGCCCACGGTACGGAACTTGGTGCCCTTGACGTCAGCGGCCTTGGTGATCGGCTTCTTGAACCAGCCGAAGGGCTGGGTGGGCATGGGGCCGTAGAGATAGGACACGACATCCATGTTGATGGACTTGTAGATCTCCTCCAGCAGGGCCTTGCCGCCGCCGTAGTAGTGCCAGGCCAGCAGCATGTTGGGGTCCATGCCGAAGGACGGACCGGAACCCCACAGGGCCAGGGCCGAGTTCTTGCCGTAGTGGTAGGCCACCACGCCGTGACCGGCGTCGAGCGTACCCTTGTTCACGGCTTCAAGCAGCTGGAAGGCCGGCACCACGGAGCCCGCGGGCAGCACTTCGATCTTGAGCTTGCCCTCGGCCATCTTGTTCACCTTGCTGGCGAAGTCCTGGGCGTACTCGTGGAAGATGTCCTTGGAGGGCCAGGTGCTCTGCAGACGCATGGTGGTGGCGGTCTGGGCGGTGGCCAGCATCGGGGCGGACACGGCGCCAGCGGCAACGGCAACGCCCTTGAGCAGGCTGCGGCGGTTCGGGGATTTGTTATCGGTCACGGTGATCTCCGGTTGTGAACAAGACAGCGTGGCAGACGCGTGTTTTTTCTGCCATCGGGCACGCATTCTGCGCCTGAGCGGGCATACGCATTCCTAGGGGTTTTCACCAGTTTTTCACTCACAGGCCTCGAAACAGTTTTCACCCTGCTGCTTTACCTCGTCCAATACGGACCAATGACGAATAGCCCTACAAGCTCGTGCTAGAAATCGCCGTGTGCCGTTGCACATCACAAAACACAGAAGGAGACATCACATGGACCGTCGTCATTTTTTCCAGAACACCGCCCTGGTGACCACCGGCGCGCTCGCGGGTTGCGCGCTGCCCGGCGTGGCGCAGAACAAGCCCAAGACGCCCTTCGACGTGGGCGACACCTACATCCCCATCGTCGGCAGCGACGAGATGTTCCCCGTACGCCGCATCTACTGCATCGGGCGCAACTACCGTGCCCACGCCATCGAAATGGGCTCCAACCCGGACCGTGAGCCCCCGTTCTTCTTCCAGAAACCCACCGACGCCATCCAGTACGTGGCCGCGGGGACCGTGGCCGACCACCCTTATCCGACGCTGACCAAGAACTACCACTACGAGGCCGAACTCGTGGCCTGCCTGGGCAAGGGCGGCAAGAACATTCCGGTGGAGAAGGCCTTGGACCTGGTCTACGGCTACACCCTGGGACTGGACATGACACGGCGCGACCTGCAGCGTGCCATGGGCGACCAGAAGAAGCCGTGGGAAATCGGCAAAAGCTTTGACCGTTCGGCCGTCATCGGTGCTGTGCATCGCCTCGCGCAGACCGGGCATTTCACGCAAGGCAATATCTGGCTCAAGGTCAACGGACAGACCAAGCAGAATGCCGACCTCAAGCAGATGATCTGGAGCGTGGCGGAGCAGATCAGCCAGCTTTCGCACGCGAACGAGCTCTTCCCCGGCGACATCATCTACTCGGGCACACCCGAGAACGTCGGGCCGGTGGTCAAGGGGGACGTCATCGAGATGCACATCGACGGGCTGCCCAACCTCAGCGTACGCATCGTCTGACCGGGCCTGCCCGGCATCGGGGGACCGCGTTTTCGCGACGCGGTCCCTTTTTTGCGTATCCTTGAGGGTTCTGCGCCCCTGCGCTTTCGCCATGAACCCGATCCAGCTCTTCGACCCGGCCTCCAGCACTTACACCTATCTGCTCTTCGATGCCGGTACGCGTGAGGCGTTGATCATCGACCCGGTGGACGAGCAGCTGGAACGCGACCTGGGCGTGCTGCGTGTGTATGGCCTGCGCCTGGTGCTCGCCGTCGAAACCCATGCCCATGCCGACCATGTGACCAGCGCCGGCCTGCTGGTCGAACACACCGGTGCGCGTACGGCTGCCCCGGAAGGCTGCGGCATCCGCACTGCGGCCCTGCAGCTGCGCGACGGCGCCGAACTGCATTTCGGTCGCGAACGCATCCGGGCCCTGCACACACCGGGCCACACCGCGGGCAGCATGTGCTATCTCTGGGAAAGCGGCGGCCTGCGCCATGTCTTCACGGGCGACACCCTGCTCATCAATGGCTGCGGCCGCACAGATTTCCAGTCCGGTGATGCGGCGGCGCTGTACCGCAGCATCACGGAAAAGCTGTTCACGCTGCCCGAGGACACGCTGGTCTGGCCTGGCCACGACTACCAGGGCCGCGAGAACAGCAGCATCGGCGCCGAAAAGCGCGGCAATGCCCGCCTGGCTGGCAAACTCGAAGAATTCACCACCCTCATGCAGGAACTCCAGCTCCCCAGACCCCGCCGCATCGACGAAGCCGTGCCCGCCAATCAGCAGTCCGGTCTGCGCCATGACGCAGGCGGCGCCTCGCTGCAGACCGTGCGGCCGGCCGAAGGCTATGCCGGCAACATCCCGCCCCAGCTCGCCTGGCAGTGGGTGCAGGAAGGTGTGGGCGTGATCATCGACGTGCGCACCGACGCCGAGCGCGAGTGGGTCGGTTTTGTGCCCGACGCGGTCGGCCTGGCGTGGAAGCAGTGGCCCGGCATGCAGCTGAACCCGGATTTCGACACCGCGCTGCGCGCTGCCGTGCCGCTGGGCAAGAAGGCGCTCATGCTCTGCCGCAGCGGCGTGCGTTCGATTGCCGCTGCCAAGCGCGCCACCGAGCTCGGCCTGGAGGCCTACAACATCCTCGAGGGCTTTGAGGGCGATCCCGATGAACATGCGCAGCGCGGTCGCAAGGGCGGCTGGCGCTTCCACGGTCTGCCCTGGCGCCAGGGCTGAGCCTCACCACCTACCGGATACCGTCCACCATGTCTTTTCTGGCCATCGACGTCGGCAACACCCGCCTCAAATGGGCACTGTTCGAGGGACCCCACCCTGGTGCACGGGCCATCGCCCAGGGCGCGGAGTTCCTCGACCACATCGACCGCCTGGCCGAGACCGCCTGGGCGCGTCTGCCGGCGCCACGCTGCATGCTGGGCTGTGTGGTGGCCAGCGACGCCGTGAAACACCGGGTGGAAGCACAGATGGAGCAATGGGACATCTCGCCCCAGTGGGTCATCGCCAGCCATGAAGAGGCCGGCCTGAGCAATGGCTACGACCATCCCGCGCGTCTGGGGCCGGACCGTTGGGTGGCCATGATCGGGGCCTGGCACCGCATGCAGGCCCTGGGGCCGCGCCGCCCCATCGTGGTCTCCATGGTGGGTACGGCGGTCACGGTGGAGGCCATTGATGCGCAGGGCAAGTTCCTCGGGGGCTACATCCTGCCGGGTCACGGCATCATGCTGCGCGCGCTGGAGTCCGGCACGGCGGGCCTGCACGTGCCCACCGGCGAGGTCCGCCCCTTCCCCACCAACACCAGCGATGCGCTCACCAGTGGCGGCACCTACGCGATTGCCGGCGCCATGGAGCGCATGGTGCAACATGTGCGCGCCCACTGCGGGGCTGAGCCCTGGTGCGTGATGGCCGGTGGTGCGGGCTGGAAGATGGCGCCCAGCCTGGCGACGCCCTTCGAGCTGCGCGACACGCTGATCTTTGACGGCCTGCTGCAGATCGCGGCGCATCGCGGCCTGGGCCGTTGACGCCGCCGCGCGCGGTCAGCGGCCGGCCGCTAGCCAGCCTTCTGCCAGTTGCACCCAGTAGGTGGCGCCGAGCGGGATCAGCTCGTCATTGAAGTCGTAGCTCGGGTTGTGCAGGGTGCAGGGCCCGCCGCCATGCCCCATCTCGCGGTGCACCCCGTCGCCGTTGCCGATGAAGGCGTAGGCCCCCGGCTTGGCGAGCAACATGTAGGCGAAGTCCTCGGCGCCCATGGTGGGCTCCTGCTTGAGCACGCGGTCCTCGCCCACGATGCCAGCCATCACGCGGCGCGCGAATTCGACCTCGCGCTCGGAATTGATCGTCGGCGGGTAGTTGCGTTCGAACTCGAAGTCGCAGCGCGCGCCGAAGACCGCACAGGTGTGCTCGGCCACCTCGCGCATGCGCGCCTCGATCTTGTCCAGCACCTCCAGCGTGAACGTGCGCACCGTACCCTGCAGCTCGCAGCTGTCGGCGATGACGTTGGTGGCCTCGCCTGAATGGATCATGGTCACCGAGATCACGCCGGCCTCGATGGGCTTGATGTTGCGGCTGATGATGGTCTGGAAAGCCTGCACCATCTGGCAGGCCACGAGCACCGGGTCCACCGCGTTATGCGGCATGGCGGCATGGCCGCCCTTGCCGCGGATGGTGATCTTGAATTCGTTGCTCGAGGCCATGACCGGCCCGGGGCTCAGCGCAAAGCTGCCGGCGGGCATGCCCGGCCAGTTGTGCATGCCGAACACGGCTTCCATCGGGAATTTCTCGAACAGGCCGTCCTTGATCATGCGGTCGGCACCGCCGCCGCCCTCCTCGGCCGGCTGGAAGATCAGGTAGACCGTGCCGTCGAAGTTGCGCTGCTGCGCCAGATGCTGCGCCGCGGCCAGCAGCATGGCCGTATGGCCGTCGTGTCCGCAGGCGTGCATCTTGCCGGCATGCTGGCTGGTGTGGGCGAAGGTGTTTTTCTCCTGCAGCGGCAAGGCGTCCATGTCGGCGCGCAGACCGATGGCACGGGCACTGCTGCCGTTCTTGACGATGCCCACCACGCCGGTCCCGCCCAGGCCGCGGTGCACGGGAATGCCCCAGGCCGTGAGCTGCTGCGCCACCAGCTCGGAGGTACGGTGTTCCTCAAAACAGAGTTCGGGATGGGCGTGGATGTCACGCCGTAGGGCCGCAATGCCGGCGGACTGGGCGACGATGGAATCGATGACCTTCATGGATGGGAGTCTAGCCCTTCGCTCGCCCCTCTGTCAGCCGGGGATATCCCCGGCTGTCTTCAGGTTCAGGTGCGCACGCGACCGTCGCCGGTCAGCATCGAGAGCTCGACAAAGCTCGACGCCACGTGGTTGCTGGCCGAGAAGTTGACCTGAAAGCCGCCCAGGCTCTGGTTGCCGATGGATTCGATGCCCTGGATCAGGGCGTCTCGGCTGCCGATACGGTTGCCTGCACGCTTGAGGCCCTCGGTCACGACCTTGGCGGCCAGGTAGCCCTCCATGCTGGAGAAGTTGGCCTGCACATTGCCGGCCTTCTTGACCGCATCGGCAAACTCGCGGGCTATCGGTCGTGCCGGGTAGTAGGGCGAGGGCATGACCTGGGACACCACAACACCCGCGCCGTCCTTGCCCAGCTCATCGGCCAGGGCCTGCGTACCCACAAAAGAGACGTTGTAGAACGTGCCGCCATAGCCGGATGCGCGTGCGGCACGGATGTAGGCAGCGCAGGCTTTGTAGGCGCTGATCTGCACCACGGCGTCGGGCATGGCGGCGTTGATGGTGCGCACAGCGGCTGCAACGTCCACCGAGTTGCGTTCCACCGTGGCCGTGGCCACGGGTTTGAGGCCCTGCTTTTCCAGGGCCAGCGTCACGCCGTCCAGTCCAGCTTTGCCGTAGGCATCGTTCTGGTGGAAGACGGCGATCTTCTTCAGGCCCAGGTTGGTGAGCTGGCGCACGATCAGCGCCGTCTCGTCGTTGTAGGAGGCGCGCAGGTGGAAGACCTGCTTGTTGAAGGGCTCGCGCAGCCCCATGGCCCCGGTGAACGGGGCGATGAAAGGCACCTGCGCCTTGGTCAGCAGCGGCAGCGCGGCCAGGCTGGTGGGGGTGC
>DNQP01000095.1 GCA_003500955.1 Curvibacter sp. | reverse complement strand
CGCGCTGCGGGCGCTGCAGCTTGGCGGCGATGGCCGTGATCGAGAGCGAGGAGGTGTTACTGGCGAGCACGGCGTCGGCGCGCACGATGCCCTCGAGCTCGGCGAAGAGCGCGGCCTTGACCTCGAGCTTTTCGACGATGGCCTCGACGACCAGGTCGCAGTTCGCCAGATCTTTCAGGCTGGTGGCGGCGCGCAGCCGCTCCTTGTACGCGGCCGCGGCCGTAGGGTCCAGGCGGCCTTTCTCGACCTGCTTGTCCCACTGCTCGGCGATGGCTTGCTGTGCCGCGGCGATGGCCGCTGGCTGCTGGTCGTACAGGGCCACGGTGCTGCCGGCCTGGGCTGCGATCTGGGCGATGCCTCGGCCCATGGCGCCGATGCCGACGACGGCGATGTGTGCGTAGATGGCTTGCATGGGCGGCATTATCCTGCGCCCATCTGCGCCCTGGAGTCACCTGCCGGACTGTCCGGCGCGCACGCCTCTGTCAGACTCGAAGCCTTCGCAGAATGATTTCCAGGAGACACGATGACACTCAGGCTTTGCGGATTTGCCGCCAGCAACTACTTCAACAAGGTGAAGCTCCAGCTACTGGAGAAGGGGGTGCCCTATGAGGAGGAACTGGTCTGGACCGGCAACACGCATCCCCTGCTGATCGATCGTTCCCCCATGGGCAAGGTGCCTTTCCTGGACACGCCGTCCGGCCCGATCTCGGAGTCGAGCGCCTGCGCGGAGTACATCGAAGCCGCTTATCCCCAGCGTCCGCTGCTGCCGGCCGATCCGCTGGCGGCCGCCAAGGTGCGCGAGCTGATCGTCTACATGGAACTGCACCTCGAACTGGTGGCGCGCGAGCTCTATCCCGAGGCCTTTTTCGGCGGCCAGGTCAGTGACGGGCTCAAGGAGCGCACGCGCAAGCTGCTGCTCAAGGGGGTGAACGGCTTTTCGAAGCTGGCGAAGTTCTCGCCCTTCGTGGCGGGGGCCGAGTTCACGCTGGCGGACTGCGCGGCCATCGCCCATCTGCCGCTGGTGAGCAGCGCCAGCAAGCTCATCTATGGCGAGGATGTGCTCGCCAACCTGCCCGTGCGCGACTACCTCAAGACCATGGGCGCGCGGCCCCATGTGCAGACGGTCAACGCGGACCGCAAAAAGAGCACCGAGCTGATGCTGTCCCGACTGGCTGCCAAAGCGAAGACCGCCTGAGTCAGCGGCGGACTTTGAGCGCCTCCGGGTTGGCGATGTTGCTCGGCTGCCCCTGGATGAAGTTCACGACGTTATCGAAGGCCGTGCCGAAATAGAGCTCGTAGCTTTCCTGCTCCACATAGCCGATGTGCGGCGTGCAGATGCAGTTCTCCAGCCGCAGCAGGGCGTGGCCCTGCAGGATGGGTTCGGATTCGAAGACGTCGATGGCGGCCATGCCGGGCCGGCCGTGGTTGAGGGCGCTGATCAGCGCATCGGCCTCGATCAGCTCGGCGCGCGAGGTATTGACGAGCAGGGCGGTGGGCTTCATCCGCGCCAGATCGGCCGGGGTAACGATGCCACGCGTGGCATCGTTGAGGCGCAGGTGCAGGGTCAGCACATCGCTCTGGGCAAAGAAGTCCTCGCGGCTGGCGGCGGCCTCGAGTCCGTCCTGCACGGCTTTCTCCCGTGATGCGTCGCGGCCCCAGACCAGCACGCGCATGCCGAAGGCACGCCCGTAGCTGGCCACCATCTGGCCTATCTTGCCGTAGCCCCAGATGCCCAGGGTCTTGCCACGCAACACGGTGCCCAGGGCAAAGTTGGTTGGCATGGCGGCCGATTTCAGGCCGGATTGCTGCCAGACGCCGTGCTTGAGGTTGCCGATGTACTGGGGCAGGCGGCGGGTGGCGGCCATGATCAGCGCCCAGGTCAGCTCGGCCGGGGCGACCGGCGAGCCTGTGCCTTCTGCGATGGCGATGCCGCGCTCGGTGCAGGCGTCGACATCGATGTGACTGCCCAGCCGGCCGGTCTGGGAGATGAGCTTGAGGCGGGGCAGCTTTTCGATCAGCTGGCGCGTGATGGGGGTGCGCTCCCGGATCAGCACCAGGACCTCGGCGTCCCGCAGACGGACCGAGAGCTGGCCCAGTCCCTTGACCGTGTTGGTATAGATCTTGGGGGGGTAGTCGGCCAGCTTGCTGGCGCAATCGAGCTTGCGGACGACGTCTTGGTAGTCGTCGAGGATGACGATGTTCATGCCACTATTGTGCCCTGCGCTTCGGGCGGCCTGAGCACCGGGGCGATGGAAGCGCCTGGGGGTATGGCGCGCTTGTGTCGGCTATTAAGCGGCTTCGCAGGCGGCGAGGCGATCGAGCTCAGCGCAGACATCAGCCATGCGGCCGGAGATCACCATGCGACCGACCTGTGAGCGCGGCTGACCGGCCTCCATGACGCGTACCACGCGCAAAGGGCGTTGCACCGGACGATTGCTGCGCACGATGGCGGCCGTGGTGTTGTGACAAGGCAGTGCAGAGACGGCGCTGGTGGTGCGCGGTGCTGAAGGCGCAGTCAGTCGGCGCAGCAGCTTGTGCAGGGGCGACCAGAGGGCGTAAGTGGCGGACCAGGCGGAATTCATGACGGGGCTTTCTTGGGCTGGGCAGCGCTCACATGAGCATGGTGTTGCGGATCAGGCCCACGGCCAGCCCCTCGATCTCGAAGGGATCGCCGGGCTCGACCACGATGATCTGATAGTCCGGGTTCTCGGGCAGCAGCTCGATGAGGTGCTTGTTGCGGCGGAAGCGCTTGACCGTGACCTCGTCCCCCAGCCTGGCCACGACGATCTGGCCGTTCTTGGCATCCTTGGTGGATTGCACGGCCAGCAGGTCGCCGTCCATGATGCCGGCGTCGCGCATGGACATGCCGCGCACCTTGAGCAGGTAGTCGGGCTTGCGCTGGAACAGTGAGCTCTCGACGTAATAGGTCTGATCCACGTGCTCCTGCGCGAGAATCGGTGAGCCGGCCGCCACGCGCCCGATGAGGGGCAGGGCCAGCTGGGCCAGATCCGGCATGGGCAGGGAGAATTGTTTGATGCGGGATTCGTTGATGGAACGTAGCGCCTCGCCCTGCAGCCGGATGCCGCGCGAGGTGCCGCTGACCAGTTCGATCACGCCCTTGCGGGCCAGGGCTTGCAGGTGCTCCTCGGCCGCATTGGCGGATTTGAAGCCGAGTTCGGCGGCGATCTCGGCACGCGTGGGCGGGGCGCCGGTACGTGCAATGGCGCTCTGGATCAGGTCCAGAATCTGTTGCTGGCGGGCGGTCAGCTTGATCGGGTACTGCGGCAGGTCCATCGTCATGACTCCTGTAGGCGGGGCTGGCAAGACTTTACTGTCTTGATATCCAGTAACTGTATTTTTAACCAGTTTCAGAAGAAATGCAAGCGGACACAGCAAAAATCATGGTTTTGGGCACAGGCGGCACCATCGCGGGCCTGGCGCAGGGCGCAGCCCCGGGGCGTTACCGCGCGGCGCAGAAACCCGTGGACCAACTCTTGGCGGGTGTCGATGTCCCCCCGGGGGTGAAGCTCGAGTTCGAGCAGGTGGCGCAGATCGACAGCAAGGACATGGACCTGGCGGTCTGGCAGTCGCTGCTCAAGGCCTGCCAGACCTGCCTGGCACAGGCCGATGTCATGGGCCTGGTCATCACGCACGGCACCGACACGCTGGAGGAGACGGCCTGGTTGCTGCAGGCCCTGCTGGCGCCGCGCAAGCCCGTGGTGCTGACCTGCGCCATGCGCCCGGCCGACGCGCCCGACGCCGACGGCCCGCGCAATCTGGCCGATGCCTTGGCCGTGGCGGCGGATTCCACTGCCACGGGCGTGCTGGCGGTGTGTGCCGGACGCATCCTGGACGCGCAAGCCGTGCAGAAGCTGCACAGCTCGCGGCTCGATGCCTTCGGCTCCGGTGAGGTGGGTGATATGGGCTGCGTGCGGCAGGGCCGGGTGCAGTGGCTGCGTGAGCGGAGCGTACTCGCACCCGTCGCGTCCGTGGAAGACGTGTTGGCTGCGTCGGCCTTGCCGCGTGTGGAGATCGTGCTCAGCCATGCCGCGGCCAGCGGCGCCCTGCTGGATGCACTGGTCGACCCCGACACCTATGCCCGCCATGGCGCGCCGCCGGTGCGCGGCCTGGTGCTGGCCGGTACCGGTGGCGGTACGCTGCACCGCGAGATCGAGGCCGCGGCCCGGTGTGCGCAGGCTGCGGGC
>DNQP01000018.1:15141-15681 GCA_003500955.1 Curvibacter sp. | reverse complement strand
CTGGCGCCGCGTCACCGGCTGCAACCGCCACGCCGGCATGGCCAGCGCCGCCGATCTGCGCCCGCCCGTACCCCGCCCTGGCAGCGAGGCCTTCCTCGGCTGCCCCAGCCGCGTGGGCGACACCCTGCGCTACCGCGACGGCCGCATCACCCGCCTGGACGGCACGCCCGTCTGATCCCTTCCACCCACCACCAGGAGCTCCCCATGAACCTCGCATCCCTCCCCGCCCTCGGTCAACCCCTCGAAGGCGGCACCTTCGCCGGCCTCACCACCCGCAAAGACGGCACCCACTGCGCTGTCGTCCTGCTGCCCGGCCGCAAGGAAGACATCAACTGGAAAGACGCCAAGGCCTGGGCCGAAGAACAAGGCGGCGAGCTGCCCACGCGCCCCGTGGCCGCCCTGCTGTACGCCAACGTGAAGGACCAGCTGCAGCCCGACTGGCACTGGACAGCCGACGAAGAAGGCGCCTCCTCCGCCTGGGATTGCAACTTCCTCATCGGCTACCAGAACTACGGCCACAAGAGCTACGAAGGCTCGGTT
>DNQP01000018.1:739-14826 GCA_003500955.1 Curvibacter sp. | reverse complement strand
CGAAGGCTCGGTTGTTGCCGTCCGCTTGATTCCGCTCACCGCCTGAGTCCTTCAGTCCTTTTCATCACCACCAGGAGCAAACATGCCCCCCATCACCCTTGAGGAAGTCCAGGCCCGCCAGACCGAGCTGGCCAAGATGATCGAGCAGCTGGCCAGCCAGGCCCAGCAATCGCGCGAGATCCAGATCGAAGACTGCACCATCACCCTGCACCCCGGCGAACACTACGCCGGCGCCGTGCTGGACGAAAACGGCCAGCACCAGCACCACCTGGTGCTGCTCGCAGCCCGCCCTGCAAGCAAGCTCAACTGGGAGTCCGCCATGGACTGGGCCAGAGGCAAGCTCATAGAAGGCGCCGGCGGCCACCTGCCCACCCGCCAGGAGCTGGCCCTGCTGTACGCCAACTGCAAGCCCCACCTGGAGCCCACGTGGCACTGGTCCTGCGAGACGCACGAGGAAGACGCCTCCTACGCCTGGAATTGCAACTTCTACTACGGCAACCAGCACGACCTCCCCAAGAGCTACGAAGGCTCGGTTGTTGCCGTCCGCAGAGTCTGAGCCCTTTGGTCCTTCAGTCCTTTTGAGCTGAGCTCGCCGCCATGGCCTTGCATACCGAACTCCCCATCCACCGCACCGGCGTGCGGCTGCTGGATCTGGCCATCAAGGCACAGGTGCAGATGCCGCGCACCGTCAAGCGCGCGCTGGGCGAGAAGATCACCCAGCACTGCGTCGACATGCTGGATCTGATGGCTCTTGCCAATGCCACCCAGCGCGACACCCGCGCCGAGTACATCGAGCAGCTGCTCGCCAAAGAGCGCGCCATCACGGTCCTGCTGCGCGTCAGCCATGACGCGCGGTACATCTCGCCCAAGCTCTGGGCAGATTCCATCGAGCTGCTGGGCAGCATCGGCAAGCAGGCCGGCGGCTGGCTCAAGAAAACGAACAGGGCGCCTGCAGCATGACAGTCAAGGCTCTCATGCCCGTGCGCACAGTGAATCTGGTCGCGCCGCTGGCCCACAAGGCCACCGACATGCACACCACGGATACCGCCGCCAGCGCGCGGGCCCGGTCCGGTGCAGCCTCTGCCCTGAGCCATCGGGGTGGCGGCCGCAATAGCGCGAACGGTACGCCTCCTACGCCTGGAATTGCAACTTCAACAACGGCAACCAGAACAACAACCACAAGAGCTACGAAGGCTCGGTTGTTGCCGTCCGCAGATCCACACCTGTTCCAGCGGCTCGTGCAGGCCTACCTCGAGTGCCGGCGCACCAAGCGCACCAGCGCCAGTGCCCAGGCCTTCGAGGCCATGGCCGAGCACAACCTCTACCAGCTCTTCGAAGAACTGGCCAGCGACGCCTGGCAGCCCGGCCCATCGGTCTGCTTCGTCATCACCCACCCCAAACCGCGCGAAGTCTGGGCTGCCCGCTTCCGCGACCGCATCGTCCATCACCTGCTCTACAACCACATCGCCCCGCGCTTCCACGCACGGTTCGTGGCAGACAGCTGCGCCTGCATCCCCGGCCGCGGCACCCTGTACGCCGCCCAGCGGCTGGAGCACCAGGTGCGCAGCATCACCCGCAACTGGAGCCAGCCCGCCCACTACATGAAGTGCGACCTGGCCAACTTCTTCGTCAGCATCGACAAGACCGTGCTGCTGGAGCAGCTGCAGCGCCAAGTGGCGGAGCCCTGGTGGATGTCCCTGGCTGAAACCATCCTCATGCACGACCCCAGGCAAGACGTGGAGGTGCGCGGCAGCCGCGCCGAGCTGGCCCTGGTGCCGCCGCACAAGAGCCTCTTCAACGCACCGGCAGATCACGGCCTGCCCATCGGCAACCTCAGCAGCCAGTTCTTCGCCAACGTCCTGCTCGACGACCTGGACCAGTTCATCAAGCACCGCCTGCGGGCGCCCCACTACGTGCGCTACGTGGACGACTTCATCCTCCTGCACCAGAGCCCCCAGTGGCTCAACCAGGCCCGCGTACAGATCGAGCAGCAGCTGGCCAGCTTGCACCTGCAGCTCAACCCGCGCAAGACCATCCTGCAACCCGTCGCCCGTGGCATCGACTTCGTGGGCCACCTGCTCAAGCCACACCACCGCATCACCCGTCGCCGCACCGTGCGCATGGCCATGGCGCGCCTGCAGGACATGCCACGGGAAGACCTGCATGCATCGGCCAACAGCACCTTCGGCCTGCTTCGCCAGGCCACCCACAGCCACCAGGACCGCGCCCTGCTGGGCCAGCTGATGCGCCGGCGTGGCCTGGTGATCGCCGGCGACATGACCAAAGTTTTTCAACCGAAAGGAAACCCATGAGCACCAACGAACTCACCCAGGGCCAGTTCCAGAACATCGAGCTGCCCCTGATCGCGCGCAGCCTCACCAACCCGCGCAAGCACTTCGACGCAGCCAAGCTGCAAGAGCTGGCCGACAGCGTCAAGGCCAGCGGCGTGCACCAGCCCGTGCTCGTGCGGCCCCTGCCCTCGTGGCGACAGGAAGACATCCTCCGCGAGTACGCGGCCAGCGCCACTCTGCCGGTCTTCGAGCTCGTCGCCGGCGAGCGCCGCTACCGCGCCAGCCAGCTGGCCGGCATGGCCACCATCCCCGCCATCGTGCGCGATCTGACAGACGCCCAGGTGATCGAGATCCAGATCATCGAGAACCTGCAGCGCGACGGCCTCACGCCGCTCGAAGAGGCCGAGGGCTACGAAGCCCTCATCCAGGCCACCGGAATCACCAAGGATGAGCTCTGCGCCAAGGTGGGCAAGAGCCGCACCTACATCTTCAACCGCTTCAAGCTGCTGGACCTGTGCCAAGAGGCCAAGGCCGCACTGCGCGAGGGCAAACTCGACGCCAGCCGCGCCGAGCTCATCGCCCGCATCCCGGACCAGAAGCTGCAGCTCAAGGCACTGAAGGCCCTCACCGAAACCTTCGGCGATGGCGGTGAACTGCGCCTGAGCTACCGCAGCGCCAAGATCTGGCTCGAGCAGAACGTCATGCTGCGCCTGGAGCGCGCCGTGTTCGACATCAAGGACGCCAAGCTCTGCAGCGACAAGCCCGCCTGCACCGACTGCCAGCTGCGCACCGGTGCCAACCCCGATCTCTTCAGCGACGTCGACAGTCCCGACGTCTGCACCGACCCGCCCTGCTTCCACGCCAAGGAAGCCGCCCACCACGCCCAGGTGGTGGCCAAGGCCCGCAAGACCGGCATGCAGGTCATCGAGGGCGAAGAGGCTGAGAAGGTGATGCCCAACAGTCACTTCATCATCGGCTATGAAAAAGTCGAGAACCACATCTACGACCCGCGCACCGGCGGACAGACCCCGCGGCACATGCTGCTGGAGGAGTTCTTCGACAAGGCCAAGATCAAGGACGCCACGCGGCTCATCATCTGCCCGCACACCCAGAAGTCCATCAAGGTCGTCACCGAGGAGCTGGCCGGGGAGCTGGATGATCTGCTCGACCAGGCCGCCGCCAAAGGCAAGGGCACGCCGAAGGAAGACAAGGCCCACGCCAAAGCCCGCCTGCAGGCCGAGGAGGAGCGCAAGCGCCACGAGCTGGCCAAAAAGTACGAGACCACCTGGCGCACCCGCACCCTCGAAGCCCTGCGCCCCCAGCTGCTGGCCGGCGTCGTCAGCGCCTTCCAGCCTGAAGTGCTGCGCACCCTGCTCACCTACCTGTGCCTCAGCGACGTCTACGACTTCGAGGAAGCCATTGCCCTCGCGCTCGACCTCACGCCCGACGATCCCGCCCACGGCGACACCGACGCGCTGGAAAAAGCCATCCAGGCCATCCCCGACACCGAGCTGGGCAGCCGCATCTGCATCTACATCGCCTGCAAGCAAGCCAGCGACATCGAGCAATGGAACGACAACCAGCGCGTCATCACCCCCGCGCCTGCCCTCATCAGCCTGGCCAACAGCGCCGGCCTCGACGCTGCGGCCATACAGGCCCAAGTCCAGGAAGAGATGCGCGAGGAGCTGGGCGTGCAGCCCAAGGCCAAGGGGAAAAAATCGGCCTCGCCCAACGACCCCGCTGCGCAGCCCACCACTTCGCCCCCCGCTGCCGCTGCATCCCCGGCCAAGTCGAAGAAGAAGGCCGCGAAGCTCTCGCCCGAAGAGGCCCAGCGAGGCATCGCTGTCGCGATGCAGAGCGAGGAAGCGGCCGCGTCCTCCGGCGCGGCCGAGGCTGGCCAGCAGGGCGAAGCAGCAGCCGGAGCCGAGGCATGAGCGCACAGCTGCAGCCGTGCGACCAGGACGAATACGTCCTGGTCCGCCGCACCCGCATCGCCGCGCTCAGCCGGGCCCTGGGCAACCCCACCACAGTCGAGGCCGTGGAGGGCGACACCGTGGAGGACTGCCTGGTCGAGATCGCGGCCAAGCGGCTCACGTTCATTCCGCGGCGCCAAGTCGTGGCCACCAGCATCACGCACAACGGCGCCCACGTAGGCAACGTGTACACCGACCGGGACAGCGCCTACGTGCGCATGCGCACCCTCAACAAGAACCACCCGGACGATAGGCGCGAGCTGGTGGATCTGGTGCCCGCCGGCACCTTCGACATGCTGCAGCACCTGGAGCGCCAGCGCACCTTCAGCGAGCAGACCTTCGGCCCCGGCATGCGCACCCAGGGGGTCATCGACCACATCCGCAAGGAGCTGCTTGAGATCGAGGCTGCGCCCACCGACCTCAGCGAGTGGATCGACGTCGCCATCCTCGCCCTGGACGGCGCCTGGCGCACTGGCGCCACGCCCCAGCAGATCATCGAGGCCCTCGTGGCCAAGCAGGCCAAGAACGAAACGCGGCAGTGGCCAGACTGGCGCACTGTGCCGGCGGGCCAGGCCATCGAGCACGTGCGTGCCAAGCCGGGCGGCCCGCTGGAGGACTGCCACGGCCCGGTGGCTGGGCAAGCGTCGGCTGCAGAGGACGCCATGCTCGGCGAAATGTTCCGCGCCTGGCATGAGCTGCGGGGCCTGGGCTGGCTCGAAATGTTCGGCTACCCCGACGACGGCACGGTCGTCGAGGTCATCACCGCCGGCAGCACCGGCGTACATGACGCCAAGGTGATGAACGGCAGCTGGTGGGTTCTTTCCGCCAACGACCTGTGGCCAGCCCATCCCATTCTGTGGCGTCCGAAGCGACCGGCGGATTGACCATGGGCCGAAAAGACGTCTACGGCGCCCAGCTGCAGCGGCTCTGCAGCGTACCCCAGGGCCGCAGCCTGCCCGAGCTGCTGCCCCTGTGCGCGGCCGCCAAGGCTACGCTGCTCTACAAGCTGCCGGCCATGGTGAGCGCCGGCGAGCTGCACCGCGGTGGCACACGCCGTAACTACCGCTATTTCACCCACAGGACTGACCTGGTCGCATGGACCAAGGCCCAGCTCGACCAGGCCGCAGCCGCGGCCGCGGAAGGCCCGCGCCTCGACCCGCGCGACCGCTACACCCTGGCCATCGAGCGCGCCTGCAGCGCCCCCACAGGCGCCACCCTGCCCGATATCGCGCGCGCCACCGGAGCGTCCCTCGGCACGCTTGGCGGCAAGCTCCCCAAGCACGCCGAGGCCGGCCGCTTACTCCGCCGAGGCACTCCCAGGACCTATCGGTACTTCACCCTGCTGGCCCACGCCGAAGCCTGGGATCGCGGCGAAGCGCCGCCGCCAGTTCAGCCCACGCAGAGCCAGGCCAAGCCCGCGCGAACGCGCAAGCACGGTGCGCCCATCACCATCAAGGGCAGCAAGGCCCGCGCCGCCGGCGACATCCGCCTGGCCGAGTCAGCCACCGTCACCATCCCCGCGCACGTGCAGATCCAACGCGCCCCCACCCCGCGCGATGACCGCTTCACCTTCACGCCACCACCAGGGTGGAAGGGTGAGCTGACGCGGGAGTGGGAACAGAGGAGGAGCGCATGACTACCGAGCTCACGCGCCAGCAACTCTGCGCGGCGCTGGCCATCAGCGAATCCACCGTTCGACGCCTCGAGCTCGATGGGCTACCATTCACGCCCATCGGGCGGCGGGGGAAGCGCTACAACCTCGCCGAAGTCAAGACCTGGCTCAAGACGCATCAATCATGTCCATCTGGCAAGACGCTCAAGGTCGGCATCACGTCGGACTTATGGTCCGCGGCAAACGAATTCACCGCATCCTGCCGCAAGGCACACCTGCGCGTGATGCCAAGCGCATAGAGGCCGAGCTGCGCACAGGCCTGGAGCAGCCGCAGACACGCAAGGCCACCACCCCGGGCGACATCCCCATGACGGCCGCACTGGGCCTCTACACGCGCCACGCCAAGCACCTGCGCAGCGCCACCAGCTCGGCCTACCATGCGCAGCGCCTAGCCCCCTGGGCCGAACGATACATGGCCAGCCAGGCACGCGAGTTCTGTGCCCACGTCGTTAAGGACATGCGTGGCCACTACGCCCCCGCAACCATCAACCGCAGCCTGGCCACCGCCAAGAAGGGCCTGGCACTGGCGTGGGAGCAAAACCTCACGCCAGAGAACTACGGCCTGCGCATCCGCAACGTGCCCGTCAACAACAAGCGCGAGGTCTTCCTCACTGTCGACCAGGTGCGAGAGATCGCCAGCCACTGCAGCATCGAGGCACAGGCCGCCATCTGGTTCGCGCTGCTTACAGGTGCCAGACGCGGCGAGATCTTCCAGATCCAGCGGGAACACATCGGTGCGGATACCATCACCATCCCCAGCAGCCACACCAAGACCCAGCGGCCACGCGTCGTGCCCATCATCCCCGCCCTTCGGCCCTGGCTCAAGCACTTCCCCCTGCAGATCACCGTAGACGGCGCCAAGACCGCCTGGCGCCGCGCGCGCGTGGCCGCCGACATGGAGCACGTCAACTTCCACGACCTGCGCCACAGCTGCGCCAGCATCCTGCTGGGCCTGGGCGTCGACCTCTACACCATCGGCAAGATCCTCGGCCACACCAACACCCAGACCACCCAGCGATACGCCCACCTGCAGATCGAGCAGCAACGCGCTGCGCTGAACAAGCTCAGCAAGCTGGTGCTGCCGACCGCCAAAAAGAAAAAGCCCGCGCCACCCCGAAAGGCGGCGCGGGCGTGAATTACACCGGCAATTACACAGGGCCGCAGATTGCACAGGCCTTGACAAAAGAAAAACCCACGTAAACCATTGATTTACGTGGGTTTTTTACTGGTGGGCGATACATGGATCGAACATGTGACCCCTGCAGTGTGAATGCAGTGCTCTACCGCTGAGCTAATCGCCCTGAATCCGCGCGCAAGACGTTTGCGTCTTCAGGAAAACCAGCATTATGCCACAACTTGCAGCGGCCTCTTCAGGCAGCTGCACGCCAGACGGTCTTGCCACCACTGGCCTTGTCGAGCTGGTTCAGCAGATCCTCGTGCGCCGCCTGCTCCTGCTCCGAGGCCCTGAGGACCGGCAGCTCGAAAGCGCTGAGATCGATGCGCTCGAAGCTCCCGGCCGCCGAACTGGTCTCGGCCGCATCGATCAGCAGTGCGTCCTGGCCACGCGTGAGGTTGATGTAGACGTCGGCCAGCAGCTCGGCGTCCAGCAAGGCACCGTGCAGCGTGCGACCCGAGTTGTCCACCCCCAGTCGATCGCAAAGCGCATCAAGCGAGTTGCGCTTGCCCGGGTACATCTCCTTGGCCATGGCCAGGGTGTCGGTGATGCCCGAGACGAATTCGGCAAAACGCGGCTTGCCGATGAGCTCCAGCTCCTTGTTCAGGAAGCCGACGTCGAAGGCCGCGTTGTGGATGATGATCTCGGCGCCCCGGAGGTAGGCCAGGATCTCTTCGGCCAGCTCGGCGAACCTGGGCTTGTCGCGCAGGAACTCGTTGCTGATGCCGTGCACCCGCAGCGCATCCTCGTGGCTGTCGCGCCCGGGATTGAAATAGAAATGCAGGTTGTTGCCCGTCAGCTTGCGGTTGAGCAGCTCCACGCAACCCAGCTCGATGATGCGGTCGCCGTTATCGGCGGACAGGCCCGTGGTTTCGGTGTCGAGGACGATCTGGCGCATGCGGCAATCATAGCCGCAGCGCTCAGTGGTTTATCCGCCGGGCCGCCCCAAGGCTCTGAGCCGCTTGGCGGTCAGCCCCGAAAGGGAAAAACGCGCCCCCTCGGGGGGGCGGCGCAGCACACGCAGTGGCGACCGTGGGGGCTAATGATTCTCTTTGGCGTGGTTGATGGAGTACTTGGGGATCTCGACCACCAGATCCTGCTGGGCCAGGATGGCCTGGCAACTCAGGCGCGACTGCGGCTCCAGGCCCCAGGCGCGGTCCAGCAGGTCTTCCTCGTTTTCGTCCGCTTCGTTGAGCGAGTTGTAGCCCTGGCGCACGATGACGTGACAGGTGGTGCAGGCGCAGCTCATGTCACAGGCGTGCTCGATGTTGATGTGGTTGTCGAGCATAGCCTCGCAGATCGAGGTGCCGGCGGGTGCGCTGATCTCGGCGCCCTGTGGGCAGTATTCGGGATGGGGCAGGATCTTGATGACGGGCATGCTGCTTCTTTCGGTGAGGGCTCAGACGGCCTCGATGTTCTTGCCGGCCAGGGCCTGGCGGATACCGCGGTTCATGCGCAGGGCGGCAAAGGCTTCGGTGCCCTTGGCCAGGGCTTCGGTCGCCGCGTCGATGGCAGCTGCGTCGTCCTGGCCCCGGATGCCTTCGAGCGAGACCATCAGGCCGTCGATGGCCGCGCGCTCTTCGGCCGAGAGCAGGTCGACATCGGCCGCCAGGGCCGTGCGGGTGGCCATGAGCATGCGGTCGGCCTCGACCCGGGCCTCCACCAGCGCCCTCGCCTTCATATCGGCCTGTGCGGTCGTGAAACTCTCCTGCAGCATCTGCGCGATCTGATCATCGCCCAGACCATAGGAAGGCTTGACCTGGATGGCGGCCTCCACCCCGCTGGTCTGCTCGCGCGCGGCAACCTGCAACAGGCCGTCGGCGTCGATGGTGAAGGTCACACGGACGCGCGCCGCACCGGCCGCCATGGGCGGAATGCCGCGAAGTTCAAAACGCGCAAGGCTGCGGCAGTCGGCCACAAGATCGCGCTCGCCCTGCACCACGTGCAGGGCCAGGGCGGTCTGGCCATCCTTGTAGGTGGTGAAATCCTGCGCCATCGCGGTCGGGATGGTCTGGTTGCGCGGCACGATGCGCTCGACCAGGCCGCCCATGGTCTCGATGCCCAGCGAGAGCGGAATCACGTCCAGCAGCAGCAGGTCGCCCGCCGGGTTGTTGCCTGCGAGCTGGTTGGCCTGGACGGCAGCGCCCAGGGCCACCACCTCATCGGGGTTCAGATTGGTCAGCGGTTCGCGACCGAAGAACTCGCTCACGGTGCGGCGGATCACCGGCATGCGGGTGGAACCGCCCACCATGACCACGCCCTGCACCTCATCCACAGCGAGCTTGGCGTCGCGCAGCACCTTGCGCACGGCCGTCATGGTGCGCGCGGTCAGCGCGGCGGTGCAGGCCTCGAACTGGTCACGGTTCAATGACAGGTCGACCGAACCGCTGGAGAGTTCGATCTCGGCCGTCACGATCTCTTCCTCGGACAGGGCCTCCTTGGCGGCTCGCGCTTCGCTCAGGATACGGGCCTGGTCCTCAGGCGTATCGGCGCTCAGGCCGGTCTCGGCCAGCATCCAGTCGGCCAGGGCCCGGTCGTAGTCATCCCCCCCAAGCGCCGAGTCGCCACCGGTGGCGATGACCTCGAACACGCCTTTGGACAGGCGCAGGACGGAGATGTCGAAGGTACCCCCGCCCAGATCGTAGACGGCGTAGACGCCCTCGCTCGCGTTGTCCAGGCCATAGGCGATGGCCGCGGCGGTGGGCTCGTTGATCAGGCGCAGCACGTTGAGGCCAGCCAGTTGCGCCGCGTCCTTGGTGGCCTGGCGCTGGGCGTCGTCGAAATAGGCCGGCACCGTGATGACGGCACCGTAGAGATCGTCGTTGAAGCTGTCCTCGGCACGGTAGCGCAGCGTGGCCAGGATCTCGGCGCTGACCTCGACCGGGCTCTTCTCGCCCGCAATGGTACGTACGCGCACCATGCCCGGCCCATCGGCCAGCGCATAAGGCAGCTTGGCCGCGTTGGCGATGTCGGCCAGGCCGCGTCCCATCAGGCGCTTGACGGAGGCGATGGTGTTGCCCGGGTCATGGATCTGCTGCGCCAGCGCCTCATGACCGATCTGACGGCCATTGCCCTGCAGGTAGCGCACCACCGAGGGCAGGATCACGCGGCCCTGCGCATCGGGCAGGCACTCGGCCACGCCATGGCGCACGGCCGCCACGAGCGAGTGCGTGGTGCCCAGGTCGATGCCCACCGCGATGCGCCGCTGGTGCGGATCGGGGGCCTGACCGGGTTCTGAAATCTGCAGCAGTGCCATCGTTGTTCTGTTCTAGCCAGTAAAAAGGGGCGGTATTGTCACCCGAGGCGGCTTTCCATAGTCTCGTAGCGGGCTTCGATGTCCTGCGCAAAGCGCTCGATGAACATCAGGGCCCGCACCTGGGCCACGGCACCGGTGTAGTCCTGTGAACCGTCCATCAGTTGCTCGCAACGTTGCAACAAGCTGCGGCGGCTGCGATTGACTTCGTCGCTCAAGGCATCGAGTGCCGCCGTGTCCTGCGCGTCGTCGAGCGCCTCGCGCCAGGCCATCTGCTGCATCAGGAATTCGGCGGGCATGGCCGTGTTGTTCTCGGCATTCACAGCCGCACCATGCAGTTCACACAGATAGGCGGCGCGCTTGAGCGGGTCTTTCAGGCGCTGGTAGGCCTCGTTGATGCGCACCGACCACTGCATGGCCACACGCTGCGCTGCCGCGCCCTGGGCCGCGAACCTGTCGGGATGGGCTTCGCGCTGCAGATCTTTCCAGCGGGCGTCGATGGCGGCTCGGTCCTGCGCGTAGCGTCGCGGCAGGCCGAACAGCTCGAAATCGTCAGACTGGAGGTTCACACCCGGAACGACTCGCCGCAACCGCAGCGATCGCGTTCATTGGGATTGTTGAACTTGAAGCCTTCGTTCAGGCCTTCGCGCACGAAATCCAACTCGGTCCCATCGATGTAGGACAGGCTCTTGGGATCGACCAGCACCTTGACGCCATGCCCTTCGAAGACGATGTCCTCGGGGGCGATCTCGTCCACGTACTCGAGCTTGTAGGCCAGGCCGGAGCAGCCCGTGGTCTTGACGCCCAGGCGCACGCCCACGCCCTTGCCTCGTTTGGACAGGTAGCGGGTCACGTGCCGGGCGGCAGCTTCAGTCAGGGAGACGGCCATCTTCAGTTCACGTGCTTCTTGCGGTAGTCGTCCACAGCGGCCTTGATCGCATCCTCGGCCAGGATGGAGCAATGGATCTTGACGGGCGGCAGAGCCAGCTCTTCGGCGATCTGGCTGTTCTTCAGCGCCGCCGCTTCGTCCAGGGTCTTGCCCTTGACCCACTCGGTCACGAGCGAGCTGGAGGCGATGGCCGAACCACAGCCGTAGGTCTTGAAGCGCGCGTCTTCAATCACGCCGGTGCTTGGGTTCACCTTGATCTGCAGCTTCATCACGTCGCCGCAGGCCGGTGCGCCCACCATGCCGGTGCCTACCGTGTCGTCACCCTTGTCAAAAGAGCCGACATTGCGGGGGTTTTCGTAGTGGTCGATGACTTTTTCGCTGTATGCCATGATTTTTCTCCTTCGGGCTCAGTGAGCCGCCCATTGAATCGTGCTGAGGTCGACGCCGTCCTGGAACATCTCCCAGAGCGGGCTCAGCTCACGCAGCTTGGCCACGTTGTGCTTGATGGTGGTGATCGCGTAGTCGATCTCTTCCTCGGTCGTGAAACGTCCGATGGTCATGCGCAGGCTGCTGTGGGCCAGCTCGTCGCTGCGGCCCAGGGCGCGCAGCACATAGCTGGGTTCCAGGCTGGCCGAGGTGCAGGCCGAGCCGGACGACACCGCCAGGCCCTTGATACCCATGATCAGCGACTCGCCCTCGACGAAGTTGAAACTCATGTTGAGGTTCTGCGGCACCCGGCGCTCGAGGCTGCCGTTGATGTAGACCTGCTCGATGTCCTTGAGGCCGTCAAGCAGGCGCTTCTGCAGGCGACGCGCCTTTTCCAGATCCTGAGCCATCTCCAGCTTGGCGATGCGGAAGGCCTCGCCCATGCCAACGCACTGGTGGGTAGGCAGGGTGCCCGAGCGCATGCCACGCTCGTGCCCACCGCCGTGCATCTGTGCCTCGATGCGCACGCGGGGCTTGCGGCGCACGTAAAGAGCGCCGACGCCTTTGGGGCCATACGTTTTGTGCGCCGTCATGCTCATCAGGTCGATGGGCAGCTTGGCCATGTCGATCTCGACCCGGCCCGTGGCCTGGGCGGCGTCCACGTGCAACAGGATGCCCTTCTCACGGCAAAGCGCGCCGATGGCAGGAATGTCCTGGATCACACCGATCTCGTTGTTGACGAACAGGATGCTGATCAGGATGGTGTCGGGGCGGATGGCCGCCTTGAGCGCGTCCAGGTCCAGCAGGCCGTCTTCCTTGACGTCCATGTACGTAACGTCGAAGCCTTGGCGCTCGAGCTCACGCATGGTGTCGAGCACAGCCTTGTGCTCGGTCTTGAGGGTGATCAGGTGTTTGCCCTTGCCCTTGTAGAACTGGGCTGCGCCCTTGAGGGCCAGGTTGATGGACTCGGTCGCACCGGACGTCCAGACGATCTCGCGAGGATCGGCGCCGATCAGGTCGGCAACATGGCCGCGGGCCTTCTCCACGGCCTCCTCCGCCTCCCAGCCCCAGGCGTGGCTGCGGGAGGCCGGGTTGCCGAAGTGCTCGCGCAACCAGGGGATCATCGCGTCCACCACGCGCGGGTCGCAAGGCGTGGTGGCGCCGTAGTCCATATAGATAGGGAAGTGGGGCGTCATGTCCATGGGAAAAAACAGAGAAACGTCGAAAAAATCAGGACTTGGAGAAGGCGTTGCCCAGGGCGAACACCGAGTTGGGCGCATTCACGCGCACCGGCTTGACCACGGGTGCCGCCGAGATGGCGCGCTTGACAGCCGGCTTGTCCTCGATGGTGATGCCCTTGGCCAACTGGTCGTCAACCAGCTTCTGCAGCGTGACCGAGTCCAGGAACTCGACCATGCGGGTGTTCAGGGAAGCCCAGAGCTCGTGCGTCATGCAGCGACCGCCCTCGCCCAGGCAGTTTTCCTTGCCGCCACACTGGGTGGCATCGATGGGCTCGTCCACCGACAAGATGATGTCAGCGACGGTGATGTCGGCTGCCTTGCGCGCCAAGGTGTAGCCGCCGCCCGGACCGCGGGTGGATTCGACCAGCTCATGGCGGCGCAGCTTGCCGAACAACTGCTCCAGATAGGACAGTGAAATCTGCTGCCGCTGGCTGATGGCGGCCAGGGTCACAGGACCATTGTTCTGGCGCAGGGCCAGATCGATCATGGCGGTGACCGCAAAGCGGCCTTTGGTCGTGAGGCGCATGGCAAGCTCCTTTTCCGAGTAACGGACTCAAGTTTACCAAAAAACCCAGTGGCTCGCTCGGGATCACCGGGAATTGTCGCAAGTCCTTGTCAGCAAAAGACTTTCAGGCCGTCTGGTCGGGCACGGCAGCGCCGAAGGCGCGCGACTTGAGCAGGGACAGCTGGTCGCGCACCCGGGCCGCCTGCTCGAATTCCAGGTTGCGCGCGTGCTCCAGCATCTGCTTTTCCAGCCGCTTGATCTCTCGTGCCACGTCCTTCTCGCTCATGTCCTCGACTTGGGCGCGGGCCATGGCCTCCTGCTCCAGGCGCTCGGCCTCGCGGCCGGCCTTCTCGCTGTAGACGCCGTCGATCAGGTCGCGCACCTGCTTGACGATGGCGCGCGGTGTGATGCCGTGTGCCACGTTGTGTTCCTGCTGTTTGCCGCGGCGACGCTCGGTCTCGCCGATGGCACGGGCCATGGAGTCCGTTACACGATCCGCATACAGAATGGCCTTGCCATTCAGGTTACGGGCCGCGCGGCCTATGGTCTGGATCAGCGACCGCTCGGAGCGCAGGAAACCCTCCTTGTCAGCGTCCAGAATGGCCACGAGCGACACCTCGGGAATGTCCAGACCTTCGCGCAGCAGGTTGATGCCCACCAGCA
>DNQP01000018.1:0-427 GCA_003500955.1 Curvibacter sp. | reverse complement strand
GGTTGATGCCCACCAGCACGTCGAAAGCCCCCAGGCGCAGGTCGCGCAGGATCTCCACCCGCTCCACCGTGTCCACGTCGCTGTGCAGGTAACGCACTTTGACGCCGTTGTCGCTCAGGTAGTCGGTCAGCTGCTCAGCCATGCGCTTGGTCAGCACGGTGATCAGCACCCGCTCGTGCTTCTCCACGCGCAGGCGGATCTCCTGCAGCACATCGTCCACCTGATGGGTGGCCGGGCGCACCTCGACCTCGGGATCCACCAGACCGGTCGGGCGCACCACCTGCTCCACCACGGCGCCAGCGTGTTGCTTCTCCCAATCGCCCGGCGTGGCCGACACAAAGACCGCCTGGCGCATCTTGGTTTCGAACTCCTCGAACTTCAGCGGCCGGTTGTCCAGCGCGCTGGGCAGGCGAAAGCCATACTCCAC
>DNQP01000228.1 GCA_003500955.1 Curvibacter sp. | reverse complement strand
GTTGGCCAGGGTCAGCACGTCCAGGCCCTGGGGCTCGGTCGTGGCGGTATCGGCGTGGATCAGTTTCATCGCAGGTACTCCTTCAGGCGCTGGCGGCTTCGGCCTGGCCGGTTTCGTGGCGGGCCTGGTTGCCGGCCTGCTTGAACGTGTCGTGGCCGACACGGCGCAGCGTGTCGATGAACAGTTCGCCAGCCTGGCGCTGGGCGCAGTAGGTGTCGATCAGGGCCTCGATCACGTCGGGCACCTCGTTGGACGAGAAAGAGGGGCCGATGACCTTGCCGGGCACGGGTGCGCCCGACAGGGTCTTGCCGTCGGAGCCGCCCAGCGTGACCTGGTACCACTCCTTGCCGTCCTTGTCCACGCCCAGGATGCCGATGTGGCCGCTGTGGTGATGGCCGCAGGAGTTGATGCAGCCGCTGATGTGCAGGTCGATCTCGCCGATGTCGTGCAGCTCGTCCAGGTCCTGGTAGCGCGCGGTGATGGCCTCGGCCAGGGGCAGCGAGCGGGCGTTGGCCAGGTCGCAGAAGTCGCCGCCGGGGCAGGCGATCATGTCAGTCAGCAGGCCGATGTTGGGCTTGGCCAGGCCCAGGTGGCGGGCTTCGCGCCAGAGTTCGGCCAGCTGGTCGCAGCGCACCCAGGGCAGCACGAGGTTTTGCTGGTGGGTCACGCGCACCTCGCCGCCGCTGTAGCGCTCGGCCAGCTGGGCCACGGCGTCGAGCTGGTCGGCGGTGGCGTCACCGGGCGACTGGCCCAGGCGCTTGAAGGACAGGGTCACGGCGCGCAGGTCCGGGTTCTTGTGCGCGTGCACATTGCGCTGCAGCCAGCGGCCGAACTCGACGTCGTCCTCGGCCGCGGCGCGCAGGATCTGGGCGATCTTGGCGTCGGCGCTCTTGCGGTCGCAGGTGAGGGTGGGCGGCACGAAATTCGCGCTCACACGCTCGAACTCGGCGGCGGTGATGGTGTGCGGGTCGCCATCGACCTCGACGATCTGGCGGTATTCCTCTTCCACCTCGTCGATGTAGCGCTGGCCTTCGGCCTTGACCAGGATCTTGATGCGGGCCTTGTACTTGTTGTCGCGGCGGCCCCAGCGGTTGTACACGCGCACCGCGGCCTCGACGTAGTTGAGGATCTGGTCGCAGGGCAGGAATTCGCGGATCACGGTGGCGATCACCGGGGTACGACCCATGCCGCCGCCGACCAGCACCTTGAAGCCCAGCGTGCCTTCGTCGTTGCGCAGCAGCTGCAGGCCGATGTCATGCCAGGCGATGGCGGCGCGGTCTTCCTTGGCGCCGGTGATGGCGAACTTGAACTTGCGCGGCAGGAAAGCGAACTCGGGGTGCAGGGTGCTCCACTGGCGCAGGATCTCGGCGAAGGGGCGGGGGTCGGCCACCTCGTCCACGGCGATGCCGGCCAGCGCGTCGCTGGTGATGTTGCGGATGCAGTTGCCGCTGGTCTGGATGCCATGCATGTTGACGCTGGCCAGCAGGTCCATGACGTCGGCGCTCTTGTCCAGCGGGATCCAGTTGAACTGCACGTTCTGGCGCGTCGTGAAGTGGGCGTAGCCCGTGGTCAGGCGGCTGCCGATGGCCTTGCCGTCGCGCAGTTGGATGTCGCCCAGCTTGTTCTGCGCGGCGACCGCGCCCTGGAAGACCTCGTGCGAGGGCTGGTCGTACTCGCGGGCGATCCTGGCCAGCACGCGCACCTGGGCGGCCGAGAGTTCGCCATAGGGCACGGCCACGCGCAGCATGGGCGCGTGGCGCTGTACATACCAGCCGTTCTGCAGGCGCAGGGGGCGGAACTCCTCTTCGCTGAGCTGGCCGTTGAGGCGGCGGGTCAGCTGGTCGCGGTATTGCTCGGCGCGCAGGCGCACGAACTGGCGGTCGAATTCGGTGTATTGATACATGGCAGGTCAGATGGCGATGAGCTTGAGGCCGGCCCAGGCCAGCAGCACGGAAAGGATGGAACGCACCACGCGTTCGTTGACGCGGTGGATCAGGTGGGAGCCGACCCAGATGCCGGGTAGTGAGCCAGCCAGCAGCAGGGCCAGCAGCGGCCAGTCCACCGAGCCCAGCGAGGCGTGGCCCAGGCCGGCCACCAAGGTCAGCGGTACGGCATAGGCGATGTCGGCGGCCACGATGCGCGGCAGCGGCAGCAGGGGATAAATGATGAGGAGCACGCTGACGCCGATGGCGCCGGCACCCACCGAGGTCAGGGTCACCAGCGTGCCTACCAGGGCACCCAGCAGCAGCGGCAGGCTCCAGTGGCGCGGGCGGGCGGCGCGCTCTTCCTGCCCGGCGGCCAGGGTGGCCGGCAGAATCTTGCCGCGCACGGCCTTGTAGAGGGTGGCGGCAGCCGTCAGCAGCAGGGCGCCACCCAGGGTGCCGGTCATAATCGCCTGCACAGCCGGTTCGGCCGGGCCGACGCGGTGCAAGACATAGAGCGTGATCAGCGCGGCGGGGATGCTGCCCGCAGAGAGGTTGAGGACGATGCGCCAGTCCACCAGACGGGCGCGCGCCAGGCGCACGGTGCCGCCCAGCTTGGTGAAGGCCGCGAACAGCAGGTCGGTGCCGACGGCCAGATGCGGCTTGACGCCGAAAAAGAAGATCAGGATGGGCGTCATCAGCGAGCCGCCGCCCACGCCGGTCAGGCCCACGACCAGACCGACCACGAAGCCCGCCAAGATGAATGCCACGTCTTGCATGGCCCAGACTGTAGAAGGCGGGCCTCAGATCCCAAACTACTTTTTTCTTGGGGCGCTATAACCCCAAGTAATAAAGCAGTCAGGCCGGGCGGGCGGACAGCCAGCCGGACGCCAGGGTGCGGCGGACCAGGTCCAGCGCAGCCGCAGTGTCCACAGCCAAGGCCGCCGCCACCCGGGGCAGTTCGCTTTCCCAGCCCGGCTGGGCGTAGGCCAGCTCCTCGCGCCGGTCCAGGATGCTCTGGCCCTCGGCCAAGCCATCCGGCACCACGCGCACCCGGCCGGTCGTGGTCTGGAACAGATCGGGTTGCAGCACCTGCACCAGGCCCAGCAGGCCGCCCGCGGGGCAGGCGGGCTCGCCAGCCTCGGACACGGCCCTGGCCTGGGCCTGTACCCGGACCGCATGGGCCAGCGCAGCCAGTGCTGGATGCGACCTTTGCTGGGCCAGTGCCTCGATGGAGGCTAGGGGTACGGGCGCGGCCTGGCTCACGTCCAGGCCCAGCATCGTCAGTTGGAAGCCTGCCGTCAGCACCTGGTCGGCCGCATGCGGGTCCAGCCAGAAATTGAGTTCGGCCACGGGCGACACCTCGCCCGGCGCGGCGATGCTACCGCCGGCCACCACGAGCCGTCCCAGCAGTTCGGGTAGATGCGGCTCCAGCCGCAGGGCCTGGGCCACATTGCCCAGGGGCCCGGCGCAGACCAGGCTCAGCTGTCCCGGATGGGCCCGGGCCAG
>DNQP01000004.1:788-2900 GCA_003500955.1 Curvibacter sp. | reverse complement strand
GCGGATGCGGCATCAGCGTGGGCATGAGGAAGGTCTCGAAGGTGGACTGGTGCTTGACCAACAGAATGGCAGCACTCGTTTCGCCCTGGGGCAGGTTCTCCATGCCGTTCACGCGGACCCGGATGCCGAGGATCAGGCGCGCACCGTCAACGGCCCAGCCCAGCCAGCGCGCGGCCATCCAGTACAGCGGGTTGCCGCGGATACGGATGGAGGCCACCACCATGATGATGCCCCAGGGAATCACGGTGACCAGCATCCACAGGGCATGAACGATGGAGCGCAGCAGAGCCATGGCGATGTTTCCTTCAGGCGGTGCCGTCGCGCGACACCAGGTAGTCTGCAAAGGCCAGCAGGTTGTCATGCACCCGCGTACCGGCCGGGAAATTGTCGGGCAGGGCCTGGCCACGCAGCTTGGCCCCCTTGCCGGTGAGCACCAGGTGCGGCTCGCAGCCCGCAGCGGCACCGGCGATCAGGTCGCGTGCCGAGTCACCGGCCGTGGGCACACCCTTGAGCGTCACACCGTAACGCTCGCCGATCTGCTCGTACAGGCCCGGCAGGGGCTTGCGGCAACGGCAAGTCTGGTCGGGCGCATGCGGGCAGTAGAAGATGGCCTCGACACGCCCCCCCGCCGTCGCCAGCAGCTTGTGCATCTTGGCGTGCATGGCGTTGAGCGCCGCAACATCGAAGAGCCCGCGGCCCAGGCCGGATTGATTGGACGCCACCACCACGTGCCAGCCCGCGTGGTTGAGCTTGGCGATGGCCTCCAGCGCGCCGGGCAGCGGCTTCCACTCGGCCTCGGACTTGACGTAGTCGTCGCTGTCCTCGTTGATGGTGCCGTCGCGGTCGAGGATGACCAGCTTCATGGTGTGCGAAGCGGGCATCTCAGCTCGCCAGTCTGGACAGATCAGCCACGCGGTTCATCGCGTCGTGCAGGGTCTTGAGCAGGCCCTGGCGGTTCAGACGCAGGTCCATCTCCTCGGCGTTGACCATCACGCCGTCGAAGAAGGCGTCCACCGGCGCGCGCAGCGCGGCCAGGGTCTTGAGCGAGGCGGTGTAATCACCGGCCTCGAACTGCTGGTTCGCCTTCGGCACCACATCCTTCAGAGCGGCGTAGAGGTTCTTCTCGGCCACTTCCTTGAGCAAGACCTCACTGACGTGCGCGTCGACGTCGCCAGCCTTCTTGAGGATGTTGCTGATGCGCTTGTTGGCCGCGGCCAGCGCAGCGGCTTCGGGCAGGGCGGCGAAAGCGCGCACCGCAGCGAGTCGCTGGGCCACATCACCGAGCCGTTGCGGCTGCAGGGCCAGCACAGCGTCCACTTCTTGCGCGCTGTAGCCCTGCTCACGCAGGCTACCGGCGAGGCGGTCGTAGATGAAATCGGCCAGGGCGGGCGTGGCATCGGTGATCTTGTCGCCGAAGGCCGGCACGGCCGCCATGAGAAGGGCAGACAGATCCAGCGCGAGGTTCTTCTCGGCCAGCATCCGGATCACGCCCAGCGCATGACGGCGCAAGGCAAACGGGTCCTTGTCGCCGGTGGGCAGGTTCCCGATGCCGAACATGCCGACCAGGGTCTCGAGCTTGTCGGCCAGGGCCACGACCAGACCCACGGTATTGCGCGGCAGTTCGTCGCCGGCAAAACGCGGCTTGTAGTGATCTTCGATGGCGTTGGCGATCTCATCACCCAGACCATCGTGGCGCGCGTAGTAGCCGCCCATGATGCCCTGTAACTCAGGGAACTCGCCGACCATATCCGTCAGCAGATCGGTCTTAGCCAAGCGCGCAGCCGTATCTACAGCGGCGACCAGCTTGGCGTCCCCAAGTTGTTGCGCGATGCCCTTGGCGATGGCGCGTACGCGCTCTACGCGTTCACCCTGAGTGCCCAGCTTGTTGTGATAGACCACCTTGCCCAGGCCCTCGACGCGCGATTCGAGCGTCTTCTTGCGGTCCTGATCGAAGAAGAACTTGGCGTCGGCCAGGCGCGGACGCACCACGCGCTCGTTGCCGCCAATCACCGCGCTCGCATCGGCCGGACTGATGTTGCTAACGACCAGGAACTTGTTCGTGAGCTTGCCTGCGGCGTCGAGCAGCGGGAAGTACTTCTGGTTGGCCTTCAT
>DNQP01000004.1:0-481 GCA_003500955.1 Curvibacter sp. | reverse complement strand
GGAAGTACTTCTGGTTGGCCTTCATCGTGAGGATCAGGCACTCCTGCGGCACGGCCAGGAAGTCCTGCTCGAACTGGCAGACCAGCACATTGGGCCGCTCGACCAGGGCCGTGACTTCGTCGAGCAGGGCCTCGTCCTCGATCGGACGCACGCCACCGCCAAGTTTGGCCGCTGCTGCGGCGAGCTGACGCACGATCTCGGCGCGGCGCTCGGCAAACGAAGCGATGACGGCGCCATCATCGCGCAGGGTGGTCGCGTAGCTGTCGGCGTTCTGCAGCACGACCACGTCCTTCTTCGCCTCGAAACGGTGGCCACGGGTGCTGTTGCCCGCCGTCAGGCCCAAGGCCTTGACGGGCACCACGGTGCCGCCGTGCAGGGCTACGAGGCCGTGCGCCGGGCGCACAAAGTGCACGCTGCTCCAGCCGGGCAGTTCGCAATCGCTCTCGAGCTGGTAGCTCATGACCTTGGGGATGGGCAGCTT
>DNQP01000259.1 GCA_003500955.1 Curvibacter sp. | reverse complement strand
CCAACATCCTGGCGCTCAACGCCGCAGTCGAGGCGGCGCGCGCGGGTGAACAGGGCCGTGGCTTTGCCGTCGTGGCCAGTGAAGTGCGGTCCCTGGCCGGGCGCAGCGCCGAGGCCGCCAAGGAGATCAAGACCTTGATTGGCACCTCGGTCGAGAAGGTCGGCGCCGGCACGCAGCTGGTGAGCCAGGCCGGCGACACCATGAACGAGATCGTGCAGTCGGTGCGCCGCGTGGCCGACGTGATCAGCGAGATCACGGCCGCGGCCGGTGAGCAGAGTTCGGGCATTGCCCAGGTCAACACCTCGATCGCCAACCTGGATCAGATGACCCAGCAGAACGCGGCGCTGGTGGAGCAGAGCGCCGCGGCGGCCCAGAGCCTGCGCGAACAGGCCGATCAGCTGGCCCAGGCCGTGGCGGTCTTCAAGCTCGCGGCCCAGCCCCTCCGTACCCCGGCAGCGCCCTTGCCGCGCGCAGCGCAGCCGCCCCACGTCTCACCGCCAGCGCGGCAGACACCGGTTGCCCGGCGGGCCGCGGGAGCCCTGCCCGCAGCAGGCCAACCGGCGCCCGCCATCGCCAAGGGTGGGTCGGACAGCGATTGGGAAAGTTTCTGAAGCGGTGGGCACTCAGCCCGCATCATCGGGCCTGCGCTGCAGGCCCTTCTCATGCTCAGGCGATCTCGGCGATCAGCTCGATTTCCACGCAGGCACCCATGGGAATCTGGGCCACGCCAAAGGCGCTGCGCGCGTGGGCGCCCTTGTCGCCAAAGACCTGGGCCAGCAGTTCGCTGGCCCCGTTGGTGACCAGGTGCTGCTCGGTGAAATCAGGTGTGGAATTCACGAGTGACATCACCTTGACGATGCGCTGCACGCGGTTGAGGTCGCCCACGGCGGCCTGCAGCGTGCCCATCAGGTCGATGGCCACGGCGCGCGCGGCGGCCTTGCCTTCCTCGGTCGTCATGGTCTTGCCGAACTGGCCGACCCAGGGCTTGCCATCTTTCTTGGCGATGTGGCCGCTCAGAAAGACCAGCTTGCCGGTCTGCACGAAAGGCACGTAGGCCGCGGCGGGGGTGGCCACGGGGGGCAGGGTGATGCCGAGCTGCCTGAGTGTCTCTTGGATATTCATAGGGACTCCGTAGGGTTGCGGACTGCAGAACGCCCGATTGTCGGGTATTGTTGGCAGCGCACCGCGTTCTCCCCCAGGTCTTCATGAAGAATCCCTTCGCCCAACTGCCGCGTGACAGCCGCGACACCCTGTTCCTGCTGGCGGTGATCGCCTGGGTGCTGCTGCCGCACGTGGCACACCTGCCCTGGTGGTGCAGCGCGCTGGCCGCGGGCATGCTGGCCTGGCGCGGCTGGCTGGCCTTCAGCCTGCGGCCGCTGCCTGGGCGCTGGTGGCTGCTGGCCGCGCTGGTGCTCACGGTGGCCGCCACCTGGGCCACGCACCGCACCCTGCTGGGCCGGGATGCCGGCGTGACGCTGATCGTGGTGCTGCTCGCGCTCAAGACCCTGGAGCTGCGCGCGCGTCGTGACGCCTTCGTGGTCTTCTTCCTCGGCTTCTTCACGATGCTGACGAACTTCTTCTACTCGCAGTCCCTGCTGACGGCCGCGGCCATGCTGCTGGGGCTCATGGGTCTGCTGACGGCCCTGGTCAACAGCCACATGCCGGCGGGCCGACCTTCGCTCTGGCAGTCGGCCCGGCTGGCCACGCGCATGACCCTGCTGGGCGCGCCCATCATGGTGCTACTTTTCGTGCTCTTTCCCCGCGTGGCGCCGCTGTGGGGCACGCCGGGGGATGCCCTGAGCGGGCGCAGCGGCCTGTCGGGCAGCATGGAGGTGGGGCAGATCACGAGCCTGGCGCTGGACGACAGCATCGCACTGCGCGTGCGCTTCGAGGGCGAGCCCCCGCCGCAGGGCCAGCTTTACTTCCGCGGCCCGGTGCTGTCCACGTTCGACGGGCGCGAGTGGCAGGCACTGCAGCCCACCTTCCGGGCCAAGGACCGGCCACGCGCGGACCTGCAGGTCAGCGGGCCACCCCTGCGCTACGAGATGACGCTGGAGCCACACCGGCGGCCCTGGCTGCTCACGCTGGATGCCACGGCTCGCCCGCCCGAACTGCCGGGCGAGCTCGAGGCGCGCATGAGCGAGGAACTGCAGTGGCGCTCCAGTGCGGCAGTGAACGACCTGTTGCGTTACCGGGCCGAGGCGCATACCGCCTTTCGCCATGGGCCGCAACGCATGATGGCGGGGCTCAGTGACTATCTGGTGCTGCCCCCGGGCTACAACCCCCGGACCCTGCAGTGGGCCGCCGATCTGCAGCGCGAGACGGGTGCCGATCCCGTGGCCATGATCGAACGGGTACTCGCCCAGCTGCGCACCGGCGGGTATACCTACACGCTCGAACCCGATCAGTACGGCCAGCATACCGCCGACGAGTTCTGGTTCGACCGCAAGGCCGGCTTCTGCGAGCACATGGCTTCGGCTTTTGCGGTGCTCATGCGCGCGGCCGGCATCCCGGCGCGCATCGTGACGGGCTACCAGGGCGGGGAGCTCAACGCCGTCGACCGCTACTGGGTGGTGCGTCAGAGCGACGCCCACGCCTGGACCGAGGTCTGGCTGGCCGGGCAGGGCTGGGTGCGGGTGGATCCCACGGCCTCCGTCATGCCCGGGCGCATCGGCTCGCTGCAGCGCCTGCTCGCGCCGCGCGGCGCGGTGGCGACCGCGGTGGGCAATGTGATCAGTCCGACCTTCGTGCAAAGCATGCGTGCCGTCTGGGAGGCCGTCAACAACGCCTGGAACCAGCGCGTCCTCAACTACACCCAGAGCCGGCAGCTCGACTTGCTGCGCGCGCTGGGCTTCGAGGCGCCGAGCTGGGAGGACCTGGGCTACCTGCTGCTGGGCGCGCTGGTGCTGGCCAGCCTGGTGGGGGCGGCTTGGACGCGTTGGGAGCGCAGTCGGCGCGACCCCTGGTTGCGCCTGCTCGACCTCGTGCGCCAGCGGCTGCAGGGGGAGGGCCTGCAGCCCGGTGCGGCGGCCACGCCACGCGAACTGGCTCGCCTGCTGGCCTCGCGGCACGATCCCGCGGACAATCGGGTGCAGGCCATCCAGGCATGGCTGCGCCGTTTTGAAATCCTGCGTTATGCACCCGCGGGTGCACGGCCTGGCGCCGATCTGGCAACCCTGCGACGCGAATGGAATGAATTGAGCTGGCCCTCGTGAACCGACGTCTTCCCACCCTCCTGTTGCTGGCCTTGCTGTGCACTGCCCTGGCCTCGGCCCAGGCCAGTGCCCAGAAGAAGCCGCGCGTCAAGCGCGCGCAGGACAGCGCTCCCCAGCTGATCGAGGGCAGCGGCCCGGCCTATGCGGCCCGGCCCGAGGCCATGGCCCTGGCCGACGAGATTGCGCAGCAGCATGGGCTGGACCCGCGCTGGGTGCGCCGCACCGTGGGCAAGGCACGCCACGTGCCGCAGCTGGCCAAGCTGGTGGTACCGCCGCCGGTGAGCACGCCGCGCAACTGGCAGCAGTACCGCAGCCGTTTTCTGGAGGTCGAGCGCGTGCAGGCCGGCGTGGCGTTCTGGCAGACGCACGAAGCCTTGTTGCAGCGCGCCGCCAGCACCTACGGCGTGCCGCCCGAGATCATCGTCGGCATCATCGGCGTCGAGACCTTCTACGGGCGCCACCTGGGGCGCTACCGGGTGCTGGACACGCTGACGACCCTGGCACTGGATTTCCCGGCCGAGCATCCGCGCGCTGCGGCGCGCGCGGCCTTCTTCCGCAGCGAGCTGGGTGAGTTTCTCAAGCAGCGCCACCAGGCCGGCCTGGACCCCATGAAGGCTCGCGGCAGCTATGCGGGGGCCATGGGCATCCCTCAGTTCATGCCCTCGAGCTGGGCCCGCTATGCGGTGGACTTCGATGAGGACGGCCGCATCGACCTGCTCGACAGCCCAGCCGATGCCATCGGTTCCGTCGCGCACTATTTCAAGTCCTTCAACTGGAAGCCGGGGATGCCTACCCATTACCCGGTGGACTTCGACTACTCCCGGCTGGACATGGAGACCCTGCTGGCCCCCGACATCAAGCCCACCTTCGGTGTTGACCAGTTCGCCGCCAAGGGCGTGGTGCTGGACCCGGCTGGCCGGCGGCACGAGGGGCCGCTGGCCCTGGTGGAATTGCAGAACGGCGACTACTCACCCAGCTATGTCGCGGGCACCGAGAACTTCTATGCCGTCACGCGCTACAACTGGAGCAGCTACTACGCCTTGGCCGTGATCGAGCTCGGCCAGGCCGTGGCCCGGGCGCGCACCTCGGTCCAGGGGGTGCAGACTCAGGCCAGCACCACGGACTCGAACACGGGGTGCAGCGTGTCGATCCAGAGATCCGCCTCCGATTCGCCGATCTGCAGATAGGCCAGACAGGCCGGGCCGTGCTGGGCCCATTCGCGTTGGGTGGGTACACCCTCGAAATTCGCGACCAGATGCTCGGCCACCGCGGCCAGTGCCACGAGGGTGCGCACCCCGGCCGGGATGGAGCTCACGCGCAGCACATGGAAGTCGTGGTGCAGGCGGATCGCGAAAGCGATCACCGGCGGCAGGTGCCAGGTGCGCGCCACGATGGCGCCCACCACCGCGTGGTCGGTGCGGTGCGCGGCGTTTTCCGTTTCCGTGAAACTGCGGTCCTGTCGCGCCATGGCCTCGGCCAGGGTGCCGGCGTAGCCGCGCAGGCCCTGCAGCAGGATGGGCAGACCTACGTGCATGAACAGGCCGCAGGTCTGCGCCACCTCGGCGTCCACGCCATAGAGCTGGCGCGCGATGAAGGCCATGGCCAGTGAGCGGCGCGTCGACGTCTCCCAGAAATGCTCCAGCAGCGGCGAGTTGGCCGGGATGCTGCTGCGCGCCAGAAAGCCGGTCAGCAGGGCCGCCGTCTGGCCCAGGCCCAGCAGGCTCACGGCTTCGGCCACCGTGTGCGCGGGCCGGGACCGGCTGTAGAGCGGGCTGTTGGCCAGGCGCAGCAGGGCCGCCGCCATGGCCACATCGCTGCCGGCAATGCGCGTGACCTCGGCCGGGTCCGGATCGCTCTGGCGCATCTCGAGTTGCAGGGCGGTCAGCAGCTCCGGGCAGGGCGGGATCACGATATCGCGTACCGGGCCCTCGGCGCGGGCCTGGTCCAGTTCCCGGTCGATGTCGGCGATCTGCAGGGAGGCCAGCCTGGTTGCTTTCGTCATGGTGTGCCGATCATCGCCGCGCCACTGCGGTGGCGCAACTGCGGTTTTCACCCGGGTGGGCGGTGCTGCCAGTAGCGGCGCTGTTCGATGCGCTCGCAGCGCACCCGATCGGCCTGCGCCGAAGCCCAGCGTGCGGCGCCGCAGCGCGCAGAGTCCAGCAGCTGCACCTCGCGCTCGCCGTAGCGCGCCAGCACCTCGGGGGCCGGATGGCCGTAGCGGTTGCGGTAGCCGGCCTGCACCAGGGCCCAGCGCGGCGCCACCGCGTCCAGGAAGGCCGCGGTGCTTGAGGTCTTGCTGCCATGGTGCGGCACCAGCAGCCAGTCGGCGCGCAGCGCAGCGCCCTCGGCCAGCAGCCGTGCCTCCTGTCCCTTCTCGATGTCCCCGGCCAGCAGAGCTGTCTGCACGCCGTTGCTGACCCGCAGCACGCAGGACAGGGCATTGCTGTGTCGCACGCGCCCGTAGTCTTCCGCGCGCGGGTGCAGCACCTCGAACTGCACGCCGTCCCAGACCCAGCGCTGGCCGGCTTCGCAGCGTCGGGCGGGCTGTCCCGCCAGCAGCTCGTGCGCGGCATCCAGCGAACTCAGCAGACTGGCCTGCGGCTGGGCTCCCAGCACCGAGGCCGCCCCGCCCGTGTGGTCGCTGTCGCGGTGGCTCAGCACCAGGGTGTCCAGCCGCACGCCCTGGGCGCGCAGCAGCGGCACCAGCACGCGCTGGCCTGCGTCGCTGTCGTTGGCATAGCGTGGCCCGGTGTCGTAGAGCAGGGCGTGGGACGCCGTGCGCACCAGCACGGCATTGCCCTGGCCCACGTCAGCGGCCAGCAGATCGAACTGTCCGGGCGGTGGCGCAGGGGGCTGCCACAGCAGCGCCGGCACGACCAGGGGCAGGCCGGCCAGCCGAACGGGCCAGGGCAGGCGCAGGACCAGCAGCAGGCCGCCGAGCACCGCCGCCAGCCCGGCCCACAGCGGGGCCTGGGCCACGGCCAGCGTGGCCAGCGGCAGGCTCGCGAGCTGGGCCAGCAGCGTGCCCAGCACCTGCACAGCCCAGGCCGCGGCATCCCACAGCGGCGGCCAGAGCGTGCCCAGCAGGGCCAGCGGTGTCACGCCCAGCGTCACCCAGGGTATCGCCAGCAGATTGGCCAGCAGGCCGATCAGCGAGACCTCGCCGAAAAACAGCAGGGTCAGCGGCGCCAGGGCGAGCGTGATCAGCCACTGTTCGCGCAGCAGGCCCAGCAGGCGCGCGCGCAGGGTGCGCGGCGCATCCGGTTGCTCATGGCCGACGCCGGCGAACAGCACGCCCACGGCCACGAAGCTCAGCCAGAAGCCGGGCTGCAACAGCGCCCAGGGGTCGACGGCCAGCACCACGGCCGCTGTCAGCAGCCACAGCTGCGGCCAGGGCCAGCGCCGCGCCGTGAGGCGCAGCAGCGTGGCCGTGGCCAGCATGAGCACGGTGCGCTGTGCCGGCACCCCCCAGCCGCTGAAGAGCGCATAGGCGGCGGCCAGCGCCAGACCGCCCAGCAGGCCGGCGTGCTGCGCCGGATAGAACAGGCACAGGCGCGGTGAGGCGCGCCAGAGCCCGCGCAGCAGCAGGGCGGCCAGCCAGGCAAAGAGCGTGATGTGCAGGCCCGAGATGCTCATCAGGTGGGCCACGCCGGTGGCGCGGAAGACGTCCCAGTCGCTGCGCGCGATGGCCTGCTGGTCGCCGGTGACCAGGGCCGCGACCACGCCCAGGGCACGCGCCTGCGCCTGTTCCTGCGCCGTCTCGGGCAGGGCCGGCGCGCGCTGCTGGATCGCATCACGCACCTGCTGGCGTGCCAGTTCGACGGGATGCTCGCCGCTGGGTCCCAGGTTCTGCGGCGGCGGGTCCTTGCGGCCAGTGCGCACATAGCCCGTGGCCTGCAGGCCCTGCTCCCAGAGCCAGAGCTCGAAATCGAAGCCGTGGGGATTGCGTGCGCCATGCGGTGCGCGCAGGCGGACGTTGAAGCGCCAGCGCTCGCCGGCTTGCAGTTCGGGCGCCTGCAGAAACGGTTCCAGAACGGCGCCGTCCTCGTTGCGAAAGCCGCCGTACCAGCTCAGGTAGAGGCGCGGCGGTACCGCGACGGCCTGGCCGTCCAGCGTGGCGTGCTCGACGGTGTAGCGAAAGCGCGTGCTGTTCTCGCCGAACTGCGGCATGGCGCTGATGCGGCCCGTGACGCTGAGGTCGCGGCCTTCGAGGGCTGGGTCCAGCGCCTGCTGCTGGAAGTGGGTGGCGCGCAGGCCGGTGCTGGCATGGGCCAGCAGGGCGGCAGCGGCAAAGGCCAGCAGCTGCCGGATCCTGGGAGGCGGCAGCCGGCGCAAGACCAGCACGAGCGCAAGCGCAGCGGCCAGCGCCAGGGCGTAGCTGGCCACTGACCAGAGCTCGGGCTGCTGCAGCTGCAGCGCGAGGCCCGCGATGGCGCCGAGCAGGCAGGGGGTCAACAGCCGGGCTGGGGTCGCGGTGGGCTGGTCAGGCATGCAGCGATGCTAATCGGGCCTGGCCCGGAACGCCTCGCATGAAGATGGGAGGGCCGGGCTCGCTCGGACGCATGTCCTGACGGCGAGCAGGCCCTAGCACAGGGCCAGCGCCTGCAAGCACGCGCGCTTGTGCGCTTCCCCCTGCGCCGGCGCCAGCTCCAGGCCCCGCAGGCGCAGCCCATAGTCCAGCTCCTGCGCCTCGGCCTGCAGCACCCAGGCGCACAGGCGCGAGAGGCGCTGCTCGGTGGTGGCGCCATAGGTCTCGTTGAGGTCCAGCCAGAGCTGAAAATGCTGCGCCTGCAGGCTGTCACGGCTCACGAGCTCATCGGTCTTGGCCGCTTTCTTCCAGACGATGCTCTTGAGCGGGTCGCCACGGCGGTAGGGGCGCACGCCGTCGAACTCGCTGCTGGCCACATGGCGCGCGGCCGCACCGCCGCTGCTGTGCGGCTCGCCCGGGGGCAGCGGCGGCGGCGAGCCCTCGGCCTGCGGGTAGACCAGCACGCTGGCGGCAGGCCGCCAGAGCGTCCAGACGCGGAAGATGCCCAGGGGAAAGCGGGTCTCGGCGCTGAGCGTGGGGATGTCGTGGCGGCCGCGCGGCAGGCCGGGCAGCACCAGTTCCACGTCACTGTTGCCCAGACCCGGCACATCGCACCAGACCCAGTGCGCGGCCTCGTCCGGCGTGTGCACGCGCAGGCCGATGCCATAGCGCGCACTCTTGCGCGCGTTGTGCAGGCTGACGCGCAGCCGTGTGGGCGTGCCGGCGTGATGCGACTCCACCGGGTGCAGCACCAGGGTGAGGCCACGCAAGGTGCCGTGTGAGATGTGCATGCTCACGATGGCGCAGCCACCGAGCAGGAAAGTCAGCAGATAGCCCAGATTGAGCTGGTAGTTGATGGACGCGACCAGCAGCACCAGCAGGGTGGCGGCCAGCATGAAGCCCGCGCGTGTCGGCAGGATGTAGACGTTGCGCTGGGTCAGCGTGTGGGTGTCGCTGCGCGGCAGGCGGGCTTGCCACCACTGCTGCCAGCGCGCGCGCACATGGCCCAGGGGATGCAGCAGCGGGTTGGGCAGAGGCGGTGCTGCGCTCATGGGGCGGATGCGCTCAGGGCAGGGGTACGGCGTCGAGCATGGCGCGCACCTGTTCCAGCGGGCCACGGCCCGCGCTGGCCACGGGCACCAGGCGGTGGGCCGTGGTCTGCGGCAGGATGGCCTGCACATCGTCGGGGGCCACGTAGTCGCGCCCGCTGATCAGGGCCTGGGCCTTGGCCGCGCGCAGCACGGCCAGGCCGGCGCGCGGCGACAAGCCTTGTACAAACCAGCGGCCATTGCGCGTCGCGGCCATCAGGTCCTGCAGATAGTCCAGCAGGGGCGGTGCGGCGTGGATGGCGAGCACCTGCTGCTGCAGGGCCTTGAGCTCTTGGGCAGTCAGCAAGCCCGGCAGCTGCTCGACCATCTCGCGCCGTTCGCGGCCGGCCAGCAGTTCGCGCTCGGCCGCGCGGTCGGGATAGCCGAGCGAGATGCGCATGAGGAAGCGGTCCAGCTGCGATTCGGGCAGCGGGTGGGTGCCCAGCTGCTCCTGCGGGTTCTGGGTGGCGATCACGAAGAAAGGCAGGGGCAACGGCCGCGTCTCGCCCTCGATCGTGACCTGGCGCTCCTCCATGGCCTCGAGCAGGGCACTCTGGGTCTTGGGGCTGGCGCGGTTGATCTCGTCGGCCAGCAGCACCTGGGCGAACATGGGGCCGGGGTGGAAGACGAAGGCGTTCTGGTTGCGGTCATAGATGGACACGCCGGACAGGTCGCTGGGCATGAGGTCGGCCGTGAACTGCACGCGCGAGAACTGCAGGCCGAAGCTGCGCGACAGCGCGTGCGCCAGCGTGGTCTTGCCCACGCCCGGGGCGTCCTCGATCAGCAGATGCCCGCCGGCGAGCAGACAGGCCACGCCGTCGCTGACCTGGGCGGGTTTGCCCACGATGACCGTGTTGAGCTGCGTCAGCAGTGCTTTAATCTTGGCTTGTGCGTCCATGACGCGACCTTAACCGAAATCAGGTGTGCCATGAGCAGGACAGGCTTTTACACACATGGCGATTGCCGCAAGCACGAGATGGGTCCGGGTCACCCGGAATGTCCCGAGCGCCTCGATGCGATCGAGGAGCGGCTGCTGATCAGCGGGGTGGACCATGCGCTGATCCGCATCGACGCACCCCTGGCCTCACTGGACGAGGTGGAGCTGGCGCACAGCCGCACCCATGTGCTGGCCCTGCGCGGCATGAGCGCCACGCTGGTCGACGAGCAGCTCGCCGGCGGCCCGCACTACGCCATGATCGACCCGGACACGGCCATGAACGTCAACAGCTGGAACGCCATCCTGCGTGGCGCGGGGGCGGCCCTGGCGGCGACCGACGCCGTGATCGCCGGGGAGCTGGAAAACGCCTTCTGCGCCGTGCGCCCCCCGGGGCATCACGCGGGTCGCGCGCAGGCCATGGGCTTTTGCTTCATCAACAACGTGGCCGTGGCCGCCAAGTACGCGGTGGAGCGGCACCGCCTCAAGCGTGTGGCCATCGTCGACTTTGACGTGCACCATGGCAACGGGACCGAGGACATCGTCGCCGGCGACCCGCGCATCCTCATGGTGAGCTTCTACCAGCATCCCTTCTACCCGCCGGGTGGCTCGCGCTCGGACGCCGACAACCTGGTCAATGTGCCCGTGCCGGCTTACACCAAGGGCATGGCCATCCGCGAGATTGTGGAAACGCTGTGGATGCCGCGCCTGGAGGCGCACAAGCCCGAGATGATCTTCATCAGCGCCGGTTTCGACGCCCACCGCGAGGATGACCTGGCCCAGCTCGGTCTGGTCGAGGAGGACTACGCCTGGATCACCGGGCGCATCATGGACGTGGCCCGGCGCTACAGCAAGCAGCGCATCGTCTCCTGCCTGGAGGGCGGCTACAACCTCAGCGCGCTGGGGCGCAGCGTGGAAGCCCATCTGCGCACGCTGGCCGGGGTCTGAGGCCTCGGCTCACCAGGCCAGGTAGGCGTAGCCCTTCTTCTGGAATTCCATCACCGCGGCGGCACCGACTTCCTCGATGCGTGCGATGTCCAGCATGTCGGCCTGGCTCCAGCCCAGGCTGTGCATGGTGTTGCCGCAGGCCACGAACTCCACGCCATAGGACTCGCTCATGCTCCTGACGCGTTGCTGCAGCACCGGGGCCACCGGGCGTTGCGGCTTTTTCGCCAGCAGATGGATGCCCGGTCCCCAGACCACGACGGCAATCGCCACGTCGTCCACATACTTCTTGAGCATGGCACCGACGGAGTTGAGGATGGCTTCCTGGTAATCCGGCTCGGCGCGGTTGAGCTGGTAGACGATCTTGTGCGGCGGGCCCTCGTTCGCGGGCTGGCCCGCAGCCTGGACAGACAGGGCGGTGCCTGCTGTGGCAGCGGCCACGGCGCCCAGCAGCTGGCGGCGGGGCAGGGGGGAGCGGTCGGTCATGGCAATCTCCATAGATAGACCTGAGGTTAGCCGATCATGGGGCGGGTTTCAGCCCGCACTTCGGTGAGAATCGGCAGCCATGACCGAACTTCAACACCTTTTGCAGGAGCTGGGCGGCGCCCGCGTCTGGGTCGAGGCGCTCGTGCTGCTGGCCTGTGTGAGCCTGGCCTGGGGCCTGGCGCGTCTGCTGCGGCGCGGCGCAGCGCCCGATTCCGTCTGGTTCGGCCGTTACACCATCGACGGCCTGCTGTTTCCCGTGCTCGCCCTGGTCTTCATCTATGCCGCGCGTTATGGCGTGGCCGTCTACCAGCCGGTGGTGGTGCTCAAGGTGGCCCTGCCCATCTTTGTGTCCCTGGCGGCCATCCGGCTCTTCGTGCGCGTGCTCGGCGCGTCCTTTCCGCAGTCGTCCACGATCAAGCTGATCGAGAGCGTGGTGTCCTGGCTGGCCTGGGGTGGGGCCGTGCTCTGGATCACGGGCCTGTTGCCGGCCGTGCTGGCCGAGCTCGAGGCCATCTCTTTCGCCTTCGGCAAGACGCGCATCAGCCTGCGCACCCTGCTCGAAGGCGTGCTGTCTTCGGGCGTGATGCTGGTGGTGGTGCTCTGGATCTCGGCGACCATCGAGAAGCGCATCCTGCGCGAAACGGTGGGCGACCTGTCGATGCGCAAGGTGGCGGCCAATGTCATCCGCGCCGCTCTGCTGCTGGTGGGCCTGCTCTTTGTGCTCTCGGCCGTGGGGGTGGACCTCACGGCCTTGTCGGTGCTGGGGGGCGCGCTCGGCGTGGGCCTGGGCTTCGGCCTGCAGAAGCTGGCGGCCAACTATGTCAGCGGCTTCGTGATCCTGATCGAACGTTCGCTGCGCATCGGCGACCTGGTGCGCGTGGACAATTTCGAGGGCGTGGTCACCGACATCAAGACCCGCTACACCCTGATCCGCGCGCTCAATGGCCGCGAGTCCGTGGTGCCGAACGAGCTTTTCATCACCCAGCGGGTCGAAAACCTCACCGCCGCCGATCCCAAGGTGTCGCTGGCCCTCAATGTCTCGGTGGCCTACGACAGCGATGTGGACGAGGTGCGGCGCATCCTGCTGGCGGCGGCCGAACATCCGCGCGTCTTGCGCGATCCCAGCCCATCCGCGCACCTGTTGAACTTCGGGGCCGACGGGCTGGAGTTCGTGCTCTCGGTCTGGATCCGCGATCCTGAGAACGGCCAGCAGGGCCTGCGCTCCGAGATCAACCTGGCCATCCTGCAGGGCCTGCGTCAGGCTGGCATCGAGATTCCGTACCCGCAGCGCGTGGTCCACACGAAATCCTGAGTGACTGCCATGGCCGGGACATTTCTCGGCATATAATCCAAAAAAGCACGACCGTTCGTTTTTGTGTGGCGCAGCTGCCCTGGAGGCCCGGCGCAGCACCTAGAATCGTCCGATTGACGTGTACGTCAACCGAATCTCTGAATCAGTAACCAGCAGGAGTGGCTCCCATGAAAGTCCTCGTCCCCGTCAAACGCGTGGTCGACTACAACGTCAAGGTCCGCGTGAAGTCGGACAACACCGGCGTCGATATCGCCAACGTCAAGATGAGCATGAACCCCTTTGACGAGATCGCCGTCGAAGAGGCTGTGCGCCTGAAGGAAAAGGGTGCCGTCACCGAAGTCATCGCCGTCTCCTGCGGCGTGGCCCAGTGCCAGGAAACCCTGCGCACGGCCATGGCCATCGGTGCCGACCGCGCCATCCTGGTCGAGACCAATGAGGAGCTGCAGCCCCTGGCCGTGGCCAAGCTGCTCAAGGCCCTGGTGGACAAGGAACAACCGGGCCTGGTGATCCTGGGCAAGCAGGCCATCGACGACGATTGCAACCAGACCGGCCAGATGCTGGCCGCCCTGGCCGATCTGCCGCAAGCCACCTTCGCCTCCAAGGTCGAAGTGGCCGACGGCAAGGCCAAGGTGACCCGCGAAGTCGACGGCGGCCTGGAGACCCTGAGCGTGAGCCTGCCGGCCGTGGTCACCACCGACTTGCGCCTGAACGAGCCGCGTTACGTCACGCTGCCCAACATCATGAAGGCCAAGAAGAAGCAGCTCGACACGCTCAAGCCCGAAGACCTGGGCGTGAACGTCGCGCCGCGCATCAAGACCCTCAAGGTCTCCGAGCCCCCGAAGCGCAGCGCCGGCATCAAGGTGCCCGACGTCGCCACGCTGGTGGCCAAGCTGAAGAACGAAGCCAAAGTGATCTGAAGGGAAGGTTGAGCGTTGGGCGTTGAGGGTTGAGCGTAAGACACCACGCTTTCGCCTCCCCCCGCTGAACGCTCAACGCAGAACGCCCAACCTCATCTCCCAACGCAGGACCTCCATCATGACTTCACTCGTTATTGCCGAACACGACAACGCGTCCATCAAGGGCGCCACCCTCAACACCGTGACCGCGGCGCTGGCCTGCGGTGGCGACGTCCACGTGCTGGTGGCCGGCCACAATGCCGCTGCCGCCGCCGCTGCCGCGGCGCAGATCGCCGGCGTGAGCAAGGTCATCCACGCCGATGGCGCCCAGCTGGCGCACGGCCTGGCCGAGAACGTGGCCGCCCAGGTGCTGGCCATCGCCGGCAACTACAGCCACATCCTGTTCCCGGCGACGGCCTCGGGCAAGAACGTGGCCCCGCGCGTGGCCGCCAAGCTGGACGTGGGCCAGGTCTCCGACATCACCAAGGTGGTGAGCGCCGACACTTTCGAGCGCCCCATCTACGCCGGCAACGCCATCGCCACCGTGCAGAGCACGGACGCCAAGAAGGTCATCACCGTGCGCACCACCGGCTTTGACGCCGCGGCCGCCACCGGTGGCAGCGCCGCCGTCGAGACCGCCGCCGCCGCCGCCGACAGCGGCAAGAGCAGCTTCGTCGGTTCCGAGATCGCCAAGAACGACCGCCCCGAACTGACCGCTGCCAAGATCATCGTCTCCGGCGGCCGTGCCCTCGGCTCGAGCGAGAAGTTCAACGAGGTCATGACGCCGCTGGCCGACAAGCTGGGCGCCGCCATCGGCGCCAGCCGCGCCGCGGTGGACGCGGGTTACGCGCCCAACGACCTGCAGGTCGGCCAGACCGGCAAGATCGTCGCGCCGCAGCTCTACATCGCCGCCGGCATCTCGGGCGCCATCCAGCATCTGGCCGGCATGAAGGACAGCAAGGTCATCGTGGCCATCAACAAGGACCCCGAGGCCCCGATCTTTTCCGTCGCCGACTACGGCCTGGAAGCTGACCTGTTCACGGCCGTGCCCGAGCTGGTCAAGGCGCTGTAAGCGCTGGTTCAGAGTCGGGCGTTCAGCGTTGAGCATGGACGCCCTTTTTTCGCTTCACGCTCAACGCCCAACCTGAAACGACCATGAGCTACACCGCCCCCCTCAAGGACATGCTGTTCAACATCAAGCACCTGGCGCGCATCGACGAGATCGCCAAGCTGCCGGGTTTCGAGGACGCAGGTTACGACACGGCCCAGGCCGTGCTGGAGGAGGCGGCCAAGTTCAACGAACAGGTCGTCGCGCCCCTGAACTGGGACGGCGACCGCAATCCCTCCAGCTGGAAGGACGGCCAAGTCACGACCACGCCGGGCTTCAAGAACGCCTTCCGCCAGTTCGGCGAAGGCGGCTGGCAGGGCCTGCAGCACCCGGCGGACTTCGGCGGCCAGGGCCTGCCCAAGACCATCGGCGCGGCCTGCATCGAGATGGTCAACAGTGCCAACCTGAGCTTCGCGCTCTGCCCGCTGCTCACCGACGGCGCCATCGAGGCCCTGCTGACGGCGGGCAGCGACGAACTCAAGGCCATCTATCTGGAAAAGCTGGTCAGCGGCGAGTGGACCGGCACCATGAACCTGACCGAACCCCAGGCCGGCTCCGATCTCGCCCTGGTGCGCAGCCGCGCCGAGCCTCAGCCCGACGGGACCTACAAGGTCTTCGGCACCAAGATCTACATCACCTATGGCGAGCATGACATGGCGGACAACATCGTCCACCTGGTGCTGGCGCGTGTGACGGGTGCGCCCGAGGGCATCAAGGGCATCAGCCTGTTTGTCGTGCCCAAGTTCCTCGTCAACAAGGATGGCAGCCTGGGCGCACGCAACGACGTGCACTGCGTGAGCATCGAGCACAAGCTGGGCATCAAGGCCAGCCCCACGGCCGTGCTGCAGTACGGTGACCATGGTGGCGCCGTGGGTTACCTCGTGGGCCAGGAGAACCGCGGCCTGGAGTACATGTTCATCATGATGAACGCCGCCCGCTATGCCGTGGGCATGCAGGGCATTGCGGTGGCTGAGCGCTCGTACCAGAAGGCCGTGCAGTACGCACGCGAACGCGTGCAGAGCCGTCCGGTGGACGGCTCGCTCAAGACCAGCGCGCCCATCATCCACCACCCCGACGTGCGCCGCATGCTCATGACCATGCGCGCCTACACCGAAGGCTGCCGCGCCATGGCCTCCGTGGCCGCGGCTGCTTACGACGCCGCCCACCACCACCCCGACGCCGAGACCCGCAAGACCAACCAGGCCTTCTATGAATTCATGGTGCCTCTGGTCAAGGGCTACAGCACCGAGATGAGCCTGGAGGTCACCAGCCTGGGCGTGCAGGTGCACGGCGGCATGGGCTTCATCGAGGAGACCGGCGCAGCCCAGCACTACCGCGACGCCAAGATCCTCACCATCTACGAAGGCACCACGGCCATCCAGGCCAACGACCTCGTGGGCCGCAAGACCCTGCGCGACGGCGGCCATACCGCCAAGGCCATCGCCCAGCAGGTCGCCGCCACCGTGGCCGATCTGAAGAAAAACGGCAGTGCCGACGCGCTGGCCGTGGCCGCGCGCCTGGACGCCGCGAGACTGGCTTTTGTCGACGTGGTCGAGTTCATGGCCGCAGAGAAAGACCCCAATGCCGTCTACGCCGGCAGCGTGCCCTACCTCATGCTCGCGGGCAATCTGATGGCGGGCTGGCAGCTCGCGCGCGCCCTGCTCGTGGCCCAGGCCGAGCTGGCCAAAGGTGAGGACACGGGCTTCATGCAGAGCAAGATCACGACTGCGCGTTTCTACGCCGAGCACCTGCTGAGCAAGGCCCCGGGGATGCGCGACAGCATCGTGGCCGGCGCCGGCAGCGTGACGGCGATGGCGCTGGAAGCCTTCTGATCTGCTATTGAAACGGTAGCAAACGGCTGTCGCGCGATGGACATCGGCGACAGCCGTTTTTTCTGACAATGACCTGAACCCCTCTTCCGGAGACCCCTGTGTCCAAGCTCCCCGCCGTCCTGCAGAACCTGCCGCTGCCCGTCATCGGTTCGCCGCTCTTCATCATCAGCAACCCCAAGCTCGTGATCGCCCAGTGCATCGCGGGGGTCGTGGGTTCCATGCCCGCGCTCAATGCGCGCCCGGCTGCGCAGCTCGACGAGTGGCTGGCCGAGATCACCGAGGCCCTGGCCGCGCACAACCGGGCGCACCCGGACCGTCCCGCCGCGCCCTTCGCGATCAACCAGATCGTGCACAAGTCCAACGACCGGCTCGAGCACGACATGGAACTGTGTGTGAAGTACAAGGTGCCGGTCATCATCACCTCGCTGGGCGCGCGTGAAGAGATCAACCAGGCCGCGCACAGCTACGGCGGGGTGGTGCTGCACGACATCATCAACAACAAGTTCGCGCACAAGGCCATCGAGAAAGGCGCTGACGGCCTGATCGCCGTGGCAGCGGGCGCGGGCGGCCATGCGGGCGTGAAGAGTCCGTTTGCGCTGGTGCAGGAGATCCGCCAGTGGTTCGACGGCCCGCTGGCGCTCAGCGGCTCGATCAGTACCGGCGCCTCGGTGCTCGCGGCCCAGGCCATGGGCGCGGACTTCGCCTACATCGGCTCGGCCTTCATCGCCACGCACGAGGCGCGCGCGGTCGAGGCCTACAAGCAGGCCATCGTCGAGGGCAGCTCGGACGACATCGTCTACAGCAACCTCTTCACCGGCGTGCACGGCAACTACCTGGCACCCAGCATCCGCGCCGCGGGCCTGGACCCGGAGAACCTGCCCGAGAGCGACCCCAGCAAGATGAACTTCGGCGGTGACGCCAAGAAGGCCTGGAAGGACATCTGGGGTTCGGGCCAGGGCATCGGCGCCATCACCCAGGTGCAGGGCGCGGGCGACTACATCGAACAGCTCAAGCGTGAATACCGCGCGGCGCGCGAGGGCCTGCTGGCGGTGTCGGCCCGCGTCTGAGCGTATCCGAGCCCGCGCGGCTTGCGGTGCGGCCCTAAAGGGCGTCGGCGGGTTCCGCCATCAGCTGATCGAGCGCGCGCGCCACGATCGGCGCCTGCTCCAGCGCCTGCAGGTGTCCGCGCCGCAGCATGCTGGCCACCTCACGTTCGGAGCGCACGAAGGCGTCGTAGCCCTCGCGGTTGGTGAAGAGAAAACGCGTGCGCATCGGGCTGATCCAGCTCAGTCGGCAGCGGTGTGCGGGCTGGCCCGGCTCCTGCATCTCGAACCACAGGCCGCGGCTCATCTCCTGGGCCATCTGGTCGTAGGCGTCTTCGTGACCGGCCAGTTTGCGGGCCCGGCGCTGGTCCAGGGCCTGCATGGCCTGGGCGCTGGCGTCCTGTTCCTCCAGGGCCGCATTCCGCGTGTCCACCCCGTCGGCTTCCGGCGCCTTCATGCGGATGGCCTGCATGTGGGTGGCGATCATCCGGCGTGTGAATTTCGCCCGGGGAGTACCGTCCCAGCCCAGCGCGTCCAGTCCGGCATTGATCTGGCGCACCAGCTCGGGCAGTACCTGCACCAGCTGCCGTCGGTCTTCGGCACTTGTCTTGGGCTGTACGCTCCAGATCAGCTGGTCCATGGTTTGCAGCGCGGCTGCGCGGCCGCCCGGCGCCTCGTGTTCGCGCACGTCGGCGTGGGCGATCACGTCGCGCCATTGATGGCTCAGAAAGGGGGTCAGGAAGGGAGCCAGAGGCTCGGTCAAGGCCTTGAGCTTCGCGTGGATGACCTCGTCCGCCTGGGCCTGGGCTTGTACCAGCGCCTCACGGTCCTGTTCCTGGCGGGCGGCGGGCTGGATGCGCTCTTCAGCCTGCTGCTCGGTTTCGAACAGGAACTCCATGAACTCGGCCAGCAGTTCCCTGAAGACCGTCAGGTCGTCCTCGAACTCGCTCAGTACGCGCTGCACCGTGGTCTCGATGCGTACGTACAGCGGATCGTCCTCGCCCTTCTCGGGCGCCCAGGCCACGGAGGCGGTGGCCAGCGTGTCCACGAGCTTGCGGGCCGGGTGATCGCCGGAGAGGAAGAAGTCGCGGTCCATCATGGCCGCCTTGAGCACCGGGATCTGCAGGCGGCCGATCACCATCTTCATCTGCACCGGGATGGCCTGGTCGGCGAACACATAGTCGAAGACCTCGGCCAGCACGTCCACGGTGCCGCGGTCCAGCTCGGGCGCCCGCTGGATTTCCTCGCGCTCGCGCAGCTGGCGCAGCACATTGGTG
>DNQP01000119.1 GCA_003500955.1 Curvibacter sp. | reverse complement strand
CAGAAGTCGTAGACCGCCAGCGCCAGCACCCAGCCGTACCAGCTCTGCCAGAAGGCGTCGTTGCGCCAGAGTGCCACATGCTCGAACACCGCCACATAGATGCCCACGCGCAGCGTGCGCGTGAGCACGGCGCTGATCTGACTCAGCATGCCCAGGCCGATGCTGTTGACGGCGTCGTTGAGCCGGTAGGTGTTGCGCTTCTTCGCCACGCCCCAGGCGAATTCGATCGCGATCAGCAGCAGGAAAACCGGGGTGGCAAGGACGATGATCTGGCTGGCGTTCATGGCGCCGATTGTGGCGGCGCCTGATCTCGCCCGACCCGAGAACAAACCCGCATCGCGGGCCGTTGCCCGCTCAGTCCAGGCAGCCGCGCGTGTCGACCCGGATCAGCTCCTCCACCGTGCCCGCTTGCAGTCCGCCCCGCACACCGACCATCCAGTCGTGCAGATTGACCGTGGGGTCGCAGTGGCCCGGGATGAGCCAGAGCGTGCTGCCCAGGGCCGGCAATGGCGCCTGGCCCGTGGCGCGCAGCGTGGTGTGCTCGTCGCTGCAGCCCGTGGCCTCCAGCGCCTCGCCGTGTACACGCGGCAGACCGGAGTCGATGGCGTGACTCTTGTGGCCGGCGTCCACGACCACGTGGCCGGCGCTGGCGCTCATGACCTGGGTCTTGACGAAGAGTGCGTGCTCGAAGGCCGGTTGCGCGGGATCGGCCTCGTTGCGCGCGTAGTCGCCGTCCATGAAAAGGTAGGAGCCGGCCTGCAGCTCGCCGAAGACGCCGCTGGTGGCTTCGAGGCCAAAGGTGCCGCTGCCGGCGCCCGTGACCAGCGGCAGGCTCAGGCCCGCGGCTTCGACGAGTCGGCGTGTCTCCTGCACCAGGCGCACGACCTCGGCCAGCGCGGCGCGGCGCTCGGCCACGCTGCGCAGGTGCTGGGCGCGGCCGTTGTAGGCCTGCAGGCCGGCGAGAACCAGGGCCGGGTGGCGGGCGATGGCCTGGGCCAGGGGCACCACGTCCGCCGGGGTGGCGACACCACAGCGTTTCTGGCCCACGTCGAGTTCGATGTAGACGTCGATCAGGTTGGTGCCGGTACCCAGGGCCTGGGCCAGGTGCTCGACGCCCATGAGACTGTCGACGGCGATGGCCAGGCGGCCGCCGTGGGCGGCGAGCTGGCGCGCGAGCGCAGCCACACGGGCCAGCTTGGCCGGGGCGATGACCTCGTTGCTGATGTAGAGGTTGTGCACGCCCGCGGCCGCCAGCGCCTCGGCTTCCGAGGTCTTCTGCACGCACAGGCCCACGGCGCCGGCCTGCATCTGGCGCCGGCCCAGGGTGGCGCTCTTGTGCATCTTGGCGTGCGGGCGCAGCCTCATGCCGTGCGCCTGGGCGTAGTCGGCCATGCGCTGCAGGTTGCGCTCCATGGCGTCGAGGTCCACCACCAGGGCGGGGGTGTCGATGGCGGCCACGCCCTGGCCGATCAGGGCGTGCAGGCGGGCGGGGGCGGACTCAGGTGCTGAATTCATCGAGGGCATCGTCTTCGAGATGGGAGGTGTCGGCCCAACCCACGAGGGACAGGCCTTCGGGTGTCCAGAGCAGGCGGTTGACGGCAGTGTTGCCGAGCTGCCAGGTGCGCGGGGCTTGCAGGTCCTGGCCCGTGGCCAGGCGGTAGAGCTGGTCCATGACGCCGCCGTGGGCGACCAGCACGATCTGCTGGCCCACATGCGGGGCCGCGAGCTCCTGCAAGGTCTGCAGGATGCGCGCACGCACCTGGAGCAGCGATTCGCCCCCCTGGGGTGGTTGCCAGTCCGGCGTGCGGCGGCGCCAGTGCTCGGATTCTTCGGGCCAGGTCTGCTCGATCTCGGCGTAGGTCCTGCCTTCGAAGAGGCCGAAGCCGCGCTCGCGCAGGCCGGTGTGCGTGCGCAGCGGCGTGCCCGTAGCCACGGCGATGGCCTGCGCGGTTTCGTGCGCGCGCTGCAGGTCGCTGCTGTAGACCGCGTGGATGGCATCGCGCGCGGCGAGCGCACGCGCCAGACGCGCGGCTTGCCAGCGGCCGGTGTCGTTGAGCGGGATGTCCAGGTGGCCCTGGATGCGCGTGTCCACGTTCCACGCGGTTTCGCCATGGCGGATGGCGAGGATGCGGGTCGTGTGCTCCATCGCGCGCGGCATCCTCAGCGCGGGATCTCGACCTTGACGCGACGCGGCCCGGCCGGCGGTGTGGGAAAGTCCTTGAGTGCGGCGGCCAGGGTGGCCCGCAGGATGTTGTAGCGGTCGCTCCAGGGGCCTTCGTGCGTGGCGCGGGTCTCGTAGACCACCTGGTTGCTCTGCAGATCGCGGATCAGCAGCGTGACCTCGTGCCGATACTGGCTGGGTGGCGGGAAGCGCATGCCCATGCCGATCATGGTGCCGGAGCCATAGTAGCCGCCGCCACTGCCGATGAAGATGGAGGTGCGGCCCGAGTAGGGGCGGCCCCAGTCGTCGACATAGAAGGATTCCATGCGCGTGGTGATCTGCACGCTGTAACGCGCGGCCTTTTCATCACGTACCAGGCCGACTTCCTGCAGCTCGGCCTCGGCGATGGCGTCGATGGAATCGTTTTCCACCGCGTCGGTCTGCGAGGGCAGGCGCTCGAAGCGGTAGCGCGCGCCGGCTTCGATGGCCGCGGCTTCCGTCGGCGTGCTGGTGCGCACCTGGGATTCGACCAGGCGCATGCTGGAGCAGCCGCCCAGCAACAGGGCGGCGGTGAGCAGGGTGAGCAGACGCATCATGGGCTGGCCTTTCAGAGCTGTACCACCTGCAGGCCGCCGGGCAGGGCCGAGGCGGCGGGCAGTTCTTCCTCGTCGAAGGCCAGGTCACCGTTTTCGTCCGGCACACCTGTGGCCTTGAGGTTCTTGAAGTCGTGCAGCTTGGCGTCCATCAGATGCGAGGGCGCGACGTTCTGCAGCGCGGTGAACATGGTCTCCAGCCGGCCCGGGAACTTCTTGTCCCATTCGCGCAGCAGGTTGCCGATCTGCTTGCGCTGCAGGTTCTCCTGGCTGCCGCAGAGCGTGCAGGGGATGATAGGGAACTGGCGATGCTCGGCCCAGCGGATCAGGTCCTTCTCGACCACATAGGCCATGGGGCGGATCACGATGAACTCGCCGTTGTCGCTGGTGAGCTTGGGGGGCATGCCCTTGAGCTTGCCGCCGAAGAACATGTTGAGGAAGAAGGTCTGCAGCATGTCGTCGCGGTGGTGGCCCAGCGCGAGCTTGTTGCATTTGAGTTCACGCGCCACCCGGTAGAGGATGCCGCGGCGCAGCCGGCTGCACAGGCTGCACATGGTCTTGCCTTCGGGGATGTTCTTCTTGACGATGGAGTAGGTGTCCTGGGTCTCGATGTGGAACTCGATGCCCAGCTTGGACAGGTACTCGGGCAGGATGTGGTCGGGGAAACCGGGCTGCTTCTGGTCCAGATTGACGGCGACCAGGGTGAAGTCGATCGGCGCGCGGTCCTTCATCTTCATGAGGATGTCCAGCATGCCGTAGCTGTCCTTGCCGCCGGACATGCAGACCATGACGCGGTCGCCCTCTTCGATCATGTTGTAGTCGATGATGGCTTGGCCGACGTTGCGGCACAGGCGCTTCTCGAGCTTGTGCGTTTCGCGCTCGATCTTCAGCTCCTTGGGAAGGGGAGCCACCTCGTTCTCAATCCATTGTGCGCTCATGGGGGCCTTGTGGGTCCGGGCGATGTCAAACCGTGATTATCCGGCTTCGCCCGGCGTCGCGCTCAGGCAGGGAATAACCTGTCTTCCAGTGTCTTGCGTGCCCGCATCAGCGAGCTGAGGAAAGCGTCGCGGAACTCCTGCATGCCCATGCGTTCGATGCGTACGGCGATGCTCATGGCCGCCGTGACCTCGCCCCTGCGATCGCGCACCGGCACGGCCATCGAGCGCACGCCGATTTCGAGTTCACCATCACTGTAGGCCCAGCCTTCCTCGCGGCAGCGCGCCAACATCTCCAGCAGGCGCGGTAGTTCGACTACCGTCTGCGGCGTCAGCGCGGGACGTGGCATCGCCCGCAGCCGTCGTTCCGCCTCGCGCGCCGGCAGACCTGACAGCAGGGCGCGACCGATGGCCGAGCAGTAGGCGGGCAGGCGCGAACCGATGCCCAGGCCGGTGCTCAGGCTGCGTCGCGCGGTCGAGCGGCCAACGATGATGGCGTCGCCGTCGAGCAGCTGGCCCAGTGAGGCCGACTCCCGGGTGCGCTCCGACAGCGAGTCGAGCAGGGGCTGTGCCAGCGAGGGCATGGGTCGCGACGCCAGAAAAGCGTGCGCCACCAGCAGCGAACGCGGGAGCATCCAGTAATGCTTGCCGTCGCTGTCCAGATACCCCAGGGCCTGCAGCGTCAGCAGCGATCGGCGCGCAGAGGCCGGAGTGGTATCGGTCCGGCGCGCGACCTCCGAAACCGTCAGGCGCGCGTGCTGGCGCCCGAAGCAGGTCAGGACCTGCAGTCCCTTGTGCAGCGAGGCGACGTAATTTCGATCACTCATGGTGTGTCCGGGGTCAGGCAAGTGCCCGCATTTTTGCGCATAGCGCAAATTTACCTTGTTCGGCGCCCGAGGCGATGGCCATACTCCGCGTTCCGAACCGACAACACTGGAGACATCAATGCAAGGTTTTCGACTGCGGCGCCGCGCCGCGCTGCAAGGACTGGTCGCCTCGGCGGTCACGGGTACGCTCGGCACGGCGTGGGCACAGCCGGCGCGCACCCTCAAGCTCGTCGTACCCTTTTCCGCTGGCGGGACCGCCGACGTGTTGCCCCGAATGGTGGCTGAGAAGCTGCGCGCGCACTACCCAGGCGGTGTGGTGGTGGAAAACAAACCGGGTGCAGGCGGCAACATCGGCGCCGAGCAGGTCTTCCGCGCCGATCCTGATGGCTTGACGCTGCTGGTCTCGCCGCCGGGCCCGATCGCGGTCAATCACAACCTCTACCGCAAGCTGTCCTTCGATCCGACGCGCTGGGTGCCCGTCACCGTGCTGGCGACGGTGCCCAACATCCTCGCTGTGCGCAGCCGGCTGCCGGTGCAGAGCCTGACCGAGTTCATCACCTACCTCAAGGCCAACCCTGGCAAGGTTAGCGTGGCCACGCAGGGGGGCGGCTCGACGTCCCATCTGACGGCGGCGCTGTTCATGCAGCTCACGGGGACCGACATGAACGTCGTTCCCTACAAGGGCACCGCGCCGGCACTCGTCGACCTGATCGGCAACAACGTCGACGTGTTCTTTGACAATATCAGCTCTTCGGCCCAGCATCATCAAGCCGGCAAGCTGAGGATTCTCGCGGTGGCCGACGAGCAGCGCTCGCGCGTCCTGCCCGAGGTGCCGACCTTCTCTGAGCAGAAGCTTGCCGCGATGCAGGCGGTGACTTTCTTCTCCGTCGTGGCACCGCCGGGTACCCCGGCGGCCGTTGCGGTGACCTTGCAGAGGCAGTTTGCCGATGCCCTGGCGGCGCCCGATGTCTCCCAACGCTTTGCCGAGCAGGGGGCCGAGCCGCGCGGCTGGTCCACTGAGCAGACCGCGCAATTCATACGCAACGAGACCGAGAAGTGGAACAAGGTCATCAAGACCGCCAACGTATCCCTGGATTGACGCCCGATATGCAAGAACAAGCTATCCACTGGAAAAGCGGGGCCAACACCCGCATCCCCTATGGCCTGTACGTGGACGAGCAGACGCGAGCCCGTGAGGAGGAGCGCATCTTCCGCGGCGCGGTCTGGAACTACCTGTGCCTGGACATCGAGCTGCCGCAGCCCGGCAGCTTCCGGACCACCCATGCCGGCGCGACACCGGTGATCGTGGTCCGTGACGGTGACGGCGAGATCTATGCGTTCGAGAACCGCTGTGCCCATCGCGGCGCGCTGATCGCGCTGGAAAAGTCCGGCCAGGTTGAAAACTTCCAGTGCGTCTATCACGCCTGGAGCTACAACCGCCAGGGCGACCTCACGGGTGTGGCCTTCGAGGGCGGGGTAAAAGGTCAAGGGGGCATGCCAGATACTTTCTGCAAGGAGGAGCATGGCCCTCGCAAACTGCGCGTGGCCACGTTCTGCGGCCTGGTGTTCGGCAGCTTTTCCGATGAGGTGCCGGACATCGAGGACTATCTGGGTGCGGAGATCTGTGCCCGCATCGAGCGGGTGTTGCACAAGCCGGTGCAGGTGATCGGCCGCTACACCCAGGCGTTGCCGAACAACTGGAAGCTCTACGTCGAGAACGTCAAGGACAGCTACCACGCCAGCCTCTTGCACATGTTCTTCACGACCTTCGAGATCAATCGCCTGTCGCAGAAGGGCGGCGTGATCGTGGACGAAACCGGCGGCCACCACGTGAGCTACTCCATGATCGATCCGGCGGCCAAGGACGACTCCTACAAGGAGCAGGCGCTGCGTTCGGACAGTGACCGCTACCGACTCAGGGATCCGAGCCTGCTGGCCGGTTTCAAGGAATACGACGACGGCATCACCTTGCAGATCCTCTCGGTCTTCCCGGGCTTTGTGTTGCAGCAGATCCAGAACTGTCTGGCGGTGCGGCAGGTGCTTCCCAAGGGCATTGCGCGCTCCGAGCTCAACTGGACCTACCTGGGCTACGCCGATGACACGCCCGAGCAGCGCAAGGTGCGCCTCAAGCAGCTCAACCTCGTCGGGCCGGCAGGTTTCATCTCGATGGAGGACGGCGCAGTCGGTGGTTTCGTGCAGCGCGGCATTGCGGGTGCGGCCGATCTGGACGCCGTCGTCGAGATGGGGGGCGACCACACCGGATCGAGCGACGGACGCGCGACCGAGACCTCGGTGCGTGGGTTCTGGAAGGCTTACCGTCAGCATATGGGGCAGACATCATGATCGACCTGTTGCAGATCGCGGCTTTCAATGCCGCCTACGTCCGGGTCATCGACAGTGACGCCATGGAGCAGTGGCCCGACTTCTTCACCCCGGACTGCCACTACCGGATCACCCATGTCGAGAACGAGGCCGAGGGGCTGCCGGCCGGCATCGTCTGGGCTGATTCGCGTGACATGCTGAGCGACCGCGTCTCGGCCCTGCGCGAGGCCAACATCTACGAGCGCCAGCGTTACCGCCACCTGCTGGGCCTGCCGCTGCTGGAGTCGGCGGACGCCGCGAGCGCTGTTGCCCGCACACCCTTCATGGTGGCGCGCATCATGCACACCGGCGAGACGGAGCTGTTTGCCACCGGCGAGTACCGGGACCGCTATGCGTTGCGCGACGGTCGCCTGCTGCTGGCCGAGCGGGTGGCTGTGTGCGACAGCACCGTCACCGACACGCTCATGGCCCTGCCACTGTGAGCGGCCGTCCACGTCTGGCCCTGGCGCTGGGGGACCCCCACGGCATCGGCCCCGAGATCGCGCTCAAGGCGCTCGCGCGGCTGTCTCCACTCGACCGTGCGTGCATCACCGTCTTCGGTCCGCGCGCTGTGCTGGTCCAGGCCGCGGCGGTGTGCGGCCTTGAGGCGCTGGTGCCGCAGCTGCGCCATGTCGAGGCCGGCACGCTGGAGCGGCCTGCGCAGTTCGGTCAGGTCCATCCTGCGGCGGGCGCCTCGACGGTGCAGTCGGCGACCGCTGCGTTGCAGGCATGCCGGCGTGGTGAGGTGGACGCGGTCATCGCCTGTCCGCACCACGAGACGGCCATCCACGAAGCCGGCATCGCGTTCAGCGGCTATCCCTCGCTCGTGGCGCGGGTCTGCGGCATGGAGGAAGACGAGGTGTTTCTGATGCTGGTGGGTGCCGGCTTGCGCATCGTGCACGTCACCCTGCATGAGAGCGTGCGACGCGCCATCGGTCGCATCAGTGCCGGACTGGTGCAGCGGGCGGCCTGGGCCGGTGTGCGCGCCTGTGCCAGGATGGGCGTCGATCGCCCCTCGGTGGCGCTGTTCGGTATCAATCCCCATGCCTCCGAGGGCGGTCTGTTCGGCCCTGAGGATGAGCAGATTGTCGTGCCTGCCGCCCTGGCCTTGCGGCAGGCGGGCGTGCAGGTCGAGGGCCCCTACGGGGCGGACATGGTGCTTTCCCAGCGTCGGCACGACCTGTACGTGGCCATGTTTCACGACCAGGGTCACATTCCCATCAAGTTGCTGGCGCCGAACGCGGCCAGCGCGCTGTCGATCGGCGCGGACGTGCTGCTCTCCAGCGTGGGGCATGGCAGCGCGATGGACATCGCCGGTCGGGGGGTGGCGGACCCGGCCGCGCTGAGCCGCACGATCGCCCTGTTGTCGGGCGTAACGAGTACCGAACCATGACTTACAAGATCGAGATCGAGGGCAGCGATGTCACTTTCGACTGTGCTGCCGGACAGAGCGTGCTCGATGCCGCGCTGCGCGCGGGCATCGAGCTGCCCTATTCCTGCCGCAAGGGTGTCTGCGGCAACTGCGCGGGCGGCATCGCCAGCGGTGAGGTGCAGCCCTGTGCCACGGTGCCCATGCACAACGAAACCTGCCAGGCCGCCCAGGTGCTGTATTGCGGCTGCACGCCGGCGTCGGACCTGAGCATCAGGCCGTCGAGCTGGAAGCGCTACGACCCGGCCGCGCGCAAGACCTGGACGGCGAAGGTCTACCGCAATGAGTTGGCCGCGCCCGATGTTTCCGTGCTGCGGCTGCGGCTGCCGGCGGGCCAGCGGGTCCGG
>DNQP01000291.1 GCA_003500955.1 Curvibacter sp. | reverse complement strand
GCTGGAGGCGGGTGCCGAATCCTTCGGCTCGCAGCCGCTCACGCGCGTGCGCGTGGGGCCCTTCACCAGTCAGGTCGAGGCCGATCGCGCCGCGCTGCGCATCAAGTCGCTGGATCTGCCGGCGCTGGTGATCCGTCAGCGTCCCTAAAGTACTCAGCGCATGCCGATGCGCACGTCGCCGAAGATCCCTTGCGCCTCGCGTGGCAGGCAGCGCCAGTAGGCCGCGCTGGCCTGCACCTGGCCGCGCAGGGCCACGGCGGCTTCCCAGGGCCAGCGCGGCTTGTAGAGCAGGGCGCGGGCCAGGGCGATGAGATCGGCGTCGCCGGCCTGCAGGATGTCCTCAGCCTGCTGCGGCTCGGTGATCAGGCCCACGGCCGTGGTGGGCAGGCCGCAGGCCTGGCGCACCGCACGCGCATAAGGCACCTGGTAGCCCGGGCCAAGGGCGATCTTCTGCTGCGGCGAGACGCCGGCCGTCGAGACATGCATGAAGTTGCAGCCCAGGGCCTTGAGGCGCAGTGACAGCTCGCAGGTCTGGGCCGTGTCCCAGCCGCCCTCGACCCAGTCCGTGGCCGAGACGCGCACGCCCAGCGGGCCGTCGAAGACGGCGCGCACATCGGCAAACACCTCCAGCACGAAGCGCATGCGGTTCTCCAGCGAACCGCCGTAGCCGTCCGTGCGCTGGTTGGCCAGCGGGGAGAGGAACTGGTGCAGCAGGTAGCCGTGGGCCGCGTGCAGCTCGATGGCCTCGATGCCGATGCGCTTCGCACGCCGCGCCGCGGCGACGAAGGCCGCGCGCGTCTGGGCGATCTGTTCCAGGCTCATGGCCGTGGGCGGCGCTTCACCCGGCAGCTGCGGCAGGGCCGAAGGCGCCAGCGGCTGCCAGCCGCCCTGGTCCGTGCCAAGCAGGCCGCCGCCATGCCAGGGCGCGGCGCTCGAGGCCTTGCGCCCGGCGTGTGCGAGCTGGATGCAGACCGGCATGGCCGGCGCGTTGCGGCGCGCGCGCTGCAGGGTGTCGGCGAGCGCGGCTTCGGTGCGCTCGTCCCACAGGCCCAGGCAGTGCGGCGTGATGCGGCCTTCCGCCGTGACGCCGGTAGCCTCGATGGTGAGCAGGCCCGCGCCGCTGTTGAGCAGGCTGGTCCAGTGCGCGAGGTGCCAGTCGGTGGCGGCGCCGTCGACGGCCGAGTACTGGCACATGGGGGCGACGACGATGCGGTTGGCCAGGGTCAGCGGGCCGCGCGGGGCGGGCAGTTCGTAAGGGGTGAAGAGCAGGCTCAAGGGGATTCCAGAGGGTGATGGAGGGAATGGCGTGCGCAAATTTTGGCATGCGTTCTTTTCCGGCGCAGCGCACGCCCCTTTGGCACAATCAAGACGCCCACTGCGGAGGTTCCCCTCATGCGACTGTTCCTCACCCTGTTCTCCCTGCTGCTGGCCTGGCCAGTGGCTGCGCAATTTCCCGAGCGGGATCTGGTGCTGGAGCTACGCGAGATCGACGAGGGCGGCGCGGGCTATGTGGTGGGCACGCGGCCCCAGGTGCCGCTGATGCCGCCGCAGCAGCTGCAGGTGCGCAATGGCGGCGCGGCGCGCCTGAGCTTTTCGCAGACCACCCCGATCCAGTGGGTGCAGGCCGTGCAGGCGCAGGGTGCGCTCACGGGTGCGGGCGTGAAGCAGGGCCTGATCTGGCTGCAGGCCGGCCAGAGCCTGCAGTTCAAGCCGCGCTGGCCCGGCGGCCAGAGACCCGCCACGGTGGAGGTCGAGGTGCAGACGCAGAACGTGCGGCAGCAGCCCGGCAAGGACTTGCCCACGCAGGAGCGCGGCGAGCTCAGCACCACGGTGAGCGCGCCGCTGGGCCAGTGGGTCACGCTGGCGCGCAGCGGCAACGCGCCGCAGCCGGGCGTCTACAGCAGCAACGCGGCCAGCCAGCGCCCGCGGCTTTTGCAACTGCGGGTGACGGCGCCTTGACGCAGCGCAAGACGTTGACTATCGCTTTGCACGACTCGATGGCACAATCCGGGGGCGGCTCGCACTGATTTTTCCCGTGCGGGCAGGCCCCCATCATGACGCTGACCGAACTCAAATACATTGTTGCCGTCGCGCGTGAAAAGCACTTCGGCCGCGCGGCCGAGGCCTGCTACGTCTCGCAGCCCACGCTGTCGGTGGCGGTGAAGAAGATCGAGGAGGAGCTCGACGTCAAGCTCTTCGAGCGCAGCGCCAACGAGGTCACGGTCACGCCGCTGGGCGAGGAGATCGTGCGCCAGGCGCAGGCCGTGCTGGAGCAGGCCGCGGCGATCAAGGAAATCGCCAAGCGCGGCAAGGACCCGCTGAGCGGCCCGCTCAAGCTGGGCGTGATCTACACCATCGGCCCCTATCTGCTGCCCGATCTGGTGCGCCAGATGATCGAACACACGCCGCAGATGCCGCTGGTGCTGCAGGAGAACTTCACGGTCAAGCTGCTGGAGATGCTGCGCACCGGCGAGATCGATGCGGCCATCCTGGCCGAGCCCTTCCCCGACGCCGGCCTGGCCATCGCCCCGCTCTACGACGAGCCCTTCTACGCCGCCGTGCCGCACAACCATGCGCTGGCGGCGAACGACAGCATCAGCAGCGAGGCGCTCAAGGCCGAGACCATGCTGCTGCTGGGCACGGGCCACTGCTTCCGCGACCACGTGCTCGAGGTCTGCCCGGAGTTCGCGCGCTTTTCCAGCAATGCCGAGGGCATCCGCAAGAGCTTCGAGGGCTCATCCCTGGAGACCATCAAGCACATGGTGGCCGCGGGCATGGGCGTGACCCTGGTGCCGCGCCTGAGCGTGCCCAAGTCGGCCCTGGGGCCCAGGGGCAAGCTCAAGCCCAACACCGACGAGGGCTTTGTACGCTACCTGCCCTTCAGCGGCGAAGCGCCCACACGCCGCGTGGTGCTGGTGTGGCGCCGCAGCTTCCCGCGCTACGAGGCGATTGCCGCGCTGCGCAACGCGATCTACGCCTGCGAGCTGCCGGGCGTGAAGCGCCTGTCCGAGTGATTTTTTCTTTGTAGGAGTGAGAGAGCCATGGCCAAGAACGCCGCCCCCGCCATCAACATCGGCATCAGCGAAAAGGACCGCGCCGCCATCGCCAAGGGCCTGAGCCACCTGCTGGCCGACACCTACACGCTCTACCTGACCACGCACAATTTCCACTGGAACGTGACGGGGCCGATGTTCAACACCCTGCACACCATGTTCATGACGCAGTACACGGAGCTGTGGAACGCGGTGGACCCGATCGCCGAGCGCATCCGCTCGCTGGGCCATGCGGCGCCTGGTTCCTACGCCCAGTTCGGCAAGCTGGCCTCGGTGCCCGACGCGCCGGCCAAGCCGCCCAAGGCCCTGGAGATGGTGCGCATCCTCGTGACCGGCCACGAGGCCGTGGCGCGCACCGCGCGCAGCCTGTTTCCGCTGGCCGACAAGGCCGGTGACGAGCCCACGGCCGACCTGCTGACCCAGCGTCTGACCGTGCATGAACAGACGGCATGGATGCTGCGCTCTTTGCTGGAAGAGTGAGTCCCGCGGCGGTGGCTGAAAAATTCCGTCTGTATCTGGACCTGATCCGCTGGGACCGCCCGGCGGGCTGGCTGCTGCTGCTCTGGCCTTCGCTCAGTGCCCTGTGGGTGGCGGCCGGGGGCTGGCCGGGCTGGCATCTGCTGATCGTCTTCGTGCTCGGCACCATCCTGATGCGCAGCGCGGGCTGCTGCCTCAACGACGTGGCCGACCGCGACTTCGACAAGCATGTGAAGCGCACGGCGCAGCGGCCGGTGACGGCGGGCAAGGTCTCGGTGCGCGAGGCGCTGATCCTCGGCGCGGTGCTGGCCCTGCTGGCCTTCGGCCTGGTGCTCACGACCAACCGCGTGGCCGTGGCCTGGTCCTTCGCGGCGCTGGCCGTGGCCATCGTCTACCCCTTTGCCAAGCGCTTCTTCGCCATGCCGCAGGCGGTGCTGGGCGTGGCCTTCAGCTTCGGCATCCCCATGGCCTTTGCCGCCGTGCAGCAGCAGGTGCCGCCGCTGGCCTGGGGGCTGCTGATCGGCAACCTGTTCTGGGTGCTGGCCTACGACACCGAGTACGCCATGGTGGACCGCGACGACGATTTGCGCATCGGCATGAAGACCTCGGCCATCACGCTCGGGTCCTGGGACGTGGCGGCGGTGACGTCCTTCTACGTCGTCCACCTGATCCTCTGGACCGTGCTGCTGGTCGAGGGGCTGGCGCCGGGGGCCTGGTTCCTCGCCTTGCTGGCGGCCGTGGTCCAGATCGTCTGGCACCACCGGCTGATCCGCGAGCGTACGCGCGAGGGCTGCTTCCAGGCCTTCCGCGTCAACCACTGGTTTGGCTGCACGGTGTTCGCCGGCGTGGTGGCCGGCTATGCGCTGAAGTAATTCAGCGCATCTTCAGCGACGACGCTTTAGGAGCCGACCCAGATTCAGAATCTGCATGGCATCGAGCTGCGCCAGAAATCCAACGATGCCCACGATCCAGAGCAGGATTGTGGTCAGGGGGCTACTGAATACAGCCTCGCCTGCGATAGCGATGCCGAAGAACAGCGCGACGCAGACGATCGAAATCAGGTAACCGCGCTTTTCGTGCATCGCGGACTCAGTCCTTGCCGAATTCGACGCCGAGTTCTCTCGCCCGCCGCTCGGCCGCATGCAGGGCCTGCCCGAACAGCGCCTTGACCTGGCTCTCCTCCATGCTCGTGATGGCCGCATAGGTGGTGCCGCCCTTGGAGGTCACGCGCTGGCGCAGCACCTCGGGCGGCTCGCTCGAGGCCCGGGCCAGGGCGCTGGCCCCGCGGAAGGTTTCGACGGCCAGCTTGTAGGCTTGCTCAGCCGGCAAACCCATCTCGGTGCCAGCCTGGGTCATCGCTTCGAGGAAATAGAACACATAGGCCGGGCCGGAGCCCGAGAGGGCGGTGACGGCGTCAAGTTGCTCCTCGCGCGCGACCCAGAGCGATTCGCCCATGGTGGCGGTCACGCTCTCGATCAGCGCGCGGTCCTGCGCCGTGACACCGCCGCGTGCGTACAGGCCCGTCATGCCCAGGCCGATGAGGGCCGGCGTGTTGGGCATGCTGCGCACGATGCGCTCGCTGCCCAGCCAGCGCGCGATGCTGTCGCTGGGGATACCGGCCGCCACGCTCAGGTGCAGGGCGCCGGCGACGTGCGCACGCACCGGCACGGTGGCCTCCTTGAAGGTCTGCGGCTTGGTGGCCCAGACCACCAGGTCCACGCCGGCAAGGAAGGCTCCGGCTTGCGCGTGGGCGACGATGCCGAACTTGTCCTTCAGCGCCTGGCGTGCCTCGGCAAAGGGCTCGACCACGTCGAAGGCCGAGGCCGGCCGGCCTTGCTTGATCAGGCCGCCGATGATGGCGCTGGCCATATTGCCGCCGCCGATGAATGCAATGCGTACGCTCATCTTGTGGTGTTCGGGGCTCGCGAGCCGCCGTTTTCAGGAGGGTTGGAGAGTCTGTCGATTGTCGCAGCTTGCCCGCAACCAGCCCGCACCGGCGACTCAGCTGGCAATGGTCTGACGCACCGCGTGCTCCCAACGCGCCATCAGTTCCTCGGCGCGTGCACGCGGCAGCGTAGGAACGAAGGTGCGATCCACGCGCCACTGGTGGGACAGCTCTTCGAGGTTGTCGTAGAGGCCGCAGCTCAGGCCCGCCAGGTAGGCGGCGCCGAGGGCCGTGGTCTCGACCACGGCGGGCCGCAGCACGGGGATGCCCAGCAGGTCGGCCTGGAACTGCATGAGGAAGTCGTTGACGCAGGCGCCGCCGTCCACGCGCAGCTCGCTGACGGGCACGCCGCCGTTCTCCACCGCGTCGCGGCTCATGGCCTGCAGCAAGGCGGCGCTCTGGAAGGCGATGCTCTCGAGCGCGGCGCGCGCGATGTGGGCGATGGTGGTGCCGCGCGTGAGGCCGACGATGGCGCCGCGCGCATCGGGCTGCCAGTACGGCGCGCCCAGGCCGGTGAAGGCGGGCACGAACATCACGCCGCCGGCGTCGGGCACGCTCTGCGCCAGGCTCTGCACCTCGCTGCTGCTGTGGATGGCGTGCAGGCCGTCGCGCAGCCACTGCACCACGGCGCCGCCGATGAAGACGCTGCCTTCGAGCGCGAACTCGGGCGTGGCGCGCGGTTGCGCTGCGCTGGTGGTGATCAGCCCGTTGTGGCTGGTGTGGAAGCGCGTGCCCGTGTGCATGAGCATGAAGCAGCCCGTGCCGTAGGTATTCTTGGCCTGGCCGGCCCCGAAGCAGGCCTGGCCGAACAAGGCGCTCTGTTGATCGCCGGCCACGCCGCCGATGGGGATGCTGGCACCCAGCAGCGGCTCGACGGTGCGGCCGAAATCGGCGCTGGAGGGGCGCACCTCGGGCATGAGCGCCGCCGGAATGTCCAGCGCCGCGAGGAGTTCGGCATCCCAGCGGTTCTCGTGCACGTTGAAGAGCATGGTGCGCGAAGCGTTGCTGACGTCCGTCACGTGCATGCGGCCTTCGGTGAGTTGCCAGATCAGCCAGGCGTCCACGGTGCCGAAGGCCAGTTCGCCGCGCGTGGCCTGGGCGCGGGCGCCCGGCACGTGGTCCAGGATCCATTGCAGCTTGGTGCCGGAGAAATAGGCGTCCACGCGCAGGCCGGTCTTGGCCATGATGGTGTCTTCGAGGCCGCGCGCGCGCAGCTCGGCGCAACTGGGCTCGGCGCGCCGGTCCTGCCAGACGATGGCGTTGTAGATGGGCCGGCCGGTCTTGCGGTTCCAGACCACAGTGGTCTCGCGCTGGTTGGTGATGCCTATGGCCTGGATCTGCCGCGCCTGCAGGCCGGTCTTGCGCAGCACCGCGCGCGCGGTTTCCAGCTGGGTCTGCCAGATCTCCAGCGGATCGTGTTCCACCCAGCCGGGCTGCGGGTAGATCTGGCGGAACTCGCGCTGCTCCATGGCCACGATGCTGCCGTCGCGGGCAAAGACGATGCTGCGCGAGCTGGAAGTGCCCTGGTCCAGGGCCAGCAGGTAATCCATCGGTAGGTCTCCTCTTGGGACGGGGGCTCAGTCGGCGATCACGCACTCTACGCCCGCCTGCGCCATGAGCGGGGCGAACAGCTCGGGCGGCTCGGCGTCGGTGAAGATGCGGTCGATGTCGCCCAGCGGGGCCAGCTGCACCATGGCCGGGCGGTGGAACTTGCTGTGGTCGGCCGCCAGCCAGACCTCGCGCGAGTGGTCGATGATGGTGCGCGCGACCTTCACCTCGCGGTAATCGTAGTCGCGCAGCGTGCCGTCGGCCTCGATGCCGCTGATGCCGATCAGGCCGATGTCCACCTTGAACTGGCTGATGAAGTCCACCGTGGCCTCGCCCACGATGCCGCGGTCGAGCGCGCGCACCACGCCGCCGGCAATGATGACCTCGCAGTCCGGGTTGTCAACCAGGATGGACGCCACGTGCAGATTGTTGGTGATGACGCGCAGGCCGCGGTGCCGCACGAGCTCGCGCGCCACGGCTTCGATGGTGGTGCCGATGTTCATGATCAGCGAGCAGCCGTTGGGCACGCGCTGGGCGATCGCGCGCGCGATCCGCGACTTGCCTTCGGCCTGCAGGGCCTGGCGCTGGCGGTAGGCGATGTTTTCCGTGGTGGAGCTGGGCAGGCGCACGCCGCCATGGAAGCGGGCCAGCAGGCCGGCCTCGGCCAGCCGCTGCACGTCGCGGCGCACGGTCTGCAGGGTGACCTGGAACTGCTCGGCCAGCGCCTCGATGGAGGCCGAGCCTCGGGCCCGCACCTCTTCGAGCAGGCGGGCCTGGCGTGGATTGGGCGTCATCACTCGTCGGCTTTTTGTTGCGGCGAGTAGACCATAAACAAACCGTCAGGCGCCCTGCTTAGGGAAAATACCGAAAGAAAACGAAAATATAAATAATAAATTCGAACATTGAAGAGCAGAAAAAATGCCATGTTCCGTTCATTTTTAACCTTTTCGGGCTCAGATTCGCGCGCCGCCGCGTGGGAGTGGCCATGCGCTTGAGCCTGGAAGGCGTGGCCCAGACGGTCGGGGCCAGCCCCTACCTCTATCCCCTGGATCTGGACCTGCAGCCCGGCGCGGTGACCGTGCTGCTGGGGGCGACCCAGGCGGGCAAGACCAGCCTGATGCGTCTGATGGCCGGCCTGGACCGGCCGACCCAGGGGGCGGTGCGGGTCGACGGCCAGGACGTCACGGGCATACCGGTGCGCGAGCGCAACGTGGCCATGGTCTACCAGCAGTTCATCAACTACCCGTCGATGACGGTGTACGACAACATCGCCTCGCCGCTCAAGCTGCGGCGCGAGGCGAACATTGAGGCCCGTGTGCACGAGCTGGCTGCGAGGCTGCGCATCGCGCCCTATCTCCAGCGCCTGCCGGCCGAGCTCTCGGGCGGCCAGCAGCAGCGCGTGGCCCTGGCGCGCGCCCTGGCCAAGGCCGCGCCGCTGATGCTGCTGGACGAGCCCCTGGTCAATCTGGATTACAAATTGCGCGAAGAACTGCGCGAGGAACTCACCCAGCTGTTCGCGGTGTCCGACGCCACCGTGGTCTATGCCACGACCGAGCCGGGCGAGGCGCTGCTGCTGGGCGGCTACACGGCGGTGCTGGACGCGGGCGAGCTGCTGCAATACGGGCCGACGGCCGAGGTCTTCCATGCCCCGCGCAATCTGCGCGTGGCGCGCGCCTTCAGCGATCCGCCCATGAACCTGATCGAGGCCGAGGCCGGCGCGCAGGGGCTGGTGCTGCAGCCCTCGGCCGGCCAGGTGGCCCCCGCGCCTCTGGCGCTGGCCTTGCCCCCGGGCGCCCAGGGCCGGCTGACGCTGGGCGTGCGTGCCAGCAACCTGCATCTGACGCACCGGCCAGGACATCTGATGCTGCCGGGGAGCGTGGAGCTGGCCGAGATCTCGGGCTCCGACACCTTCGTGCATGTGGCCACGCCGGTGGGGGAACTCGTGGCGCAGCTGACCGGGGTGCATCGCTTCGCGCTCGGCGAGCGCCTGGATCTGAGCCTGGATCCCGGCCGGGTCTATGCCTTCGACGCGGCGGGTGCGCTACTGCTGGCGCCGCGTCGCGCGGGCGGGAGGGGCTGAGATGGCACGCATCGAGCTCGACCTGGCCCACTCCTACAAGGCGGACCCCAAGGAGGACGCCGACTACGCCTTGCGGCCTCTGCGCATGACCTTCGAGGACGGCGGGGCCTATGCCTTGCTCGGGCCCTCGGGCTGCGGCAAGACCACCATGCTCAACATCATCTCGGGCCTGGTCCAGCCCTCGCACGGCCAGGTGGTGTTCGACGGGCGGGACGTGACGCAGCGCACGCCGCAGGAACGCAACATCGCCCAGGTCTTCCAGTTCCCGGTGATCTACGACACCATGACCGTGGGCGAGAACCTGGCCTTCCCGCTGCGCAACCGCAAGGTGGCGCCCGAGCGCATCCGCCAGCGTGTGGGGGTCATCGCGGAGATGCTGGAGCTCAGCGGTCAGCTCGATCAGCGCGCGGCGGGTCTGTCGGCCGACGCCAAGCAGAAGATCTCGCTGGGCCGGGGGCTGGTGCGCGAGGACGTGTCGGCCGTGCTCTTCGACGAGCCCTTGACCGTGATCGACCCGCACCTGAAGTGGAAGCTGCGCCGCAAGCTCAAGCAGATCCACCACGAACTCAAGCTCACGCTGATCTATGTGACACACGACCAGGTGGAGGCGCTGACCTTTGCCGACCAGGTGGTGGTGATGACCGAGGGGCGCGTGGTGCAGGTGGGCACGGCCGACGCGCTGTTCGAGCGGCCCGAACACACCTTTGTCGGGCACTTCATCGGCTCGCCGGGCATGAACTTCCTGCCCGCGGCCTGGCGCGACGGTAGGCTGGAGGTGGCGGGTCGGCCGGTGGCCGTCCCCGAAGGGGCGGATGCTTCCATGCTGGCCGCGGCCGGCGAGTTCACGCTGGGCGTGCGGCCGGAATACGTGACGCTGGCCCCCCTGGGCGCGCCCGGCGTGCTGGCGGCCCAGGTCTTGAGCTGCCAGGACGTGGGCACCTATGGCCTGCTGACAGCGCGCATCGGCGACGCCCTGGTGCGTGCCCGCCTCGGGCTGGACGAGGCGCTGCCCGCAGCCGGGGCCGAAGTCGGTCTGCGGCTGGTCGGCGCGCGCAGCTGTTTCTATCGGGATGGCCAGTTGCTGGTCTCGCCGCACAGGGAGCCGGTCGCATGAAAACCGTCAACCAGAAAGCCTGGTGGCTGATCCTGCCGGTGGTGATCTGCGTGGCCTTCTCGGCCATCCTGCCGCTGATGACGGTGGTGAACTACTCGGTGCAGGACATCATCAGCCCCGAGCGCCGGGTCTTCGTCGGCACGGAGTGGTTCAAGGCCGTGATGCGCGACGAGGAACTGCACGCCGCCCTGTGGCGGCAGATGGTGTATTCCTTCTCGGTGCTGCTGATCGAGATTCCGCTGGGCATCGCGCTGGCCTTGTCCATGCCGGCCCAGGGGCGGCGTGCCTCGGTCGTGCTGGTGCTGGTGGCGATCTCGCTGCTGATTCCCTGGAACGTGGTGGGCACGATCTGGCAGATCTACGGTCGCCAGGACATCGGCCTGCTCGGTGCCGCGCTGGCCTGGTTGGGCATCGACTACAGCTACACAGGCAACGCGCGCGACGCCTGGATCACGGTGCTCGTCATGGACGTCTGGCACTGGACGCCGCTGGTGGCGCTGCTGTGCTACGCCGGCCTGCGCAGCATTCCCGACGCCTACTACCAGGCGGCGCGCATCGACGGCGCGAGCCGGCTGGCGGTGTTCCGCTACATCCAGCTGCCCAAGCTGCGCGGCGTGCTGATGATCGCTGTGCTGCTGCGCTTCATGGACAGCTTCATGATCTACACCGAGCCCTTCGTGCTCACCGGCGGCGGGCCGGGCAATGCCACCACCTTCCTGAGCCAGTACCTGACGCAGAAGGCCGTGGGGCAGTTCGACCTGGGGCCGGCCGCGGCGTTCTCGCTGATCTACTTCCTCATCATCCTGCTGCTGTGCTTCGTGCTCTACAACTGGATGCAGCGGGTCGGCCTGTCCGACCAGGAGCCGCGCCATGACTAAATCACGCCTGCCCCTGCGCACGCTCTTCCTGCTGGCCTACCTGCTGTTCGCCATCCTGCCGATCTACTGGATGGTCAACATGTCCTTCCGGACCAACGAGGAGATCCTGTCGACCTTCGCGCTGTGGCCGCAGCAGTTCACCTGGGACAACTACAAGACCATCTTCACCGACCCGGCCTGGTACATGGGCTACGTGAACTCGATGATCTACGTGGCCATCAACACGGTCCTGTCCGTCGCCGTGGCGCTGCCGGCGGCGTATGCCTTCTCGCGCTACCGTTTCCTCGGTGACAAGCATGTGTTCTTCTGGCTGCTGACCAACCGCATGACGCCGCCGGCGGTGTTCCTGCTGCCCTTCTTCCAGCTCTACACCACGCTGGGCCTGATGGACACGCACCTGGCCGTGGCGTTGGCGCATCTGGTGTTCAACGTGCCGCTGGCGGTCTGGATCCTGGAAGGCTTCATGAGCGGCATTCCGCGCGAGATCGACGAGACCGCCTACATCGACGGCTATTCCTTCCCGCGCTTCTTTGTGTTCATCTTCATGCCGCTGATCAAGTCCGGCGTGGGTGTGGCGGCTTTCTTCTGCTTCATGTTCAGCTGGGTGGAGCTGCTGATGGCGCGCACCCTGACCAGCGTGGACGCCAAGCCCATCGTGGCCACCATGACCCGCACCGTGTCGGCCGCGGGCATGGACTGGGCCGTGCTGGCGGCGGCCGGCACCCTGACCATCGTGCCTGGCGCCATCGTGATCTGGTTCGTGCGCAACTACATCGCCAAGGGCTTTGCCATGGGGCGGGTCTGAGCCTAGGAGCACAAGATGTTTGACTGGATGGCCTGGACAGCGCCCGTGGCGGGCTTCTTCACCGGCATTGCCTTGATGCTCGTGGTGATGACGGTGTGGGAGATCAGGTCGCCCACGCTGGAGCGCAAGGGCTTTCTGCCGCTGCGCACGACGCGCGGGGATCGGCTCTTCATCGGCCTGCTGTGCGCGGCCTACCTGAACCTGGCGTTTGTCGGCGTGAGCGAGAGGCTGATGCAGTGGCTCGCGCTGGAGCAGGAGCCCAGCGTCTGGATTTCGTTTGTGGCGTCCATGCTGCTGCTGGCGCTGGTCATGAGAAAGGGCTGAAGGCGCGCTCCACGCGCGCCTTGCCGACGGCATCGCGTCAGCGCAAGGACGCAAGGGAAAACGGCCAGAGGCTCCCCCGGCCGGGTTCTCGATTCAGGGGGAGCTGATACCAGAGGAGATCGCAATGAAGGTGAAATATCAAGTGATCGCGTTCGCGGCTGCGGCGCTGGTGTTCGGGCACGGGGCCTGGGCCGGCGAAGCGGAGGCGAAGAAGTGGATCGACAGCGAGTTCCAGCCATCCACGCTGAGCAAGGATCAGCAGATGGCGGAGATGAAGTGGTTCATCGAAGCGGCCAAGAAGCTGCAGGCCAAGGGGGTGAAGGAGATCTCGGTGGTGTCGGAGACCATCACCACGCACGAGTACGAGTCCAAGACGCTGGCCAAGGCCTTCGAGGAGATCACGGGCATCAAGGTCAAGCACGACCTGATCCAGGAAGGCGACGTGGTGGAGAAGCTGCAGACCTCCATGCAGTCGGGCAAGTCCATCTACGACGGCTGGATCTCGGACTCCGATCTGATCGGCACCCACTACCGCTACGGCAAGATCATGAGCCTGACCGACTACATGGCGGGCAAGGGCAAGGAGTGGACCAACCCCGGGCTGGACCTCAAGGACTTCATCGGCACGAGCTTCACCACGGCGCCCGACGGCAAGCTCTACCAGCTGCCTGACCAGCAGTTCGCCAACCTCTACTGGTTCCGTGCCGACCTCTTCGCGCGCAAGGACCTGCAGGACAAGTTCAAGGCCAAGTATGGCTATGAGCTGGGCGTGCCGCTGAACTGGAGCGCCTACGAGGACATCGCCGAGTTCTTCACCAACGACGTGAAGACCATCGACGGCAAGCCCATCTACGGCCACATGGACTACGGCAAGAAGGACCCCTCGCTGGGCTGGCGTTTCACGGACGCCTGGCTGTCCATGGCCGGCACCGCTGACGTCGGCATCCCGAACGGCAAGCCGGTGGACGAGTGGGGTATCCGCACGACGGCCGACGGCTGCCACCCCGTGGGCGCCAGCGTGGCGCGCGGCGGCGCCACCAACTCGCCGGCCGCCGTCTATGCGCTGACCAAGTATGTGGACTGGATGAAGAAGTACGCGCCCAAGGAAGCCACGGGCATGACCTTCGGTGAAGCCGGCCCCGTGCCCGCCCAGGGCCAGATCGCGCAGCAGATCTTCTGGTACACGGCCTTCACCGCCGACATGACCAAGCCCGGTCTGCCTGTGGTCAATGCCGACGGCACGCCCAAGTGGCGCATGGCGCCCGGCCCCAACGGCCCGTACTGGAAACAGGGCATGCAGAACGGATACCAGGATGTGGGCAGCTGGACTTTCTTCGAGAAGCATGACGAGAACCGCACGGCCGCCGCCTGGCTGTACGCACAGTTCGTCACCGCGAAGTCCGTGTCGCTGAAGAAGACCATCGTCGGTCTCACGCCCATCCGCGAAAGCGACATCCAGAGCAAGGCCATGACCGATCTGGCGCCCAAGCTCGGCGGTCTGGTGGAGTTCTACCGCAGCCCGGCCCGCGTGGCCTGGACGCCGACGGGCACCAACGTGCCGGACTACCCCAAGCTAGCCCAGCTCTGGTGGAAGAACGTCGCCGTGGCCGTGACCGGTGAGAAGACGCCGCAGCAGGCCATGGACAACCTGGCCGACGAGATGGACCAGGTGATGGCGCGTCTGGAGCGTGCGGGCATGGCCCGTTGTGCGCCCAAGCTCAACAAGAAGGAGAGCAACGACAAGTGGCTGTCCGACAAGTCGGCGCCCTGGAAGAAGCTGGCCAATGAGAAGCCCAAGGGCGAGACCATCGCCTACGAGAAGCTGCTGAACGCCTGGAAGGCGGGACGCGTCCGCTAAGCGTCAAGAGAGAGTCAGCGGCGACCGTGGCACAGCCCTTGCAGGGTACAGTCCACGGTCGCCCTGTCCCGTTTGTATTTGAGTCCTGATTGCATGCACCGCGCACAACTTCTGGCCCGTCTGGCCGAACCGCACACCTGGGATCTGGCCGTGGTCGGTGGTGGTGCCACCGGTCTGGGTGTGGCGCTCGATGCCGCGGCGCGTGGCTATTCGGTGGTGTTGCTGGAGTCGCATGACTTCGCGGGCGGCACCTCTTCGCGCTCGACCAAGCTGCTGCACGGCGGCGTGCGCTATCTGGCCCAGGGCAATATCGCGCTGGTGCGCGAGGCCCTGCACGAGCGCAGCACGGTGCTGGCCAATGCGCCGCACCTGGCATCGCGCCTGTCCTTCATCATGCCCTCCTATGCCTGGTGGCAGACGCCCTTCTATGGCATCGGCCTCAAGCTCTATGACCTGCTCGCCGGCCGCGCGGGTCTGGGCGACACGCGTTTCCTGAGCCGCGCCGAGGCGCTGGCGGCCCTGCCGCGCCTGCAGGCCCAGGGCCTGAGCGGCGGTGTCCAATATTGGGACGGCCAGTTCGACGATGCGCGCCTGGCCATCGCGCTGGCGCGCACGGCGGCACGTGAGGGCGCGCTGCTGCTCAATTACTGTCCGGTCACGGCGCTGCTGCACGAGAACACGCGCCTGGTCGGCCTGCGTTGCCGCGACGCCATCGTAGGGCAGACATATGAAGTGCGCGCGCGCTGTGTGGTCAACGCCACGGGCGTCTGGGTGGACGGCCTGCGCCAGATGGACGGGGCGGGCCAGGGCAAGGCTGTGGAGCCCATGGTGGCGCCGAGCCAGGGCGTGCATGTGGTGGTGGACCGGTCCTTCCTGCCGGGTGAGCACGCCCTGCTGGTGCCCAAGACGGCCGACGGCCGGGTGCTGTTTGCCGTGCCCTGGCTGGGCAAGCTGGTGCTGGGGACGACGGACACACCGCGCAGCGATCTGCCGCGCGAGCCGCGGCCCTTGCGTGCCGAGCTCGATTTCATCCTGGGCGAGGCGGCCCGCTACCTGGCGCGCGCGCCAAGCCCGGCCGATGTGCTGAGCATCTGGGTGGGCTTGCGACCCCTGGTGCGCCCGGCCGGGGACGAGGCCGACACCGGCAGCATCAGCCGCGAGCACACGGTGATGGTCGGCGCCAGCGGGCTGGTGACGGTGACCGGCGGCAAGTGGACGACCTACCGCGCCATGGCCGAGGATGTGCTGGAGCGCTGCATGCGCTCGGGCCTGCTGCCGCAGCGTTCCGCCGGCGTGAGTGACTGCCTGCGTCTGGTCGGGGCACCCCCGGCCGAGGCGCCGGCCGGCCCCGGGGTGCTCGCTGCACCCGGCGCTCATTTATATGGCGCGGAGGCATCGGTCCTGGCGGGCCTGCCCGGCCATGGGGAGGAACTGGCCCCCGGCCTGACGGTCGCCATGGTGCGCTTTGCGGCGAGACATGAGTATGCGCTGACTGTCGAGGATGTGCTGGCCCGGCGGTCCCGCCTGCTCTTTCTGGATGCGGCGCTGGCCGCCAATGTGGCCCCGGCCGTGGCGCGCATCCTGGAACAGGAAACCGGCCGGGATCCGGCCCTGGCCGCCTTCCAGGCCCTGGCCCAGGACTATCTGCGCTGGCCGTCCGAACAAGACGCTTGACGCCCCCAGGAATCTTTGGCACAATTGCTGGCTTCGCTTGAAAAGGCGAAGTTTCTGCCCAGCAAAAGCGGCGCGAGTGGTTCGTGCCGTGGACGACGGGCCCAAGACTGACCGGTTGGTCGCCCCAGGCGCCATCCGGTGCAAGTTGGGAATATTGAAATGATCCAGACTGAATCTCGGTTAGAAGTCGCCGACAACACCGGCGCGAAGTCCGTTTTGTGCATCAAGGTGCTCGGCGGTTCCAAGCGTCGCTACGCCAGTGTTGGCGACATCATCAAGGTGAGCATCAAGGAAGCCGCTCCGCGTGGCCGCGTCAAGAAGGGCGAGGTCTACAGCGCTGTGGTGGTTCGCACCGCCAAGGGCATCCGCCGCGGTGATGGCTCCCTGGTCAAGTTCGACGGCAACGCCGCCGTGCTGCTCAACAACAAGCTGGAGCCCATCGGCACCCGCATCTTCGGCCCGGTCACGCGTGAACTGCGTACCGAGAAGTTCATGAAGATCGTGTCCCTGGCTCCCGAAGTTCTCTAAGGACACGCCATGAACAAGATTCGCAAAGGCGACGAAGTCATCGTCCTCACCGGGCGTGACAAGGGCAAGCGCGGCAAGGTCGCGCTGCGCAAGGACGAGACCCATGTGGTGGTCGAGGGCGTGAACCTGGTGAAGAAGCACACCAAGCCCAACCCGATGAAGGGCACGACCGGCGGCATCGTGGAGAAATCCATGCCCATCCACCAGTCCAATGTGGCGATCTTCAATGCCGCCACCGGCAAGGCCGACCGCGTCGGCGTCAAGCTCCTGGCTGACGGCAAGCGTGTGCGTGTCTACAAGTCCAGCGGCGAAGAAATCAAGGTGGCATAACCATGGCACGTCTGCAACAACACTATCGTGAGAAGGTGGTCCCCGAGTTGACCGCCAAGTTCGGCTACAAGTCGCCCATGCAGGTGCCGCGCCTGACCAAGATCACCCTGAACATGGGTGTGAGCGAGGCTGTCGCCGACAAGAAGGTCATGGACAACGCCGTGGGCGACCTGACCAAGATCGCCGGCCAGAAGCCGGTCGTGACCAAGGCCAAGAAGGCGATCGCCGGTTTCAAGATCCGCGAAGGCCAGGCCATCGGCTGCATGGTGACCCTGCGCGGCGTGCAGATGTACGAATTCCTAGACCGTTTCGTCACCGTGGCCCTGCCGCGCGTGCGTGACTTCCGTGGTATCTCCGGTCGCGCCTTCGATGGCCGCGGCAACTACAACATCGGCGTCAAAGAGCAGATCATCTTCCCCGAAATCGAATACGACAAGGTGGATGCCCTGCGTGGTCTGAACATCAGCATCACGACGACGGCCAAGACGGATGAAGAGTGCAAGGCACTGCTCGCCGGCTTCAAATTCCCCTTCAAGAACTGAGGTGACCTGTGGCTAAAGTAGCTTTGATCGAGCGCGAGCTCAAGCGAGAAAAACTGGTCGCCAAGTACGCGAAGAAACACGCGGAACTCAAGGCCATCGCCAGCGATATGAAGCGCAGCGATGAAGAGCGCGCAGCCGCCCGCCTGGGCCTGCAGAAGCTCCCGCGCAACGCCAACCCGACCCGCCAGCGCAACCGCTGCGCCATCACCGGCCGTCCGCGTGGCACGTTCCGCCAGTTCGGCCTGGCCCGCGCCAAGATCCGTGAGATGGCTTTCGCTGGTGACATCCCCGGTGTCACCAAGGCCAGCTGGTAAGCAGGAGATTAGAGATGAGCATGAGTGATCCCATCGCCGACCTGCTGACGCGTATCCGTAACGCGCAGATGGTGGCCAAGACCTCGGTGTCGGTGCCTTCTTCCAAGGTGAAGGTTGCCATCGCCCAGGTGCTGAAGGACGAGGGCTACATCGACGGCTTCCAGGTGAAGACCGAAGGTGGCAAGTCCGAGCTGGAAATTGCCCTGAAGTACTACGCCGGCCGTCCGGTGATCGAGCGTATCGAGCGCGTGAGCCGTCCCGGCCTGCGTGTGTACAAAGGCCGTGACGCCATCCCCCAGGTCCAGAACGGTCTGGGCGTGGCCATCGTGACGACACCCAAGGGCGTCATGACCGATCGCAAGGCGCGCGCCACCGGTGTCGGCGGCGAAGTGCTGTGCTACGTGGCCTAAGGCATTGAGGAGAACACTGAAATGTCGCGCGTAGGAAAAATGCCTGTTGCCATCCCGAGCGGGGTGGATGTGTCGGTCAAGGCTGACCAGATCAGCGTCAAGGGTGCCGGTGGCACGCTGTCGCTGGCCCAGTCCGCCCTGGTCAAGGTCAGCAACGAGGGTGGCAAGCTCAGCTTCACCCCCGCCAACGACTCCCGTGAAGCCAATGCCATGAGCGGCACCATGCGTCAGCTGGTGAACAACATGGTGGTCGGCGTCAGCAAGGGCTTCGAGAAGAAGCTAAGCCTGGTGGGTGTGGGTTTCAAGGCCCAGGCCG
>DNQP01000178.1:5353-5489 GCA_003500955.1 Curvibacter sp. | reverse complement strand
TCCCGTGCCCATCCCCGGCCTGCGCGGCTGGTTCCGCAAGGGCGAGTTCGTGGCGGTGCAGGGGGCGGACTTCGCCCTGGCGCCCGGGCAGACCCTGGGGGTGATCGGGGAGTCCGGCTCCGGCAAGTCCACCCTG
>DNQP01000178.1:4712-5056 GCA_003500955.1 Curvibacter sp. | reverse complement strand
CGGCTCCGGCAAGTCCACCCTGGCGCTGGCGGCGCTGGGCCTGCTGCCCTGTGGCGGCCAGCTGACGGTGGATGGCCAGGCCTGGAGCCGCGACCCGGCGCGCAACAAGGCCTTGCGGCGCGTGGTGCAGGTGGTCTTCCAGGACCCGTTCTCCTCCCTGTCGCCACGCCTCACGGTCGAGGAGATCGTGGGCGAGGGCTTGAGCATCCATGCGCCGTCGCTCTCAAAAGAGGAGCGGAGCAACAAGGTGGAGCAAGCTCTGCAGGAGGTGGGCCTGACCGAGAGCCAGTTTCCCGGCCTGCTGCAGCGCTACCCGCACGAGTTCTCGGGCGGCCAGCGCCAGC
>DNQP01000178.1:795-4410 GCA_003500955.1 Curvibacter sp. | reverse complement strand
GTTCTCGGGCGGCCAGCGCCAGCGCCTGGCGATCGCCCGGGCCCTGATCGTGGAGCCGCGGCTCATCGTGCTGGACGAGCCCACCAGCGCCCTGGACGTGAGCATCCAGAAACAGGTGCTGCAGCTGCTGCAGCGCCTGCAGCGCGAGCGGGGCCTGAGCTACCTGCTGATCACCCACGACGTGGACGTGATCCGGGCCATGGCGCACGAGGTGCTGGTCATGAAGCGCGGGGAAATCGTCGAATCCGGGCCGGTGGCGGCCCTGCTGGACGACCCTAAGCACCCCTACACCCGGACCCTGGTGCAGGCGGCGGCCTAGGAGCCTGCTCGCGGCCCCTGCGAGGCCGTGAGAAGGCTCCGAAGCTGGTTTCGGGACCAAATCGCCTTGAAAATCAAGGCACTAGCCGTTTTTGGATTACAATACCGGCCATCTTGACCAGAGGGGCGGATACCAACCGCCCCTTTTTCATGGTCGAACGCTTTTTGAGGGACAGGGAAGGGCACCGTTGGCACTGCAGCAGATCGTTGAACAAACCGTGACCGGCTTCGGTTACGACCTGGTGGAGATCGAACGCTCCGCAGGGGGCTTGCTGCGTGTCACGATCGATCTGCCCTGGGATCCTCAGGCCGGCGAGCAGTTTGTCAACGTCGAGGACTGCGAGAAGGTCACGCGCCAGCTGCAGTACGCGCTGGAAGTCGAGGGCATCGAGTACAAGCGGCTCGAGGTGTCCTCGCCGGGTATTGACCGCCCGCTGCGCCACGAGAAGGATTTCGAGCGTTTTGCCGGCCAGGTGGTTGACATCACGCTCAAGGCTCCCCTGGGGGCCGCCGCTGGCGGCCAGGTGGCGGCCAACCGCAAGAAGTTTCGCGGCACGCTGGAACGCGTGACCGCGGCCGACGGCACGCCGGGCTGGCAGATCGTCTGGAGCGACGAGCCACCGGTCAAGCCGGGCCAGAAGGTGAGCAAGAAACGTGCGCCTGTGCCGCTGCAGGCGCTGGGGTTCACCCTGGACGAGTTGCGTGAGGCGCGGCTGGCGCCGATTGTGAATTTCAAGGGTCGTGGCGACGCAAGCCCCACGGCTGCAGGTGATTGAAGGTACTGGAGGTTAGTAGCATGAATCGCGAACTGTTGATGCTGGTGGAAGCCATCTCGCGCGAGAAGAACGTCGAGCGCGACGTGGTCTTCGGCGCCGTCGAGGCCGCGCTGGCGCAAGCGACCAAGAAGCTGTACGAAGGTGACGTGGACATCCGCGTGGCCATCGACCGCGACAGCGGCGTGTACGAGACGTTCCGTCGCTGGCACGTCGTGCCCGACGAGGCCGGCCTGCAGCTGCCCGACCAGGAAATCCTGCTGTTCGAAGCCAAGGAACAGATTCCCGACATCGAGGTCGACGAGTACATCGAGGAGCCGGTGGAGTCCGTGCCGATCGGCCGCATCGGCGCCATGGCCGCCAAGCAGGTCATCCTGCAGAAGATCCGCGACGCCGAGCGCGAGATGCTGCTCAACGACTTCATGTCGCGTGGCGAGAAGATCTTCGTGGGCACGGTCAAGCGCATGGACAAGGGCGACATCATCGTCGAGTCCGGCCGTGTCGAAGGCCGCCTGCGTCGCGGCGAGATGATCCCCAAGGAAAACCTGCGCACCGGCGACCGTGTGCGCGCCATGATCATGGAGGTGGACCTGACGCTGCGTGGCGCGCCCATCATCCTGTCGCGCTCGGCCCCCGAGTTCATGATCGAGCTGTTCCGCCAGGAAGTGCCCGAGATCGAGCAGGGTCTGCTGGAGATCAAGAGCTGCGCCCGTGACGCCGGCTCCCGCGCCAAGATCGCCGTGCTCTCGCACGACAAGCGCGTGGACCCCATCGGCACCTGTGTCGGCGTGCGCGGCACCCGCGTCAACGCCGTGACCAACGAGCTCGCCGGCGAGCGTGTGGACATCGTGCTCTGGAGCGAGGACCCGGCCCAGTTCGTGATCGGCGCCCTGGCGCCGGCCAACGTGCAGTCCATCGTGGTCGATGAAGAAAAGCACGCCATGGACGTGGTGGTGGACGAGGAAAACCTGGCCATCGCCATCGGCCGCGGCGGCCAGAACGTGCGTCTGGCCTCCGACCTGACGGGCTGGAAGATCAACATCATGGACGCGGCCGAGTCGGCCCAGAAGCAGGCCGACGAGACCAGCACCCTGCGCGCCCTGTTCATGGAAAAGCTCGATGTGGACGAGGAGATCGCCGACATCCTGATCGCCGAGGGCTTCACCAGCCTGGAAGAAGTGGCCTATGTGCCGCTGCAGGAGATGCTGGAGATCGAGTCCTTCGACGAAGACACCGTCAACGAGCTGCGCGCCCGTGCCAAGGACGCCCTGCTGACGCTGGAGATCGCTCGTGAGGAGAGCGTGGAAGAGGTGTCGCAGGACCTGCGCGATCTGCAGGGCCTGACGCCCGAGCTGATTGCCAAGCTGGCCGACGCCGGTGTGCAGACCCTCGACGATCTGGCCGATCTGGCCGTCGACGAGCTGACCGAGATCACCGGCCAGACGGAAGACGAAGCCAAGGCGCTCATCATGAAGGCGCGCGAGCATTGGTTCACCAATGAAGCCGCTACGCAAGAGTCCACGTCATGAAAAAATAAGTTCAGTCGAGGCAGGCCACACGCCCCATGGGTTGGCCATGCCCTAGCTAAAGGTTCCATCACAAATGTCCAGTACGACCGTCGCCGAGTTTGCAACCGAACTCAAGAAGTCAACCGATACCCTGCTTGAGCAGCTCAAGTCCGCCGGCGTGGCCAAGGCCTCCGCGGCTGACACCCTGACCGACGCTGACAAGCAGAAGCTCCTGGGTTATCTTCAGGCCAGCCATGGCACTGCCACGGCCGAGCGCAAGAAGATCACGTTGACCAAGAAGTCAACCACCGAGATCAAGCAGGCCGATGCCAGTGGCAAGGCCCGCACCATCCAGGTGGAAGTGCGCAAGAAGCGCACCTTCATCCGCCGTGAGGACGGCAGCGACGGCGTCGAGGCGGGCACAGGGGCCCCTGAGCAGGCGGAAGAAGCCCCGGTGGCCGCTCCGGCCGCTCCGGCGGTGGACAACGCTGAACTCGTGCGCCGCGAGGAAGAGGCACGTCGCCAGGCCGAGCTGATCCGTCGCCAGGAGGAAGACCTGGCCGAGAAGCGCCGCCAGCGCGAGGAAACCGAAAAGCGCGAGCGTGAAGCCGAAGAGCGCGCCGCCAGCTACGCTGCAACAGAAGACCTGAAGAAAGCCCAGGCGTCGACCAGCAAGGCCGAGGCCAGTGCCGAGGCTGCTGACGCGGCCGCCGCACGTGCGGCCGCGCAGGCGCAGGCCCGTGAGAAAGCCGCTGCCGAGTCGAAGGCGCGTGCCGACGAAGAGGCCGCCCGTGCGCTGGATCTGAATGACCGCCGCCGCAAGGCCGAGGCCGAGGCCGCCGCCATCCGTTCCATGATGGCGACGCCGGCCAAGAAGGCGCCTCCGCCGCCTCCCAAGGAAGAGCCCAAGGCGCCCATCAAGGGTGCCTTGCACAAGCCGGCGGCCGGCAGCGCGGTGGCCAAACCCGCCAAGCCGGCAGGCAGTGGCGCTGCAGCACCGGCGGGTGCTGGCAAGG
>DNQP01000178.1:0-486 GCA_003500955.1 Curvibacter sp. | reverse complement strand
GGGTGCTGGCAAGGAAGTCAAGTCGGCCAAGCTCTCGAGCAGCTGGGCTGGAGATCCTGCCAAGAAGAAGGCTATCCCGACCCGGGGTGATGCCAGTGGCGGCGTGGGCCGCGGCAGCTGGCGCAGCGGTCCCAAGGGCCGTCGCGGCCACGACCGTGACGAGCAGCAGACGCAGGCTGCGCCGGCCGAGGCGCGTGTGGTCGAGGTGCATGTGCCCGAGACCATCACCGTGGCCGAACTGGCCCACAAGATGTCGGTCAAGGCCTCCGAGGTGATCAAGGCGCTGATGAAGATGGGCCAGATGGTCACCATCAACCAGCCGCTGGACCAGGACACGGCCATGATCGTGGTCGAGGAAATGGGCCACAAGGCCGTGGTGGCGGCGCTGGACGATCCGGAAGCCTTCACCGAAGAGGAAGTGCAGGCCCAGGCGGCCGAAGCGCTGCCGCGCGCGCCCGTGGTCACTGTCATGGGCCACGTGGACCA
>DNQP01000281.1:5395-5719 GCA_003500955.1 Curvibacter sp. | reverse complement strand
CCTCCAACTGGCCGCTGTTCGCCGAGAAGACCAAGCAGCTGCTGGGCCAGGACAAGGTGGCGGTGATCTTCGGCTGCTGGACGTCCGTCTCGCGCAAGTCGGTGCTGCCTGTCGTGGAAGAAATGAACGGCCTGCTGTTCTACCCCGTGCAGTACGAGGGCGAGGAGCTGTCCAAGAACGTGTTCTACACGGGTGCCGCGCCCAACCAGCAGGCCATCCCCGCAGTGGATTACCTGATGAGCAAGGACGGCGGCTCGGCCAAGCGCTGGGTGCTGCTGGGCACGGACTACGTCTACCCCCGCACCACCAACAAGATCCTGCGCG
>DNQP01000281.1:4930-5093 GCA_003500955.1 Curvibacter sp. | reverse complement strand
ACCACCAACAAGATCCTGCGCGCCTATCTCAAGAGCAAGGGCGTGGCCGACAAGGACATCGACGAGAAGTACACCCCCTTCGGCCACAGCGACTACCAGACCATCGTGGCCGACATCAAGAAGTTCGCTGCTGGTGGCAAGACCGCCGTGGTGTCCACCATCA
>DNQP01000281.1:0-4629 GCA_003500955.1 Curvibacter sp. | reverse complement strand
AAGACCGCCGTGGTGTCCACCATCAACGGTGACTCCAACGTGCCCTTCTACAAGGAACTGGGCAACGCCGGCCTGAAGGCCAAGGACGTGCCGGTCGTCGCCTTCTCGGTGGGTGAGGAGGAGCTGCGCGGTGTGGACACCAAGCCGCTGGTGGGCCACCTGGCCGCCTGGAACTACTTCATGTCCATCAAGAACCCCACCAACGATGCCTTCATCAAGCAGTGGGCCGCCTACGCCAAGGCCAAGAACATCCCGGGCCACAAGGACAAGCCGCTGACCAATGACCCGATGGAAGCCACCTACATCGGTATCCACATGTGGAAGCAGGCCGTCGAGAAGGCCAAGAGCACGGACGTGGACAAGGTCATCGCCGCCATGGCCGGCCAGACCTTCAAGGCGCCCTCGGGCATCGTGAGCAAGATGGACGAGAAGAACCACCACCTGCACAAGAGCGTGTTCATCGGCGAGATCAAGGCCGACGGCCAGTTCAATGTGGTGTGGAAGACCCCGGGCCCGGTCAAGGCCAAGCCCTGGAGCCCCTACATCGAAGGCAATGACAAGAAGAAGGACGAGCCCGAGAAGAGCTCCAGCGTCGCCAAGAAGTAAGGCGCTGGCCTGAGACAGATGCCCGCTGCGGCGGGCATCTGCTTCCCGGCAACGGGATTTGCAGCGTGGGCGCGGCCCGCCGTGCCCACCCTACAGGTATAGGGCCTGTTCACACTGTTTTTACATGATGCGTTGCGGATCAAAAAGGCCATGCGGTAGGCGTGTAGTCGCAGCCGGGGTGATCCCCGGCAAGGCTACGCAACACCCCGCATGGCTTTTTTGGCCGCAACCCGGAGGGAACGTGCTTAAAACCGTGCCACTCGTCGTTGCACTCCTAGCCCAGGCGGCCAGCCTGGGCGTCGTCGCGCGCCTAGATTGGCGCGGTTTTAAGAACGTTCGCACATGCAAAACAGTGTGAACAGGCCCTCTCCATGATGTACCGAAGTTTCTTGCTGTCACTCGCCGCACTGCTGCTCGCGGCACCCGCCCAGGCCCTGACGCCCGCAGAGGCGCAGGCCATCGCCATCGGCGAGACCGATGCCCGCATTGCCGCCCTGCAACAGGCCGTGCTGAACCCCGACGAAGGCAAGGCAGCACTCTTGCAGGCCCTGGCTGACGACGCCGTCAAGGTGGCGGACGGCAAGGTCTACATCGTGCGTGAGGGCCAGGCCAGCGACGCGGCCACGGGCGAGAAGGTCGCCCTGCCCGACGATGCCGAGGACGTGATCAACAACAACCGCATGCGCGGCGAGATCGACACCGCGCTGGCCGTGCTCAAGCTGTTCAGCCCCGACAGCAAGTTGCGCCTGCAGGCCGCCCGCGCCATGCTCAAGGAGCCCGATGCGGGCCGCCTGCCCCTGCTGGACAAGGCGCTGGCCGGCGAGCAGGACGAGCGCGTGCGCGGTGTGCTCACGCTGGCGCGCGCAGCCGTGCTGCTGGCCAGCGAGGACAAGGCCCAGCGCCTGAGTGCGGCGGGTGCCCTGGCGCAAAGCCGCACGCCCGACACCAAGCTCCTGCTCAACGAACGCCTGGCCAACGAGAGTGACGCCGACGTGAAGGCCCAGATCGCCTCGGCCATCCGCCAGATCGACGATGGCCTGCAGTGGGGCGAACGCCTGGGCCAGGCCTTCACGGGCGTGAGCCTGGGCAGCATCCTGCTGCTGGCGGCGCTGGGCCTGGCCATCACCTACGGGCTCATGGGCGTGATCAATATGGCCCATGGCGAGCTCATCATGATCGGCGCCTATGCCACCTATGTGGTGCAGGGTGTGTTCCAGAAATACCTGCCGGCCGCCTTCGACTGGTATCTCGTGGCTGCCGTGCCTGTGGCTTTCCTGGCCTCGGCGCTGGTGGGCGCGGCGCTGGAGCGCAGCGTGATCCGCTTCCTCTACGGCCGCCCGCTCGAGACCCTGCTGGCCACCTGGGGCATCAGCCTGGTGCTCATGCAGGCTGTGCGCTCGCTCTTCGGGGCACAGAACGTGGCGGTGGAGAACCCGGCCTGGATGAGCGGGGGCTGGCTGGTGCTGCCCAACCTCATGCTGCCTTACAACCGCCTGGTCATCATCGCCTTTGCCGCGGCGGTGCTGATCGGCATGGCCCTGCTGATCGGCCGCACGCGCCTGGGCCTCTTCGTGCGCGGTGTCACACAGAACCGGCCTATCGCGTCCTGCATGGGGGTGAACACGGCGCGCGTGGACACCTATGCCTTCGCGCTGGGCTCGGGCATCGCCGGGCTGGCCGGCTGTGCGCTGAGCCAGATCGGCAACGTCGGCCCCGATCTGGGCCAGGGCTACATCGTCGACTCCTTCATGGTCGTGGTGCTCGGCGGCGTGGGCCAGCTGGCCGGCACGGTCTATGCCGCGCTGGGCCTGGGCGTGCTCAACAAATTCCTCGAAGGCTGGACGGGCGCCGTGCTGGCCAAGATCGCCGTGCTGGTCTTCATCATCATCTTCATCCAGAAGCGTCCGCAGGGCATCTTTGCCATGAAGGGCCGCAGCGCGGAAGCCTGAGTCATGAGCCAAGTCCAACTTCCCGCCACCGCGCCATTGCTGACCCGCCAGGGCTGGAGTGCCTTCCTCGTCGCGCTGCTCGTGGTCTGCGCGCTGGCGCCCGTGCTCAACCTGCTGGTACCGCAAGGCAGCGTCTTCCACCTCAGCGACTACGCCGTGGCCCTGCTGGGCCGCATCATGTGCTACGCCATCTGCGCGCTGGCCATGGACCTGATCTGGGGCTACACCGGCATCCTCTCCCTGGGCCACGGCCTGTTTTTCGCGCTCGGTGGTTATGTCATGGGCATGTACCTGATGCGTCAGATCGGCCGCGATGGCAATTACAAGAGCGATCTGCCGGACTTCATGGTCTTCCTGGACTGGAAGGAACTGCCCTGGCACTGGGCCCTGAGCGACAGCTTTGTCGCCACGCTGATCCTCATCGTGCTGGTGCCGGGTCTGGTGGCCTTCGTCTTCGGCTACTTCGCCTTCCGCTCGCGCATCAAGGGCGTGTATTTTTCCATCATCACCCAGGCCATGACCTTTGCGGCCATGCTGCTGTTCTTCCGCAACGAGACGGGTTTCGGCGGCAACAACGGCTTCACCGATTTCAAGCGCATCCTGGGCGTCCCGATCGCCACGCAGCACATGCGCATGTTCCTCTTCGTGCTGACGGGGCTGACGCTGCTGGCTTTTTTCCTGCTGGCCCGCTGGCTGGTGCGCGCCAAGTTCGGCCGGGTGCTGCAGGCCATCCGCGACGCCGAGAGCCGGGTCATGTTCTCGGGCTATAACCCGCTGGGCTACAAGCTCGCGATCTGGACCTTGTCGGCCGTGATGTGCGGCATCGCCGGTGCCCTGTATGTGCCGCAGGTGGGCATCATCAACCCGGGCGAGATGAGCCCGGCCAACTCCATCGAGATCGCCATCTGGGCCGCGGTCGGCGGGCGGGCCACGCTGATCGGTCCCATCGTCGGCGCCTTCGTGGTCAACGGCGCCAAGAGCTGGCTCACCGTGGCGGCGCCCGAGTTCTGGCTCTATTTCCTGGGCGGCCTGTTCATCGTGGTCACGCTCTTCCTGCCTGATGGGGTGGTGGGACTCGTGAAGAAACTCAAGGCCCTGTGGGTCGCCAGGGAGAAAAAAGCATGACGCCCGATCTGCTGGAACAGGGCGCCAAACGCTACGAGGCCCGCGTCGCGGCGCTCAACGCCGCGCGCCTCAACACCGAGGCCGGCGGCCAGACGGCCAGCTACGGCCGGCCCGTGCAGGCCGGCGAGGTGGACGTCACGCACGGCCGCATCCTCTACCTGGAGGATGTGAGCGTGAGCTTCGATGGCTTCAAGGCCATCAACAAGCTCAGCCTGGACATCGCGCCGGGCGAACTGCGCTGCATCATCGGCCCCAACGGCGCGGGCAAGACCACGATGATGGACATCATCACCGGCAAGACCCGGCCCGACGAGGGCACGGTCTTCTTCGGCTCCACCATCGACCTGCTGCGCCACAGCGAACCCGAGATCGCCCAGCTGGGCATCGGCCGCAAGTTCCAGAAGCCCACGGTCTTCGAGCAGCTCACGGTGTTCGAGAACCTGGAGCTCGCGCTCAAGACCAACAAGGGCGTCAAGTCTTCCATGTTCTTCCGCCTCGACTCGGCCCAGAGCGACCGTCTGGCCGAGGTGCTGCACACCATCCACCTGGCCGACAGCGTGACGCGCCAGGCCGGCAACCTGAGCCACGGCCAGAAGCAGTGGCTGGAGATCGGCATGCTGCTGATGCAGGATCCCAAGCTGCTGCTGCTCGACGAGCCCGTGGCCGGCATGACCGACGAGGAGACGGCACGCACCGCCGAGCTCTTCCTCACGCTCAAGGGCAAGCACTCGCTGATGGTGGTGGAGCACGACATGAGTTTCATCAAGACGATCTCGGAGATCGTCACGGTGCTGTGTGATGGCGCTGTTCTTGCCCAGGGGACGCTGGAGGAGGTTCAGGCGGATGAGCGGGTGATTGAGGTTTATCTGGGGAGATGATCTTGTTCACCTCTCTTCGCTTTGCCTTGCACCCGTGCCAGCCTGCTTTGCCGGGTCTCGCCCCGGCGGGC
>DNQP01000138.1:3681-3844 GCA_003500955.1 Curvibacter sp. | reverse complement strand
GCGTGCCGCGCAGCTTCACGATCTCCAGCAACGAAATCCTCGAAGCGCTGACCGATCCGCTGAACAACATCGTCTCGGCCGTGAAGAACGCGCTGGAGCAGACCCCGCCTGAGCTCGGTGCCGACATCGCCGACCGCGGCATGATGCTGACCGGCGGCGGCGC
>DNQP01000138.1:1459-3380 GCA_003500955.1 Curvibacter sp. | reverse complement strand
GCATGATGCTGACCGGCGGCGGCGCCCTGCTGCGCGACCTGGACCGCCTGCTGTCCGAGGAGACCGGCCTGCCCGTGCTGGTGGCCGAAGATCCGCTGACCTGCGTGGTGCGCGGCTGCGGCATCGCCCTGGAGCGCATGGACCGTCTGGGCGCCATCTTCACGAACGAATAATTCATAGGTACAGCGATGCCGCTTGGTACGCTGGACAGAACGCCTCCCCCCTTCTTCCGCCAGGGCGCCTCGGCCCTGTCGCGGCTGATGCTGTTCAGCGCGCTGGCGCTGTTCCTCATGGTGGCCGACACGCGCTTCAAGCTCACCGGCCCCGTGCGCGTGACCATCGCCTCGGTGCTTTACCCGGTGCAATGGGCGCTGGTGCAGCCCGTGCAGTGGTCGCGCGACGTCTTCGGCAATCTGCAGTCGCTGCGCAGCGCGCAGGACGATGCGCAGCTGCTGCGCGAGCTGCTGCGGCAGCAGTCGCCGCGCGCCCAGCAGTACGAGCAGCTGGCCCTGGAAAACGAGCACCTGCGCCAGCTGCTGGACCTGCGCCAGCGCATGCCCACGCCCGGTCTGGCGGCCCAGGTGCTGTACGACGCAGCCGATCCCTACGAGCACAAGGTCGTCATCGACAAGGGCCTGATCCACGGCATCGGCGCCGGCGCACCGGTGCTGGACGCCTCTGGCGTGCTGGGCCAGGTCACGCGGGTCTATCCCTCGATGGCCGAGGTCACGCTGGTGATCGACTCGGATCAGGCCATCCCCGTGCTCAACACCCGCACCGGCGTGCGCGCCGTGGCCTTCGGCGAGCCCAGCCGGCATGGTGGCGTGCTGGAATTGCGCTACATGGGCACCAATGCCGACGTGCAAGCGGGTGACCTGCTGACCACCAGCGGCATCGACGGGGTCTTCCCGCCCGGCCTGCCCGTGGCGCGCGTGGACAAGGTCGAGCGCAGCGTCGAATCGCCTTTTGCGCAGATCTACTGCCTGCCGCAGGCGCGCGTGGACGGCGCCACCCAGGTGCTGGTGCTGCCGACGCTGGCCGGCCAGCAGCCCGCGCGTCCGCAGGATCCGCCGCCTGCGCGCGGCGGCGCCAGAGGCGGCAGTGGCAAGGGGGGCACGCGATGATCATGCGTCCGGGCCAGCAGCTGCTGCTGCCGGCCAACCCGCTCTTCATCTGGGGCAGCCTCCTCGGCGCCTTCGGGCTCAACCTGCTGTTCAATATGGCGCTCTGGGGTCGCGCAGCCTGGGCGCCGGACCTGCTGGCGCTCACCCTGGTGTTCTGGGGCGTGCACCAGCCCCAGCGCGTGGGCATGAGTGGCGCCTTTCTCTTCGGCCTGCTGATGGACGTGCACCAGGGCAGTGTGCTGGGTCAGCACGCCCTGGCCTATGCCGTGCTGAGTTTCTTCTCCATCGCCATCCACCGCCGCCTGCTCTGGTTCAGCGTGCCCAGCCAGGCGCTGCAGGTCATGCCCCTGCTGCTGGCGGCCCATGCGGTGGCACTGGCGGTGCGCATGCTGGTCGGTGGGCATTTCCCCGGGTGGTCCCTCTTGCTGGCGCCCGTGATGGAGGCCATGCTCTGGCCGGTGGCGACCTGGTTGCTGCTGCTGCCGCAGCGCCGGGCGCCTGACCCCGACGCCAACCGCCCTTTGTAAGCCTCTGTCGCCATGACCGAACTGCGCAACGTCGAAGCCGACCTGCACCGCTTCCGCGCGCGTGTGCTGGCCATTTCGCTGCTGGTGCTCGGCTGCTTTCTGGTCCTGTTCTTCCGCCTGGTCTATCTGCAGGTGGTGCGTCACGATGATCTGGAGGCGCAGGCCGAGATCAACCGCACCACCATCGTGCCCCTGGTGCCCACGCGCGGCCTGATCCTGGACCGCAATGGCATCCCGCTGGCCACCAACTACTCGGCCTACACGCTGGAG
>DNQP01000138.1:516-1158 GCA_003500955.1 Curvibacter sp. | reverse complement strand
CAACTACTCGGCCTACACGCTGGAGATCACGCCCTCCCAGGTCGACAACCTGGAGCGCACCATCAACGAGCTCTCCGAGCTCGTGGACATCACCCCGCGTGACCGCCGGCGCTTCCGCAAACTGCTGGAGGAGACCAAGGGCGCCGAGTCCCTGCCCATCCGCACGCGCCTGTCCGACGAAGAGGTGGCGCGCTTCACCGTGCAGCGCTACCGTTTCACGGGCGTGGACATCAAGGCGCGCCTGTTCCGCAACTACCCCTGGGGCGAACTCGGCAGCCATGTGGTGGGCTACATCGGCCGCATCAACCCGGCCGAGAAGAAGGAGCAGGAGGACTGGGACGAGGAAGACCAGGCCAACTACCGCGGCACCGACTACATCGGCAAGCTCGGCGTGGAGCAGAGCTTCGAGAAGCATCTGCACGGCACCACGGGTTTCGAGCGCGTCGAGACCTCGGCCGGCGGCCGCGCCGTGCGCAAGCTGGCCAGCACGCCCGCCAAGCCGGGCAACAACGTGATGCTGTCGATCGACATCAAGCTGCAGAACCTGGTGGAAGAAATGTTCGGCCAGCGCCGGGGCGCCCTGGTGGCGCTGGACCCGAACAATGGCGAGATCCTGGCCTTCGTGAGCAAGCCCACCTTCGA
>DNQP01000138.1:0-216 GCA_003500955.1 Curvibacter sp. | reverse complement strand
CCTTCGTGAGCAAGCCCACCTTCGATCCGAACATGTTCGTCGAAGGCATCGACAGCGAATCCTGGCAGGCGCTCAACGAATCGATCGACAAGCCGCTGCTGAACCGGGCCCTGCGCGGCACCTACCCGCCCGGCTCCACCTACAAGCCCTTCATGGCCCTGGCGGCGTTGGAGACCGGCAAGCGCTCAGCCACCACCGTGATCCAGGACGGTCGTT
>DNQP01000158.1:5140-5897 GCA_003500955.1 Curvibacter sp. | reverse complement strand
CCTAGCCCAGGCGGCCAGCCTGGGCGTCGTCGCGCGCCTAGATTGGCGCGGTTTTAACCACGTTCGCACTTGAAAAACAGTGTGAACAGACCCATCCCCATGGAACCCAAACTCAGTCCCGCCGTGATCCAGACCGCCCAGGCCCATGAAGGCCCGATCGAAACCGATGCCCTGATCATCGGCGCCGGCCCCGTCGGCCTGTTCCAGGTCTTCGAGCTCGGCCTGCTCGAAATCAAGGCCCATGTGATTGACTCGCTGGCCTATCCCGGCGGTCAGCCCATCGAGCTCTATCCGGACAAGCCCATCTACGACATCCCGGCCATTCCCGTGTGCACGGGCAAGGAATTGACCGACGCGCTGCTCAAGCAGATCGAACCTTTTGGCGCGACCTTCCACCTGGGTCAGACGGTCACCGTGGTGCAGAAGCAGGACGACGGCCGCTTCTACGTCGAGACCTCCAAGGGCACGCGTTTCCTGACCAAGACCATCTTCATCGCCGCTGGCGTTGGGGCCTTCGAACCGCGCACGCTCAAGGTCGATGGCCTGGACAAGTTCGAGGGTACTCAGCTGTTCTACCGCGTCAAGAATCCGGCCGACTTCGCTGGCAAGAACCTGGTCATCGTGGGCGGCGGCGACTCCGCCCTGGACTGGACGCTGAACTTCACCGCCGAAGGCCCGAACAAGGCCGAGAGCGTGATCCTGCTGCACCGCCGCGACGGCTTCAAGGCCGCACCCGCCAGCGTGGCCAAGATGAAGG
>DNQP01000158.1:0-4835 GCA_003500955.1 Curvibacter sp. | reverse complement strand
CCCGCCAGCGTGGCCAAGATGAAGGAGCTGTGCGACGCCTACGAGATGCAGTTCATCGTCGGTCAGGTCACCGGCTTTGACGAATCGGATGGCAAGCTCAAGGCCGTCAAGGTCACCGGGGGTGACGGCGTGACCCGCGTGGTGCCACTGGACACGCTGCTGGTCTTCTTCGGCCTCTCGCCCAAGCTCGGCCCCATCGCCGACTGGGGCCTGGACATCGAGCGCAAGCAGCTGGTGGTGGATACCGAGAAGTTCTCCACCAACGTGCCGGGCATCTTCGCCGTGGGCGACATCAACACCTACCCGGGCAAGAAGAAGCTCATCCTCTCTGGCTTCCACGAGTGTGCGCTGGCCGCTTTCGCCGCCGCGCCCATCATCTTCCCGGACAAGGGCAAGATCCACCTGCAATACACCACCACCAGCCCCAAGCTGCACAAGGTGCTGGGCGTGGAAACGCCGGTTTTCGACTGACCGGCGTCAAGAAACCTGAAAAGAGATCGGCCCGCCCTGTGCGGGCCTTTTTTCTGGTCGTAGAATCAGGCCTACTTTGCTAGGGGTGTTGCCGCGCTCAGCGCGGTGACTGAGAAAGTCCCTTTGAACCTGATGGAGGTAATGCTCACGCAGGGAAGCAGGCCAAGACGCCGCTGATGCAGCCACGGCCCCTCCCCCACCGAGCTGGATCGAGATGAATGGCGAGTCTGTGTCAGCCCAGCAGCTGCATGGCCACGGGCGCGTACCCGTGGTTGAGCGGGCCGTGACCGTGTCCGGTGCGCACGTCCGCGCCCGCGGCAATCGCGCCCAGGATGTAGGCACGTGCCAGGCGCACGGCGTCTTCCAGGCCATGGCCCAGCGCCAGCTGTGCCGCAATGGCCGAGGACAGGGTGCAGCCCGTGCCGTGCACGTTCTCGCTCGCGATACGCGGCGAGGCCAGGCGCAGCGGCGTGCGGTCGCCCTGCAGCAGCAGGTCCACCACCTCGTCGCCCTTCAGGTGCCCGCCCTTGAGCAACACAGCTTGCGCACCCATCGCCTGCAACTCGCGTGCCGCACCTTCCAGTGCGGGGATGCCGGCAATCGGGTGACCCAGCAGCAGCTCGGCCTCGTCGAGGTTGGGCGTGATCACGGTGGCCAAGGGAAAGAGTTCGCGCACCAGCACGCTCACGGTCTCCTCGGCGATCAGGCGGTCGCCGCTGGTGGCCACCATCACAGGGTCCAGGACCACGTGCTTCAGCTTGTATCTGCGGATCGCCTGCGCCACCACGCGCACGATCTCCGGTGCGTGCAGCATGCCGATCTTGACGGCTTCGGCGCCGATGTCCTCGAGCACGGCGTCGAGCTGCGCGGCCAGGAACTCGGGCGGCACGCCGTGGATGCCGCGCACGCCCTGCGTGTTCTGTGCGGTGAGCGCCGTGATGGCCGTCATGCCGTAGCAGCCCAGCGCGCTGAAGGTCTTGAGATCGGCCTGGATGCCGGCACCGCCGCCGCTGTCGGAACCCGCGATGGACAGCACGCGCGGATAGTGTTTTTCGTTCGTCGTCATGGCGCGCATTATCAGTTCAATTGACATGAGCCTCACCCACCCAGGCCCTTCCTCTGTCGTCCTCGGCGCCGGCCTCATGGGCCGGCTGCTGGCCTGGCAGCTCGCGCGTGCCGGGCACCGTGTCGCGGTCTACGAAGCCGGCAGCGCCGACGCCCAGACCTCGCCCGCGCGCGTGGCCGCCGCCATGCTGGCGCCGCTGGCCGAGTCGGCCATCACCGAGCCCAGCGTGGTCGGCATGGGGCGTTACGCGCTCACGCGCTGGCCGGAGCTGATCGCGCAGCTGAGCCAGCCCGTGTTCTTCCAGCAGGAGGGTACGCTCATCCTCTGGCACCGCCAGGACGCGGCCGAGGCCCAGCGCTTCGCGGGACTGCTGCGCAACACCAACGAACGCGTGCCCGGCCTGCCCAAGTTGCAGCCCCTCGACGGCGCGGGCGTGCGGGCGCTCGAACCCTCGCTCGAGAACCGCTTCGCCCAGGGCCTCTATCTGCCCGGTGAAGGGCAGCTCGACAACCGCCAGCTGCTGCCCGCCCTGCTGCACGAGCTGCAGGCGCTGAAGGTCGAACTGCACTGGAACAGCCCGCGCGCACCGCAGGATTTCCAGCCCGGCACCAGCGGCCAACCCGACTGGGTTTTCGACTGCCGCGGCCTGGGCGCGCAGGCCCAATGGGGCGAGCTGCGCGGCGTGCGCGGCGAGGTGGCGCGCATCCATGCGCCCGATGTCTCGCTGAGCCGGCCCACGCGCCTGATTCACCCGCGCTACCCGATCTACATCGCGCCCAAGCAGGACCACCTCTTCGTCATCGGCGCCACCGAGATCGAGAGCAACGACCTCTCGCCCCCCAGCGTGCGCTCCACGCTGGAGCTGCTGAGCGCGGCCTACGCCGTGCACCCAGGCTTCGGCGAAGGGCGCATTCTCGAGATCGCCACGCAGTGCCGCCCCACCCTGCCCGACAACCTGCCCGCCATCCGCCGGCTGGGCCCGCGCAGCCTGCAGATCAATGGCTTGTACCGGCACGGCTTCATGATCTCGCCGGCCCTGCTCGACGTGGTGCTGGAGCTGGTGCAGGAACAGCGCACCACCCTCGCCGGCAGCCTGGATCTGCAAGTGGAAGAAGCCGCCACATGAAGGTCATCATCAACAAGCACGAGCACGAGTTGCCGACTGGCGCCACCGTGGCCGACGCCGTAGCGGCCATCGAGGCCCGTCCGCCTTTTGCAACCGCCGTCAACACCCAGTTCGTCCCCAAGACGCAGTACGCACTGCACGCCTTGAGCGAAGGCGACCGCATCGAAATCATCTCTCCCGTCACCGGCGGATAAGCCATGTCGAACTCTTCTGATCCCCTTGTTCTCTACGGCGAGACTTTCCAGAGCCGCCTGCTGCTGGGCACCTCGCGCTACCCCTCGCCTGCCGTGCTTGAGGCCGCCGTGCAGCGTTCCAGGCCTGCCATGCTCACGGCCTCGCTGCGCCGCCAGGGCGCCGTGCCGCACGAGGCTGGCAACCAGTTCTGGGAGCTGCTCAAGAAGCTGAACGTGCCCGTGCTGCCCAACACCGCGGGCTGCCACAGCATGCAGGAGGTGATCACCACAGCGCAGATGGCACGCGAGGTCTTCGAGACCCCCTGGATCAAGCTTGAGCTCATCGGTGACGACTACACCCTGCAGCCCGACACGCTCAACCTCGTGCAAACTGCCGATCGCCTGCTCAAGGACGGCTTCAAGGTCCTGCCCTACTGCACCGAGGACCTCGTGCTCTGCCAGCGCCTGGTCGACGTGGGCTGCCAGGCCGTCATGCCCTGGGCCGCGCCCATCGGCACGGGCAAGGGCCCGGTCAATCCCTACGCCATGCGCATGCTGCGCGAGCGCCTGGACGTGCCGCTGATCGTCGACGCAGGCCTGGGCCGCCCCTCGCACGCCTGCACGGTGATGGAATGGGGCTTCGACGCCGTGCTGCTGAACACCGCCGTCGCCCTGGCGCAGGACCCGGTGGCCATGGCTGGCGCCTTTGCCGACGCCACGCAGGCGGGCCGCGCGGCCTGGCTGTCGGGCGCGATGACGGAGCAGGACGCCGCCCAGCCCTCCACGCCCGTGCTGGGCACCCCCTTCTGGCATCACGCGTGAAGAGACCCGACATGTTTGAACTGAACACCGACGCCCGCGCCATCGTCGCGGCCCATGCGGATAAGGCGATCCCCGTCGTGGGAACGCCGGCTCTGAACTACAGCCGCAACGACGCCGTCTACCGCAGCGCCAAACAGGCCTGTCTGGCCCTGGGCTTCATCGAGATCGACGCGGAGTGCGTGGCGCAGGCCTGGCTGGCCCAGTCCAACCGCACCCGCCAGTTTGACCCGCAGGCCTGGCCCGAGGAGCCGATCGATTTCGGCCTGCGCCCCTGGCCAAGCAAGGACGCCTTCCCCGCCTGCCCCCTGGCTCTCGGGGTCTACGCCGTGCTGCCCACGGCCGAGTGGGTGGGCCGCATGGCCCGCACCGGCCTGCCCACGCTGCAACTGCGCTTCAAGTCCGAGGATGCCACCGCCGTGCGCCGCGAAGTTCAGGCCGCGGTGGAGGCCGTGCGCGGTACGAACGCCCTGCTTTTCATCAACGACCACTGGCGCGAGGCCATCGCCGCCGGCGCCTACGGCGTGCACCTGGGCCAGGAGGACATGGAGATCGCCGACTTCGCGGCCATCCGCGCGGCCGGCCTGCGCCTGGGCCTGTCCAGCCACGGCTATGCCGAAATGATCCGTGCCGACCGCATGAGCCCGAGTTACATCGCCATGGGTGCCGTCTATCCCACGACGCTCAAGCGCATGGCCACGGCCCCGCAGGGCCCGGGCCGCCTGGCCGCCTACGCGCGGCTGATGCGCGACTACCCGGGCGTGGGCATCGGCGGGATCTCGGCGGCCGAACTGCCGGAGATCAAGGCCACGGGCGTGGGTGCGCTGGCGGTCGTGCGCGCCATCACGGCGCAGAACAACCCGGAACAGGCCGCGCAGGATCTCATGGCCGCCTGGGCCGCCTGAAGTGAGAGAACTTGCGAGGAAATCGTAGCGAGCGGGTCGCGCAGTAGATTTATCCGTAAGTTCTCAGGTGCTGGCGATACGCCGGCTCACATCCACCATGCGCGAGGCGACGATGGCGCCCAGTGCCATGGCCAGCGAGAGCGCCACGGTCGGGTGCTTCTTGGCCAGGGTGTCGAAGTCCTCGGGGCTCAGGGACCAGAGCTTGCAACTGCTGTAGGCCACCACCGAGGCATTGCGCGGCAGGTGCGAGAAGAAGCTGCCCTCGCCCACCACCG
>DNQP01000116.1 GCA_003500955.1 Curvibacter sp. | reverse complement strand
TGCAACCCGATTCGTCCAGCGCGTCGTGCAGCAGCGAGAGGTTGTCGGGAACGTCGTCGACGATGAGCACCACGTCGCTGTGCGCGCGGTTGAGGGCCTGGTCCAGGGTGTCGTTCATGTCTTCTGCGAACTCGGTTCGATCAGCGCCAGGATGGCGTCGAAACGGTAGGCGCGTGTGAGGGGGCGTACCTGCTCTACCCAGCTGTGGTGGGCCGGGTTCTGCGCCTCGATTTCGTCCAGCAGGCGCACGATGCCACGGTAATAACCCAGGCTGGCGAGCTCGCGCAGCTCGGCCTGGCGTTCGGCCGGGGGCGGCAGCACGGGCGCCGGCGCCACCGGCTCCGGGGTGGGGGCGACGCGTTCCGTCCACCGCAGCTGCAGGCGCTGCTCCAGCCAGTCGAGCAGCTCGCTGTGGCGTATGGGCTTGGTGATGAAGTCGGCCGGCGTGATGCCCGCATCGTTCTCCAGCCCCTTGTCAAAGGCGTTGGCCGAGACCACGGCCACGGGCAAATTGGCCAGGCCGTTCATGCGGCGCAGACGGCGGATGGTTTCCCAGCCGTCGATGCCGGGCATGGCCAGGTCCATGAACACGGCGTCGGGCTGGTAGCCCGCAGCCAGCAGGTCCAGCGCGTCGTGGCCGCTGGCGGCGGTGCGCAGCACAAAGCCCAGGGGCACGAGCAACTGGCTCAGCATCTCGCGGTCCGGTTCCTCGTTGTCCACCACCAGCACATGGCGGCGCGCACCGGCATAACCACGGCGCGGCGGCCTGGGCAGGGGGGGCCGGGCCGAAGGCAAGGCCGCGTGTACCTCGGGCAGGAAGAGCTTGACGTGGAAGACCGAGCCCAGGCCCGGCGTGCTCTGCACCGTGAGCTCGCCGCCCATCAGGTCGGTGAGCATCTTGGCGATGGTCAGGCCCAGGCCCGCGCCGGGCGTGCCCTGGGCCGAGGCCGTGCGCGCGAAGGGCTCGAAGAGGCGCTCCATCTCGTCCAGCGCCATGCCCGGGCCGGTGTCGCGGATGTCGATGTGGGCCATCTCGCGTGCGTAACGGACCTGGAAAGTCACCTCGCCCTGGGCCGTGAACTTGATGGCATTGCCCAACAGGTTGATGAGGATCTGGCGCACGCGCTTCTCGTCGGCGCGCACGCGCTCGGGCAGCGCGGACAGCGGGGCAAAGCGGAAGGCCAGGCCCTTGGCCGCGGCCTGCAGCTCGAACATGGCGGCCAGCTCGTGCACGGCGTCGGCAAAGGCCATGGGTTTCACGTCCAGCGTGAGCTTGCCGGATTCGATGCGCGCCAGGTCCAGCGTGCCTTCGATCAGCGAGAGCAGGTGCTCCCCCCCGCGGCGGATCACCTGCACCGCGTGCTTGCGGTGCGCGGGCACCTGCGGGTCTTCGCCCATGAGCTGGGCATAGCCCAGGATGCTGTTGAGCGGCGTGCGCAGCTCGTGGCTGATGGCGCTGATGTAGCGGCTCTTGGCCTGGTTGGCGTGCTCGGCCTGGTGCTGTGCCTCTTCGGCGGTGCGGCGGGCTTCCTGCAAGGCGGCGTCGGTCTGCTGGTGCAGCTCGATCTCGCGCATCAGCAGCGCGGTCTGGCGGTTGGACTCTTCCTGCGCCACGACCCGGCTCTTGTGCGCCAGCACCACCCACCAGGCCGCCATGCCGGCGATGAGCAGCAGGGCCAGGTAGGTCTTGAGAAAGCCATCGCGCAGCGCGGTCTGCACGAAGGCAGGCAACTCGCTATCGGCATAGACCTGGGCCAGCGCCTGCAGCTCCTGCTGGTAGAACAGGCCAAAGACCCCTGCGAGCAGCGGCACCGTGACCAGCATGAGCAGCAGGAAATGCGCGAGGCCCGAGTCCAGGTAGGGCCAGAGGCTGCGCGGCAGCAGTCGCTGCAGCATGCCCGTCCATTGCGCCGACAGACTGGCCTGCGGTTTGCACAGGTCACCACAGCGCGCGTCCAGCGTGCAGCAGAGCGAGCAGATGGGCCCCTGGTACGCCGGGCAGTGCGCCATGTCCGGGCCCTCGTACTCGCCTTCACAGATCACGCAGCGGCGCACGCCGTAGCGGGCGTACGGGCCTGCGGTCGCCGTGGGCTCGGCCACCAGATCACTCTGCCGCGCAATGTAGTAGCGCCCGCGCGTGGCCCAGGCGATCAGCGGCGCGGCGACAAAGGCGGTGCCCAGGGCGATCACGGCCGAGAAAGCCTGGGCCAGCGGACCGAAGACCCCCAGATGCGCCGTGACCGAGAGGATGGAGGCCAGCACCATCGCGCCCACGCCCACGGGGTTGATGTCGTAGAGATGGGCGCGCTTGAACTCGATGCCCTGGGGCGACAGGCCCAGCGGCTTGTTGACCACCAGATCCGCCACCACGGCCATCATCCAGGCGATGGCGATGTTGCTGTACAGGCCCAGCACGTCACCCAGGGCCTGGAAGACGTTCATCTCCATCAGCATGAAGGCGATCAGCGTGTTGAAGACCACCCAGACCACGCGCCCCGGGTGGCTGTGCGTGAGGCGCGAGAAGAAGTTGCTCCAGGCCAGCGAGCCCGCATAGGCGTTGGTGACGTTGATCTTGAGCTGCGAGATCACCACGAAGAGCGCGGTGGCCGCGACGGCCCAGCCGTAGTTCGGGAAGACGTATTCATAGGCGGCCAGGTACATCTGGTTCGGGTCCACCGCACGCTCCACGGGCACGGCGTGCGTGATGGCCAGGTAGGCCAGCAGCGCCCCACCCAGCATCTTGACCACGCCCAGCAGCACCCAGCCCGGCCCGCCGGCCATGACGCCGAACCACCAGCGCTTGCGGTTCACCGGCGTCTTGGCGGGCATGAAACGCAGGTAGTCCGCCTGCTCGCCCATCTGGGTGATGAGGGCGATGCCCACCGTCAAGGCGGCACCAAAGAGGGGCAAGGCGAAGTCCGAAGACGCGCCCTTCTCCCCCTTGTAGTGCATGACGCCCGAGAACGCGTGCGGATCCAGGGCCAGCACCGCGGCAAAAGGCACGATGAGCATGAGCAGCCACAACGGCTGCGTCCAGACCTGCAGCCGGCTGATGGCCGAGACCCCATGCGTGACGAGCGGGATGAC
>DNQP01000279.1:4422-4586 GCA_003500955.1 Curvibacter sp. | reverse complement strand
CCCTGCTGAACCAGTGCAATGGGCGTTTGCGCATCGCGCCCGTGGGCAATCAACTGGCTGCAAATGTCAGGCAGCCCCACCAGCCCCATGTAGAACACCAGCGTCTGCCCCGGCGCGACCAGATCACGCCATGGCAGGTTGGTGCTGCCGTCTTTCAGATGACC
>DNQP01000279.1:0-4050 GCA_003500955.1 Curvibacter sp. | reverse complement strand
CCGGCATAGGCCGAGCAGCCATTGGCAGCGGTAATGCCGGGTACAACCTGAAACGGCACGCCGTGGGTTGCCAGCTCTTCGATTTCTTCGCCGCCACGGCCAAAAATGAAGGGGTCACCGCCTTTGAGCCTGAGCACACGCTTGCCCTGCTGGGCCAGACGCACCAGCAACTGGTTGATTTCCTCCTGCGGCACCGCGTGGTCGCTGCGCGCCTTGCCAACGTAGATGCGATCAGCATCGCGGCGGCACAGGTCAATGATCGCCGGCGCTACCAGGCGGTCATGCAGTACCACGTCGGCCTGCTGCATCAGGCGCAGTGCACGAAATGTCAGCAGGTCCGGGTCGCCCGGGCCGGCCCCCACCAGGTAGACCTCGCCTTGATAGACCTTGTCGCGCTGGCCGCGCAGCTCGGCTTCCAGCATGACCGCCGCTTCCGCGTCACGGCCGGCGAACACACGCTCAGCCACCTCGCCCTGGAAGATGTTCTCCCAGAAGGCGCGGCGCTGGTTGATGGTCGGAAACGCATCCTTCACCTGCTGGCGGAAGCGCTTGGCCAGCTGTGCCAGGCGGCCATAGGCAGCGGGGAACAGGGTCTCGATACGGGCCCGTGTGAGGCGTGCCAGCACCGGCGCATGGCTGCCGCTGGAAACGGCGATCAGCAACGGGGAGCGGTCGACAATGGCGGGGAAAATCACCGTGCACAGGTGAGGCGCGTCCACCGCATTGACCGGGATGCGCAGCGCCTGGGCATCGGCCGATACCCGCGCGTTGAGGCTCTCATCGTCGGTCGCGGCGATCACCAGAACAGCATGATCCAGGTCCGAGGACTGATAGCCGCCCTCTCGGACACTGCCGTGGCCGTTGGCGACCAGCTCTCGCAGGGCGGGTTCGATCTGTGGCGCAACCACGTACAGGCAGGCGTTTGCTTCACTCAAAAGCCGAGCTTTGCGCAGCGCGATTTCCCCACCGCCGACAACCAGTACGCGACGCCCGGCAAGATTGTGAAACAGCGGCAGAAATTCCATACAGGTGCGTCTCGTCTACAAGGTCATAACGGCAAAGCGGGAGCCATCGGCTCCCGCTGAGGTGAAGGGTTCTGTCAGCTTAGCCGATGCGCTCGGCGCCACCCATGTAGCTGCGCAGGGCCTGCGGCACATCGATGCTGCCGTCAGCCTGCTGGTAGTTCTCCAGCACGGCAACCAGCGTGCGGCCTACCGCAAGGCCCGAGCCGTTCAGTGTGTGCACCAGCTCCGGCTTGCCGGTTTCAGGGTTACGCCAGCGAGCCTGCATGCGGCGGGCCTGAAAGTCGCCGCAGTTGGAGCAAGAGGAAATCTCGCGGTACTTGCCCTGACTGGGAATCCAGACTTCCAGATCGTAGGTTTGCTGGGCGCTGAAGCCCATGTCGCCGCTGCACAGCGCCATGGTGCGGTACGGCAGCTCCAGACGCTTTAGGACGTCCTCGGCGTGGCCGGTCAGCTCTTCGAGTGCGGCAGTGGACTGCTCCGGGCGAACGATCTGCACCATCTCAACCTTGTCGAACTGGTGCTGGCGAATCATGCCGCGGGTGTCACGACCAGCCGAACCGGCTTCGCTGCGGAAGCACGGGGTATGGGCGGTCAGTTTCAGCGGCAACTCTTCTGCACCGAGGATGCTCTGGCTGACGATGTTGGTCAGCGACACTTCAGCGGTAGGGATCAGGTACAGATCGCGCTGGTCGTCGCCGCGCTGGATCTTGAACAGGTCTTCCTCGAACTTGGGCAGCTGGCCGGTGCCCTGCAGCGCTTCAGCCTGAACCAGGTACGGCGTGTAGGCCTCTTCATAACCGTGCTCGTTGACGTGCAGGTCCAGCATGAACTGCGCGAGGGCGCGGTGCAGGCGCGCGATCGGGCCGCGCATCAGGGCAAAGCGTGCGCCAGAGAGCTTGGCGGCAGTTTCAAAGTCCAGATAACCGTGCTGCTCGCCCAACGCCACGTGGTCCTTGACCTCGAAGTCGAAGCTGCGCGGCGTGCCCCAGCGGCGCACTTCAACGTTCTCGTCCTCGTTCTTGCCGACCGGAACAGATTCAGCCGGCAGGTTGGGCATGCTCAGCAGCAGCGCGTCCAGCTCCTGCTGAATACCTTCAAGCTCCTGCTTGGCCTCGGCCAGCTCGTTACCCATACGGTCGACATCGGCCAGTAGCGGCTGGATATCTTCACCGCGTGCCTTGGCCTGCCCGATCGACTTGGAGCGACTGTTGCGTTCGGCCTGCAAGGTTTCGGTGCGGGTCTGGACGGCCTTGCGGCGCGACTCCAGAGCATCGAGCTGGGCCAGATCCAGCGCAAAGCCACGGGTGGCCAGGCGCTCGGCTAGCAGTTGCGGTTGGGTACGAACGAGTTTGGCATCAAGCATGGGTGATCATCATCTTTTGCAGTTTTAGGTGACGGCTGGTCAGCGTGTCAGCGACAGCCCGGCCCAGGTGGCAAGCAGGCCAATACAGACACTGAGCAGGACATAGCCCAGAGCCAGCAGGCCTTCGCCGTTCTCCAGCAGCCGGAGCGTATCCAGAGAAAAGGTCGAAAAGGTCGTAAAGGCGCCCAGCAAGCCGGTGACCAGCAGTTGTCGCAACACCGGCGAGAGCTCGGGGCGCTCCAGCCAAAGGCCGTATAGTACACCGATCAGCAGGCATCCGAGCAGATTCACCAGCAAGGTGGGTAACGGAAACAGCTTTGGCCAGTGCGCCATCGACCACTGCGCCACGCCAAAGCGGGCCAGTGCGCCTAGCGCACCGCCGAACATGACAGCCAGACAGAGTTTAATCATGGGGCCGCCGTTGCCTGCTGCTGGCGGCGTCCAGGCTGCGCAGGTGCTGCAGTTTTTGTGCGATCTTCAGCTCAAGGCCGCGCGGCACCGGCTGGTAATACTGGCGTGGCTCAAGATCCTCGGGGAAGTAATCTTCGCCGGCGGCGTAGGCCTCTGGCTCGTCGTGGGCATAGCGATATCCCTCGTTATAGCCCAGTTCCTTCATCAACTTGGTTGGTGCGTTGCGCAGGTGCATGGGTACCTCCAGCGAGCCCTGGCCGGCCACATCGCGCATCGCGGTATTGAATGCGCTGTAGACGGCGTTGCTCTTGGCGGCGCAGGCCAGATAGGTGATGGCCTGGGCGACTGCCAGCTCGCCTTCGGGGCTACCCAGGCGCTCTTGCACATCCCAGGCGTTCAACGCCAGCGTCAGCGCTCTTGGGTCGGCATTGCCGATTTCCTCACTGGCCATGCGCACTACCCGACGCGCGATGTACAACGGATCGCAGCCGCCATCGAGCATACGTGCGAACCAGTAGAGCGCGGCGTCCGGATTGGAGCCGCGCACGGACTTATGCAGTGCCGAGATTTGGTCGTAAAAGGCTTCACCGCCCTTATCGAAGCGTCGGCGGTTATCACTGAGCAGTTCACCGAGCAACTCCACCTCGATGACACCGCCCTGCTCCACCAGGTCGGCGGCAATCTCCAGCAGGTTCAGTAACCGCCGCGCATCACCATCGCTGGCATCAAGCAGCAACTGGCGCGCTTGCGGGCTGAGCTGCAACTGCAAAGCGCCAAGGCCGCGTTCCATGTCTTCCAGGGCGCGGTCCAGCAGCCCGCTCAAGGCTTCTTCGTCCAGGCCCTTGAGCACGTAGACCCGGGCGCGGGACAACAAGGCGGTAATTACTTCGAAACTTGGGTTTTCGGTGGTGGCGCCAATAAACAGCAGAGTGCCGTCTTCAACGTAGGGCAAAAAGGCATCCTGCTGCGCCTTGTTGAAGCGGTGCACCTCATCGACAAACAGAATGGTACGGCGCCCGTTGGCTGCGTAGTTCTGCCGTGCAATATCCACCGCCTGGCGAATATCCTTCACGCCGGCCAGGACCGCAGAGAGGGTTTCGAAGTGGGCATCGGTGACGGTTGCGATCAGGCGCGCCAGGGTGGTCTTGCCGACACCGGGCGGCCCCCAGAAGATCATCGAGTGCAGTGCCCCCTGCTCCAGCGCCGTGCGCAGCGGGCGGCCGGCACCCAGCAGGTGCGATTGCCCTGTGT
>DNQP01000262.1:453-5098 GCA_003500955.1 Curvibacter sp. | reverse complement strand
CCACGCCGCAGCAATCGCTGGAGGCCGCGGCCGAGGCGGCGCGTGCCGCGGGCCTGAACGCCTACATCCTCAGCGACGAAATGGAGGGCGAGTCGCGCGAGGTCGGCAAGGTCCATGCGGCGCTGGCGCGCGCCGTGGCCCGCCAGGGGCAGCCATTTGCCAAGCCCTGCGTCATCCTCAGCGGCGGCGAGACCACGGTGACGGTGCGTCCGCATCCGGCCGACGCCCCGCGCGGCAAGGGCGGTCGTGCCGGCGAGTTCTGCCTGGGCCTGGCCCTGGGTCTGCAGGGCCAGCCCGGCGTCTGGGGCCTGGCGGCCGACACCGACGGCATCGACGGCATGGAAGAAAACGCCGGTGCCTGGGTCGAGCCCGGCACGCTGGCGCGCGCCCAGGCCCTGGGTCTGAAGATCGAGCGCCATCTGGACCACAACGACGCTTACGGCTATTTCCAGCCCTTGGGCGACCTCGTCGTCACGGGACCCACCCACACCAATGTGAACGATTTCCGGGCCCTGCTGGTGCTTTGAGCATCGGCGGCCTCGACCTGCGCGGTCTTTGATGTGGCTCAAGGCCGTGGCCTCGCCATGGCGGCACAGTGACGGCCATGCTGTCGCTGCAAGTCATGGACCCCCAGGCCGAACGCCGCCGTGTGGCGGCGGGCACGGTGTTGCTCAAGCGTGGCAGCACGCCCAGCGCGGTGCTGCACCTGGAATCGGGCCGGGTGGCGTTGGGCCTGCTCGAGGGCGACGCGCTGGCCCATCAGCTCGGTGAGGTGCAGGGGCCTTTCTGGCTCGAGGCCACGGCCGCCGTGCTGGGCCTGCCCAGCGCCGTGGACGCCGTGGCCGAGACCGAGGTGGTGCTGCGCCGCATCCCGCTGGCGCGCTTTCGCCAGTCGCTGGCGGCACTCACGCCCGCGGCGCGCACGGTGCTGCACGACGTGGCGCTGGCGCACCGGCGTCAGACCGAGCTGGCCGTGAGCCGGCTGGCCAAGGACGCCGAGGCGCGCTGCGCCGAATGGCTGCTGCGGCATGCCAAGCCTGCCGGCGACAGGGGGGGGCTGGCCGTGCCGCTGGAGCAGCGCAAGCGCCTGATCGCCGCGCAGCTCGGCATCGCCCCCGAGACCCTGTCGCGCGTGCTGCGCCAGCTGCGCGAGCGCAGCCTGATCAGCGGTACCGGGCGCCTGCTGCAGGTGACGGACCCGGGCGGCCTGCGCGCGCTGGCCGGGGTCTGAGCGCTGCACGCCCTGTGGCGTGCCTACCACCCAACACACGCGGGGATACCGGCGCGGTGACCGGCCACCTTGGCGTCGACCGCCTACACTGGCATCGGCCTCCGTCTTCCTATCGTCGGAGGTCCGCCACGGGGACGACCCCGAGGGTGATCCTTCATATCCGGGACGGCCTGGACGTGGCGCGCAGACGCCGGGAGAGATGTCATGGCTTGGATGCTTCTGTTGGTAGCGGGTTTGTTCGAGATCGGCTGGGCCATCGGTCTGAAATACACCGAAGGGTTCACGCGTCTGTGGCCCAGTGTGGGCACGGTGACGGCCATGGTGCTCAGTGTCGGCCTGCTGGGCCTGGCGATGCGCACCCTGCCGGTGGGCACGGCTTACGCCGTGTGGACGGGCATCGGTGCGCTGGGCACCGTGATCCTCGGCATTGTGCTCTTTGGCGAGCCGGCGACGGTCGCGCGCCTGGTCTGCGTCGGCCTCATCCTCGCGGGCATCGTCGGGCTGAAGCTCACCGCCTGATACCTGCCGCTCCATGAAACAACCGCCCGAGGGGCGGTTGTTTCATGCGCACAGGGCCTTGATGTCGGCCGGGATGGGGATGGCGCGTATGCCCTTGCCGTCCTCACGGTGGGCCGCGAAGATGCGCACCTCGTCGCATTCCATGATCAGGTCCACCGAGCCGTCCTTGTTCTCGCGCTGGATCTGGTAGCGCTGCACAAAGCTCTTGTCGCGCCACTCGGCCACGTGCACGTGGATCTGCAGCGTGTCGCCATAGCTCGCGGTCTTGACGAAGCGCGCGTGCGTGTCGACCAGCGGCGTACCGATCAGGCCCGTGGCCTTCTCGGTCTCGTTCCAGGGCGGCACGCCGCACTGGATGAAGAAGTGGCGCGAGGCCGCGTCGATCCAGCGGAAGAAGTTGGGAAACCAGACGATGCGCGCAGGGTCGCAGTCGCCGAATTCGACGCGCTGGGTGTAGACGATGGTGCGTGGGGAGGGGGTGTCGCTCATGGATGCACAAAAAAATGCCCCTGCGTGCCTGCAGGGGCTGGTCAGGTCCAGGGCTCAGTCCGCCGTGATCTTGCGCTCGCGGATCAGGGTACCAAAGCGCTTGGAATCCTCAGCGGCACGCGCGCCAAAACCCTGGGGGCTCATGGGCGCGGCTTCGCCACCCAGGGCCGCGATGCGGTCCTTGGTGGCCTGGGTGTTGAGGATCCTGTTGATCTCGGTGTTCAGGCGGGTGATGACGGCAGCGGGCGTGCCGGCCGGTGCGTAGAAGCCGAAGTAGGAGTCGGCATCAAAGCCCTTGAGGCCGGTTTCCTCGACCGTGGGCACGTCCGGGAACTGGGCCGAGCGCGTGGGGCTGCCCACGGCGAGCAGCTTGAGGCGGCCGGCGCGCACGTGGGTCAGGCCGATACCCGGGTCGAAGGCGTAGTCGATCTGGCCCGCCAGCAGGTCGTTGAGCGCAGGCGCCGCGCCGCGGTAGGGCACGTGCACGGCAAAGGTGTTGCTCATGCTCTTGAACATCTCGCCGGCCAGGTGCGGCGAGCTGCCGTTGCCCGGCGAGCCGTAGGACAGCTTGCCCGGGTTGGCCTTCATATAGGCCAGGAACTCCTGGGCGTTGTTCACAGGCAGGTTGTTGCGCGCCACCAGGAAGACGGCCACGCGGGCCACCGAGGCCACGGGCGTGATGTCCTTGGTCGGGTCGAAGGGCATCTTGGCGTAGATGTGCGGGTTCACTGACACCGTGCCGCCCGAGCTCATCAGCAGGGTGTAGCCGTCGGCCGGAGACTTGGCCACGGCATCGGCGCCGATGTTGCCGCCCGAGCCGGCACGGTTTTCCACCACCACGGGCTGGCCCAGCGCATCCTGCAGCGGGGCCGCCACCAGACGGGCCAGCACATCGGCCACGCCGCCAGGCGGGAAGCTCACGATGACCTTGACCGGCTTGCTCGGGTAGGCCTGGGCTTGCGCCTGCGTCATGGGCAGCAGACCGGCGGCGGCCACCAGGGCGGCCAGGGCCGTGCGTCGCAGCACGCGGTTGGAAAGCTGGAATGGCATGGGAGGTCTCCTTCTGTGTGTTAACTGATCTTGTTCTTGAGCTGGGGCTTGCGCACCCAGCGGATGGGCTGAGCCTTGATCGGTCGCGCCGGTACGCCGTGTTGTACCAGAGTCTGGTCCAGCGCCTTGCCGGCTTCATCACTCAGCGCCGCCTGGCGCGCCGCGGCGATGGCCGCTGCGCGCGCGACGTCGTCCGCGAAATGCGTGGCCGGGGCCAGGTGCTGCACCACGTGCAGCAGGTTGTCCTTGCCGCGCTCGTTGGTGCTGCCGTAGCCCTTGATCAGGCGGCCGCAGAGCGCGATCTCATGGCCTGTGGCCCAGTGGCGCGCGGTGCCGTGCACCACGGCATCGAGCCACTGCGTGATCAGCTGTTGCTCGGTTGCGTAGCGGCTGCCGTGCGGGCGCAGCCAGCGGAACGAGGCCAGGCCACGCAGCGCGATCATGCCGAAGACCGAGTGCGTGCCGATCTTCAGCGGCAGGGCCCAAGGCGTCTTGCCGGCCAGCACGCGCTTGCGGTCCCAGGCCAGCAGGCGCTGGGCTGGGCCTTGCGGCAACAGGGCCGCGAACTCGGGCACGCCGGGCTTGAAGTGGTCGTAGAGCTTGAGCAGGTCGGCGTCGCCGGCCTTGACCTCGCCGATCACGCGCTGCCAGCGGCTGGCACGGCTCTTGAGATCGGCCACGCGGACGATGTCGTCGAAGGCCATCCAAAGCGCCAACCAGCGTGCCATCTCGCGCGTGACGGCCCAGCCGCGCGTGCCCTGCGGGTCGCTGCTGCGTTCGGCCTGCAGCACGCGCTGCAGCCGCTCGATGTAGAGCCGGGCATAGCCTGCGCCCTGGTACTCGACCAGACGCGCATGGCCCAGGGCGATGAGCTCGTGCAGCACGGAAGGGAAGGCCTGGGCCACCTCGGCGGCCAGGGCCGGCACCTTCTCTGCCGGCGCGACGGCCTGGGGCTTGGGTGCCAGCACCTGCTCGATGTACTGCGCCTGGGTGCGCTGGGCCTGCACGGCGTCGAAGCCCAGGGCGAAGCCGCGCAGGCTGGCCTTGGCGCTGCCGCTGCCGTCTTGCAGCACGTGCTCGTAGTCTTCGCGCTTCATCGGCAGCAGGCCGCTGGCGGCGATGCAGCCCAGCATGACGGCGCTGACGATGGTGCCGGCCTGGCGCGTGAGCTCGGCCATGTCCACGATGTGGTGGCTGTGGCTGTGCGCGGCCACCAGCTGCATCAGCCCCTGGGTGTCGCGGCGGCCATCGCCCATCTGCATCTTTTCCATGGTCGTCAGCGCACGTGCCGACGAGGTCAGCACCAGCGTGCGCTCACGGCTCGCGTGGCCCAGGCTGATCTGGCGCACGGTTTCC
>DNQP01000262.1:0-132 GCA_003500955.1 Curvibacter sp. | reverse complement strand
CTTTCCAGCAGCTCGCTGGAGAGCAGGGCGTCGAGCCGGCCCGGCACGGGGTAGAGGCCGAGCACCGGGCGCTTGCCGCCAAGCGCGCTGTGCGGCACGGGGAAGAACTCGAGGTAGTAGGTGGTGGCACCG
>DNQP01000195.1:23960-30395 GCA_003500955.1 Curvibacter sp. | reverse complement strand
GACCACGCCGAAGTAGGCCGTGCGCGTGCCCTGGGCCACGGTGCGCTGGGCGTTCTCCAGATCGGAGCGTGCTTTCTCCTCCAGCGCCAGCGTTTCGCGCAGGCGGTTCTGCGTGGCGAAGCCGGCGAACAGCGGCAGGTTGAACTGCACGCCCACCGTGGTGTTGTAGGTCTCGGAGGTGACGCTTGAGCCAGGAATCAGGGCGGAGCCACCGATGTTGCGGTTGAAGGTGTGGCTGGCGTTGAGGTCCAGCGTGGGCTTGTGGCCAGCCATGGCCTTCTCGGTCTCCAGGTCGGCGATCTCGCGCGCGATGCGCGCCTGGCGGATGGCCGGGTGCTGGTCCTGGCCCTGCTGCACCCAGGTGTTGACGTCCTCGGGCAGCAGGCCGGGCAGGGTGGCGGCCGGGGTCAGGGGATGGGGGCGGGCGTCGGGCTTGCCCACAAGCTGGTCGAGCGCCAACTTCTTCACGCGCAGGTCGTTCTCGGCCGCGATCTCCTGGGCGATGACCAGGTCGTAGCGGGCCTGAGCCTCGCGCGTGTCGGTGATGGTGGCGGTGCCGACCTCGAAGTTGCGCCGGGCCGAGGCCAGCTGTTCGGCCACCGCGGTCTTTTGCGCCTGCACAAAGGTCAGGCTGTCCTGCGAGGCCAGCACGTCGAAATAGGCCTGGCTCACGCGCACGATCAGGTCCTGCTCGGCCGCCAGCAGCTGGGCCTCGGCCAGATCGGCCTGGCGTGTGCCCTGCTGGTAGGTGGCCAGGTTGTTGGGCCGGTACAGGGGCTGCGTGGCGCTGATACCCATGTTGCGGTTCTGCAGGTCCCGGTTGGTGGTGGTGCCACTGCTCTCGCTGCGCAACTGGGTGGCCGAGGCACCGGCCGTCAGATTGACGGTCGGCAACAGCGCGGCCTTGGCCTGGTCGGCCTTGTAGAGATTGGCCTCGTATTGCGAACGCGCCGCCTGGTAGGCCGCGTCATGCCCGCGTGCCGCCTCGTAGAGCTCCTGCAGGCTTTGTGCCTGCGCGGGCAGGGCCAGGGCGGCGGCGATGGCCAGGGTCAAGGGCGGCAGGCGGAAGGCTTTCATGGGCATCCTTGGTTCGGTACGCAGAAATGTGTCGGTCAGGCGGCGGCGCTCAGTAGCGCGGCACCGTCGGGTCCAGCTGGATGGACCAGGCGTTGATGCCGCCCGTGATGTTGGCCACATGCTGGAAGCCCTGGTGTTGCAGGAACTCGGCCACGCGCATGCTCCGCGCTCCGTGGTGGCACAGACAGGCCACAGGGCGGGCGGGATCGAGCTCTTCCAATCGCGGCGGCACGACACCCATGGGGATGTGCACCAGATCGTAGTCCGCGGCGGGTCGAAGGCTGGCCTGCTGCAGTTCGCTGGCCTCGCGCACGTCGAGCACGAGCGGGCGCCCGTGGGCCTGGACCTTGCGGATCCAGGCCGCAAGGTCGCCGGGGTGGATATGGTCGATCATGATGCGCTCCTCTCGGATAGCTCAGAAACTGAAGCGGGGGTGCTCCGGAAAATTCAGCAGGCGCGGCGCCAGCGTGTCCCAGCCCTGGGTGCTCAGGTACTCGGCGGCGCTGGTGCGCGTGATCAGCGTGGCGCGCATCACGGGTGCGTCGCCCACGATGGCCATCAGCCGGCCGCCGGTCTTGAGTTGTTCCAGCAGCTTGTGCGGCACTTCGGCCACCGAGCCGCTGAGCACGATGACGTCGAAGGGCCCGTCGGCCGGCGTGCCCTTGGCGCCGTCGGCCTGGCGCACGTCCACGTTGGTGATGCCGACCTTGGAAAGGTTGCTGCGCGCCAGGTTGGCGAGCTCGGGGTCGATCTCCAGCGTGATCACGCGCTGGGCGCGCTGTGCCAGCAGGGCGGCCATATAGCCCGAGCCGGTGCCGATCTCCAGCACCTTCTCGTGTTTCTGTACGGCCAGGTCCTGCAGCATACGGGCCTCGACCTTGGGGGCGAGCATGCACATGCCGTTCTCGCCACTGCCGCGCAGCGGCAGCTCGAGGTCGGCGAAGGCCAGGGCCTGGTGGGCGACGGGCACGAAGGCCTCGCGGCGCACCTGCGAGAGCAGATCCAGGACCTCGCCATCGAGCACGTTCCAGGGGCGGATCTGCTGCTCGATCATGTTGAAGCGGGCTTGTTCGAAGTTCATTGTTCGTACTCCATGGGGTGTGTTAGGGCTACGGAAATTTTACTTGGCACCCGCGTTTTCCCCGCGCCAGCGCCGGACCATCCAGCGCCCCAGATCGTCCATATAGCAGTAGACCACGGGCACGACCACCAGGGTCAGCAGCGAGGAGGTGATGACCCCGCCGATCACGGCCTGGCCCATGGGCGCGCGCTGCTCCGAGCCTTCGGTCAGCGCGAAGGCCAGCGGCACCATGCCGAAGATCATGGCCAGCGTGGTCATGAGGATGGGGCGCAGCCGCACCTTGGCGGCCATCAGCAGCGCCTCGGCGCGCTCCATGCCGTCCTCGCGGGCGCGGATCGCGAAATCCACCAGCAGGATGGCGTTCTTGGTCACCAGGCCCATGAGCATCACCACACCGATGATGGAGAACATGGAGAGCGTGGAGCGGAACATCAGCAGCGCCAGCACCACGCCGATCAAGGTCATGGGCAGCGAGGTCATGAGTGCGATGGGCTGCAGGAAGCTCTTGAACTGGCTGGCCAGGATCATGTAGATGAAGATGATGGCCATGGCCAGCGCCGAGAGCGCGTAGCCGAAAGACTCCTGCATGTTCTTGGTCGAGCCGCCGAACTGGTAGCGGTAGCCCGGCGGGAAGCTCACGCTGTCGAGTGCCTTGCGGATGTCGGCCGACACCTCGCCGGCCGAGCGGTTGTAGACGTTGGCGTTGATGGCCACTTCGCGCATCAGGTCGCGCCGGTTGATCTGGTTGGAGCCCGTGTCGGGCGCCAGGCGCGCCACCTGGTTGAGGCGGATCACGCGCGAGCTGCCGTCGCTGTTGCTGCCCAGTGCGAAGGGCAGGCGCTCCAGGTCGGCCATGCTGTGACGGGCCTCGGGCGCGAGTCGCACGTTGACGTCATAGGTCTGGTCGTCGCTGGCGCGCCAGTTGCCCACGGTCTGGCCGGCAATCAGCGTGCGCAGCGAGGTGGCGATCTGGTTCACGCCCAGGCCCAGGTCGGAGGCCGCCTCCCGGTTCACCTGCACCGCGATCGTGGGCTTGCCCGGCTTGACGCTCGAATCCAGGTCCACCAGCCCCGGGATGCCGCGGACCTTCTCCATCACGACCTGGCTGAGTCGCTCGAGCTCCTGCAGGTCGCTGCCCTGCAGCGAGAACTCGATCTGCTTCTGACCGCCCACGGCGTCCAGCAGACCGGCGTGCGTGACCGTCATGCCCGGCACGCGGGCCAGGCGCTCGCGCAGCTCGGCCGAGATCTGGTCCACGTTGCGGGTGCGGGCCTTGCGGTCGATCAGCCGGATGTAGACGCTCGCGTAGTTCTTGCCCTGCGCATTGCCGGTGTTGATCGTGGCCAGCGAGTAGCGCACCTCGGGGAACTCGCGCAGGATGTCCTGCACCTGGCGTGCCTTGGCCTCGGTGGCCTCGATCGACGAACCCACGGGCGTGTAGAAGCTGATGCTGGTCTCGGAGAAGTCGGCCTTGGGCACGAACTCGGTGCCCAGCAGCGGCACCATGAAGATGCTGAGCACGAAGATGGCCAGGGCGATGCCCAGGGTCGCCAGCTTGTGCACCAGCGACCAGCGCAGGATGGCCTGGTAGAAGTCCGCCAGGCTGTCGGTGGCATGGTCGAACCAGGCTGTGACACGACCGATGGTCCGGTCGTAGAAGGTCACGGGCGTGATCTTCTGGCCATGGGCGTGGATGCTCGGGTCGTGCCAGACGGACGAGAGCATGGGATCGAGTGTGAAGCTGACGAACATCGAGATCAGCACCGCCGCCACGATGGTGATGCCGAACTCGTGGAAGAACTTGCCGATGATGCCGCCCATGAAGCCGATGGGCAGGAACACGGCCACGATGGAGAAGGTGGTGGCCAGCACGGCCAGGCCGATCTCCTGGGTGCCGTCGAGCGAGGCCTGGTAGGGTTCCTTGCCCATCTGCACATGGCGCACGATGTTCTCGCGCACCACGATGGCGTCGTCGATCAGCAGGCCCACGCAGAGTGACAGCGCCATCAGCGTGATCATGTTGATCGTGAAACCGAACCAGTGCATGAAGAGGAAGGTGCCGATCAGCGCGATCGGCAGCGTCAGCCCCGTGATGACGGTGGAGCGCCACGAGTTCAGGAACAGGAAGACGATGAGCACCGTGAGGATGGCGCCTTCGATCAGGGTGCGGCGCACGTTGTCCACGGCCACGCGGATCGGCCGCGAGCCATCCTGGATGGGCTCCAGCCGCACGCCCGGCGGCAGCTGGCTTTTCATGTCGGCCACGGTGCGCGTGAGGCCGTCGATCACGGCAATGGTGTTCTCGTCCTGGGCCTTCTGCACCGATAGCAGCAGGGTGCGCGTGCCGTCGTAGAGCGCCAGGGTCTCGATCTCCTGGGGGCCGTCCTGCACCGTGGCCACCTGCGCCAGTCGGATCGGGGTGCTGCCCTTGCGGGCCACGATGATGCGGTTGAAATCCTCGGGGCGCTGCATGCGCGCGTCGATCTGCACCGCCAGCTCCTGGCTGCTCGATCGCACCGCGCCCAGCGGCATGTCCTGGTTCTCCGTGCGCACCGCATTGGCCACCTGCTCGGGCGTGATGCCATAGGCCTCCAGGGCTTCGGGCCGCAGGTAGATGTTGATCTCGCGCTTGGTCGCGCCCACCAGGTTGACGGCGCCCACGCCGCGTACGTTCTCCAGCCGCTTCTTGAGTACCTGGTCGGCCCAGCTTGTGAGCTCCACCGCGGATGGTGCCCCCACGCTTCCCGCTGCGCGTGGTGCGCTGCCCCCCGAGGGGGCGCTCGCACCTTGGGGCGGCCCGGCGGTGCTCGGGGCCTTGCCCGCGCTCTCGTCCGGTAGCACGGCCAGCGACCAGATCGCACGGCTGGCCGGATCGAAGCGCAGCACGCGCGGCTCTTCCACCTCATCGCGCAAGTTAGGGCGGATGGACGCCACCTTCTCACGCACGTCCTCGGCCGCCTTGCGGCCGTCGATGTGCAGCTGGAACTCGATGATCACCAGCGACTGGTTCTCATAGCTGCGCGAGGTCAGGGCATTGATGCCGGCAATGGAGTTGACCCCTTCCTCGATCTTCTTGGTGACCTCGCTCTCCACAATTTCGGGCGAGGCGCCGGGGTAGCTGGTGCTGACCACCACCACGGGGAAGTCGACGTTGGGGAACTGGTCCACCTGCAGGCGCTGGTAGGAGAAGAGTCCCAGCACGACGAAGGCCAGCATGACCATGGTGGCGAAGACCGGGTTCTGGAGGCTGACGCGGGTGAACCACATGGGATGTCGGCGGGTGTTGTGGTGAGGATGGCGAGGGCGACTGCGGTGCTCGGGCTCAGGGCTGCGTGCCCAGTTTCACCTGCGTACCCTCGCGCAGCGGCCCCACGCTGCCGGCCAGCACGCGGCTGCCTTCGGGCAGGCCGCTGACGGCCACGAGGTCCTGGTCGGCCACGCGGCCGCGCAGCCCCAGGTTCACGCTGACATGGCGCACCTGGTCGCCCTCGACCAGCTGGAGATAGGGCTGGGGTTTGTCCGTGCGCACGGCTTCCAGCGGCACGGCCAGCGTCTTGAGCTTCTCGGTGCCCAGCGTGCCCTGCACGAACAGGCCCTGGCGCAGGCCCGGCACGCTCTGCAGCTGCAGATAGACCAGCACGCTGCGGCTGCCGGCCTGGGTGCTGGGGTTGATGCGCGCCACGCGCGCGGGCACGGGCTGGGCATGGCCTTCGACCTTGAGTTCGGCGCGCTGGCCCACGCGCACGCCCACCGAGTCGGCGGCGCTGAGCGCGGCTTCGATCTCCATGCGGCTGAGGTCCACGATCTCGACGATGCGCGTATCGATCGCCACGCGCTCGCCCGGCTGCGCCAGGCGTTGCGAGACCAGGCCGTTCATCGGCGCCCGGAGCGTGGTGTCTGCCATGCTCTTGCGTGCCACGTCGGCTGCGGCCATGGCGGCCTCGTAGCTGGCCCGTGCCGCATTGAGATTGGCCAGCGAGGTGTCCAGGGCGGTCTTGGAGATGAAGCCCTGGTCGACCAGGGCCTTGTTGTTGTCGTACTGGCGCTGGGCGATGTCGATCTGTGCCCTGGCCGCGTCGGCCTGCAGCTGGGCCTGGCGCAGGCGGGCCTCGTACTCGGCCGGGTCGATGCGCGCGATCACCTGGCCGGCCTGCACGGCGTCGCCTTCGCGCACGGTCAGTCCTTGCAGCTCACCCGGCACGCGCGCCTTGACGTAGGCCGAGTTGGCGGCCTTGAGCGTGCCCGAAACGGGCAGGCCGCGCAGCAATTCCTGCGGC
>DNQP01000195.1:19484-23641 GCA_003500955.1 Curvibacter sp. | reverse complement strand
GCAATTCCTGCGGCTGCAGCAGCAGCACATCGGAGAGGGCGAGTTCGACCACGGTCTGCGCGCTGCGTGCCGTCTGCTCGGCCAGCGCCACCTGTTGCGCCTTGCGCGCCCCCATGGCGCGCAGCACGCCCGCGGCCAGCAGCACGACGATCAGGGCGCCCAGGCCCCAGGTGATCCAGCGTTTCATGAACTTAGGTCTTTCTTTGCGACGTGGGCTTGCGGTCCGCGTCCGGGCTGCACAGGCCGTGCAGCAGGATCTGGGACTGCTGTTCCAGATAGCGCTCGGGATCCAGCAGGCTGGAGCTGCTCACGCAGGCCCCGAAGGAATGCCGCCAGGACATGAGGAAGATCATGGGCGCGAGCACGGCGAAGATGGCGTGCTCCATATCCATGGGTCGGAACTCGCCGCGGTCCACACCGCGCTGCAGGATGCGGCGGATCAGTTCATGCCCGGGCTCGATGACCTCCTGCTGGTAGAAGGCCGCGAGTTCGGGGAAATTGACCGCCTCGCTCATCATGAGCTTGGTGATGCCGGCCGCGGGCGTCTTGCCGATGCGCTCCCACCACATCATCAGGGCGTAGCGCAGCATCTCGGGGGTGCTGCCCTCAAAGGTCTCGAACTCGGTGTTCCACTCGGCGAAGCGGCCCGCGATGTTCTCGCGCACCACCGCCTTGAACAGCTCTTCCTTGGTGGCGAAGTAGAGAAAGAGCGTGCCCTTGGAGACCCCGGCGCGGCGCGCCACTTCTTCCGAGCGTGTCGCGGCATAGCCTTTTTCGACGAACAGCTCCAGGGCCGCGGCCAGCAGCTCGCCCGGGCGGGCTTCCTTGCGCCGCTCGCGCCGGGGGCAGTTGTTGGAAAAGATCTTGCCGATCATCGCGGCTGTATTTTAATGACTGACGGGTTAGTAATGTAATCCAGCCCTCGCAAGGGCGTCAAGCCACGATCTTGAGGCCGGGCTGTAAAGCCGCAGTAAAGGCCGGGATCGCCCGCTGGCTCTAAGATGCGGGTCCCATTTCCTGGCTGGCCCATCATGTCCAACGATCATCCCATCCTGGTTCTCGGCGGCGGCTGCTTCTGGTGCACCGAAGCCGTCTTCGACCGCGTGCGCGGCGTGCTCGACGTCGAGAGCGGCTACAGCAACGGTCATGTGGAACGCCCCAGCTACGAGCAGGTCTGCAGCGGCACCACCGGCCACAACGAGGTGGTGCGCCTGGTCTACGACCCGGCGCAGGTGAGCGTGCGCCAGCTTCTAGGCATCTTCTTCGCCACCCATGACCCGACCACCCTCAACCGCCAGGGCAATGATGTCGGCACCCAGTACCGCAGCGCCGTGTATTTCACGACACCGGCCCAGGAGCAGGAGGCCCGACTGCTGATCGCCGAACTGGAGCAGGGTGCCATCTTCAACGCCCCCATCGTCACCGAGGTGCTGCCCCTGGCCAATTACTGGCCGGCCGAGGCCTACCACCAGGACTATTACATGCAGCATCCCAACCAGGGCTACTGCGCCTTCGTCGTCGGCCCCAAGGTGGCCAAGTTCAGGAAACAGTTCGCCGAGCTGCTCAAGCCGGAGTCCGGGGCGTGATTGCGACGCGGGGCCTGGCTTGCCAGTACCCGGGCGGCGCGCGCCTGGCCTTCCCCGACCTCGCGCTGGGCCAGGGCGAGACCCTGCTGCTGCGCGGCCGTTCGGGCAGCGGCAAGTCCAGCTGGCTCGCGCTGGCTGCCGCACTGATGGCGCCAGCGGCGGGCGAGATCATCGTGGCCGGCCAGTGTCTGGGCGCGCTGGGCCCCGCGCAGGCCGATGCCTGGCGCGCACGCCATGTCGGTTTCCTGCCGCAGAAGCTGCACCTGAGCACGGCCCTGACCGTGGCCGACAACTTGGCGCTGGTCTATTACGCCGCCGGCCTGGCCGCGGACCGGGCGGCCCTCACCGCGGCCCTGCAGACCCTGGGCGTGGACGAGCTGGCAGCGCGCCGGCCCGCGCAGCTCTCGGGCGGGCAGGCGCAGCGCGTGGCGCTGGCGCGTGCCGTGCTGCTGCAACCCCAGGTGATCCTGGCCGACGAACCCACGGCCAGCCTCGACGACGAAGCCGCGCGCGATGCCCTGGCGCTGCTGCAGGCCAGCGCGCAGCGCTGCGGCGCCACTCTGGTGATTGCCACCCATGACGCGCGCGTGCGTGCTGCGCTGCCTGAGGCCCAGGTGCTGGACCTCGATCGGGCGCGGGAGGCCGTGGCATGAGCACCGCGTCCCTGGCCTGGCGCTACCTCTGGGCGCGCCCGCTGGCCACCGTGCTCAACCTGCTGCTGCTCAGCCTGGGCCTGGCCGCCATCACCCTGCTGCTGCTGGTGCGCACCCAGGTCGACCGCGCCTTCGAGCGCGACCTCGCCGGCATCGACGCCGTGGTCGGTGCCAAGGGCAGCCCCTTGCAGCTCATCCTCTCGGGCGTGTTCCATCTGGACGTGCCCACGGGCAACATTCCGCTGGCCGAGGCGCAGGCGCTGGCGCGGGACGCGCGCGTGGCCCAGCTCATCCCGCTGAGCCTGGGCGACAGCTACCGGGGCTTTCGCATCGTCGGCACCACGCGCGACTACCCGGCACACTACGGCGCCGAACTGGCGCAAGGCGCCTGGTGGCAAGCGCCGATGGAGGCCGTGCTCGGCGCCCAGGTGGCGCGCGCCACCGGCCTGGCGGTGGGCGGCCAGTTTGCCGGTGCGCATGGACTGGGCGCCGGCGGCGAGGAGCATGGCGACGAGCCCTACCGCGTGAGCGGCGTGCTCGCGCCTTGCGGCTGTGTGCTCGACCGGCTGGTGCTCACCGCCAGCGAATCCGTCTGGCGCGTGCACGAAGGCGAACCCGAGGACGAGGCCGAACGCCAGGCGCTGGAGGCGGACCGCGAAATCACCCTGGCCCTGGTGCGTTACCGCAGCCCGCTGGCGGCCGTGACCTTTCCGCGCTATGTGAACAGCGCCACCTCCATGCAGGCCGCCGCGCCCGCGCTGGAAATCACGCGCCTGCTGCGCATGGTGGGCGTGGGCACCGATGTGCTGCGTGGCTTCGCCGCCGTGCTGCTGCTGACCGCCGGCCTGAGCGTGTTCATCGCGCTCTGGAGCGCCGTGCGCGAGCGCCGTGCCGACCTGGCCCTGCTGCGCATGCTGGGCGCGCCGCCGCGCCGCGTGGCCGGCCTGCTGCTGGCCGAGGCACTCTGGCTGGCCGCGCTGGCCACGCTGCTGGGCCTGGCTGGCGGCCATGGCTTGACAGCCCTGCTAGGCTGGATGCTGGAGAACGATCAATCCGTGCCGCTGCGTGGGGCGCTCTGGCTGGCCGAGGAACTCTGGGTGCCGGCCCTGGCTCTGACGGTGGCCGCGCTCGCCTCGGCCCTGCCGGTGCTTGCGGCCTATCGCAGCAGCGCGGTGTCGCTGCTTCGTGAATTTTGAGAGGAATGAAGATGAAGAAACTGCTGAGCCTCGTGCTGCTGGCCCTGCCGCTGCTGGCCGTGCAGGCCCACGAGAACGACGCCAAGGCCGTGGCCGAGGACATCCAGCGCCACCGCGCCATGGCCGCGGCGCACGAGGCCGCCGCGCGCTGCCTCGAATCCGGCAAGAAGCATGACGTCTGCCAGAAGGAGCTGCAGGCCGCCTGCAAGGGCCTGGCCCTGGGCAAGTACTGCGGGATGCGCCATGTCCACTAAAGCCACCTTGTCCTCCCTGCTGTTCGCGCTGTGCTTCACGGCCCAGGCGCAGCTCAGTCCCCCCATCGAAGGCGGCGTGCCCAGCGGCCCGCCAGGCAGCGGCGCGGGCGTGCACGGCGCGGGCAGCCCCTTCCCGCAGCTCAAGGAACGCGGCGACGTGCTGCCCTGGTCCTTCCTGACCAATGTGAAGACCCGGGTGGAGAAGAACCGTGTGCTGCCCGTCTTCCCGCCCGAGATCCAGGCGCTGGACGGCAAGCCGCAGCGCGTGCAGGGCTTCATGATGCCGCTGGAGCCGGGCGAGAAGCAGACCCACTTCCTGCTGAGTTCGGTGCCCCTGACCTGCTCCTTCTGCCTACCCGGCGGACCCGAGAGCATGGTCGAGGTGCGTACCAAGACGCCCATCCGCTACGGCATGGAGCCCGTGGTGGTGCAGGGCCGCCTGTCCGTGCTGCGTGACGATCCCTATGG